>JABDJC010000167.1 GCA_013003395.1 Acidimicrobiia bacterium
GAGAGGTTGTGCGTGTTCTCCCAGACGAGCAGAGAAACGGCAGGAAGGTGATAGCCGGCCTCCGCCAGCAGCCCTTCGATGTCGTCGGTGGTCATCACGCCACCAGTCGTGTGAACGTTTCGAAACGCCACTCCGGACAAGGCGCTTGCGGCGCCGACCTCGTAGTTGCGGACATGAGCCCAGTCGACGCATATGACTTCAGTACCGGGTCTCGTCTGGACGTTGATGGCTATCTGATTGGCCATCGTGCCCGATGGCACGAAAAGGGACGCTTCCATGCCGACGGCCGCCGCCGCCTCTTCCTGGAGGGCGTTGACCGTGGGATCCTCCCCGTAGACATCGTCACCCACCTCGGCGTTCGCCATCGCGGCGCGCATCGCAGCCGTCGGCTGCGTCACGGTGTCGGATCTGAAGTCGGCAATGCCGTTGTCGAATGCCATGAAACCCTTCTGCCGCGACATTGTTGCATGCTTGACCTTCGTGGCCGTCTCTCGTCTTGCGGGCAGACGACTATCCGTCTGTAATACGCCAACTCATGGACTCACTCTTCACAAAAATTCCCGTTGGCCCAGGCGCGACTCCAATCAGGTTGCCCCGCGAATACAGCCGTCTCGTAGACCTCGCCGCAAATCAGTGGTGGATCTGGAACCCTGAGGGCTACGAACTGTGGGGCCGCATCGATCCACAGAAATGGGCGGCCACCCGAAATCCGCTCACGCTGTTGCAGATCGTCGAACCCTCGACGTGGGACGCCCTCAGAACGAGCGCTTCGTTCGCCGAGGCGTACGACACCGCCATGGATCGATTCGACGCCTACATGGACAGCGAAGAGACGTGGTTCGACCAGAACCACGGCGAGGCCCTCGACGGTCCGATTGCCTACCTCTGTGCAGAATTCGGCCTTCACCAGACGCTCCCTTTCTACTCGGGCGGCCTCGGAGTGCTTGCGGGGGATCACCTCAAGGCGGCGTCCGACCTGGGTCTGCCTCTCGTCGCCGTTGGCTTGTTCTATCGGCGCGGCTACTTCCAACAATCCGTCGATCCCGATGGGCACCAGCAGCACGAGTATCCGCACCTGGAACCGACTCGTCGTCCGATCAGGCCGGTCTTGGATCGTTCTGGCCACCCACTCCGAGTGTCGATCGAGCTACCGGGCCGAACCGTCCACGTCGGAGCCGTCCGCGTTGACGTCGGCAGGATCCCACTCCTGCTCCTCGACACCGACGTTCCCGAAAACGATCCGGCAGATCGTCCGATCACGCAGATCTTGTACGTTCGTGGGCGTGAAATGCGACTCCATCAGGAGATCGTTCTGGGTGTCGGCGGAGCACGAATCCTCGAAGCGCTTGAACTCGAGCCTGCGGTCTGGCACGTCAACGAAGGGCACTCGGCGTTCTCGCTATTGGAGCGCACGGCATGGGCGCAAGCGGCGGGAGTCGAAGACCCGATCGAATCGGTTCAGCAAGACACGCTGTTCACGTTGCACACACCGGTGCCTGCGGGCAACGAGGTCTTCGACGGTGAGTTGGTGGCCCGCTATCTGACCACGGCGATCCCGGGGACCGACCGCGAAGAGCTTCTGGCCAAGGGTCGTTTCCACGCCGATCGTGACCACCTGTTCGACATGAGTGCGTTGGCGATCCGTCATGCCGCCAAAATCAACGGCGTCAGCAAGCGCCATGGAGAAGTCGTAGCGGCGGACTGGGCTGACCTCGTCGGCGACCGTTCTGGCGCCGTCACCAACGGCATCCACGTTCCCACGTGGTTGGGGCGTAACGTCTCGCGGCTCTACGCAGACAAGCTCGGCACTGATTGGGTCACCAAACTCGCTGAACCAGAGGCTTGGGAAGCGATCCACGAAATCGAACTCAAGAGCATCTGGAACGCCCACTCGCAACAGAAGAACGTGATGCTCCGCAACCTCAGGAACCGTCTCGTACAACAGGCGGCGCGTCATGGTGAGTCGCCTGATCGGCTGCGATGGCTCGACGACCAACTTCCCGAGGACCGCTTGACGATCGGATTCGCAAGACGGTTCGCCACCTACAAGCGGGCCGGGCTCCTCTTCTCCGACGTGGGTCGCCTCCGCGCTCTGCTCACGAATCCCGAACGCCCGGTGCAGCTCGTGTTCGCCGGTAAGGCTCACCCTGCCGACCGCGAGGGTCAAGGACTCATTCGTTGGGTCTCGGAGATTGCCGCAACGGCAGACATCGAAGGCCACATCTTCTTCATCGAGAACTACGACATGTCCCTTGGCCGTGCGCTCGTGACCGGATGTGACGTCTGGCTCAACACGCCTCGGCCACCGATGGAAGCCAGCGGTACCTCAGGGATGAAGGCGGCCGCCAACGGCGGCCTCAACGTCAGTGTTCTCGACGGATGGTGGGCTGAAGCCTTCGACGGAAGCAACGGTTGGGGCTTCGGCGAGCATTCGTATTCTGACGCAGAAGATGCCGGGTACCTCTACCACCTGCTCGAATCGGAGGTCGTCCCACGATTCTTTGATCGCGGCGCCGACGGCGTCCCGAAGCATTGGGCGGAAATGATGCGCCACTCGATGGCCACCTTGACGCAACAGTTCTCTGCTCATCGAATGCTGATCGACTACGCAACCCAGGCATACGTCCCGCTTGGCTCTTCCTGACCAGCAAACACTGACGGTCAAGAACCTCCGAGCGTCCTTCCGATTCCGCGGATGGCCTGCAGCGTGCGCTGTTCGTTCTCGACGAGGGCGAATCGGACATGGCCGTCTCCGGATGGCCCGAACCCGATCCCTGGGCTGACGGCGACCCGCGCTTCGCGCAAGAGGAACTTGGTGAACTCCAGGGAACCGAGGTGCCGGAACTCCTCTGGAATCTCGGCCCACAGAAACATCGTTCCTCTCGGCGGCTCGACGTTCCAACCGATGCGATTGAGTCCTGCGACCAAACTGTCGCGCCGCTTGAGATAGATGCCGCGGACCTCGTCTACATAGTCGTCACCCTCGTTGATGGCCACGATGCTGGCGATCTGGATCGGCTGAAACGTGCCGTAGTCGAGGTATGACTTCAGTTTGCCGAGTGCCGCAACCATCTCTCGGTTTCCGACAACGAAGCCAACCCGCCATCCGGGCATGGAGTGGCTCTTGGAGATCGTGTACAGCTCGACACCCACATCCTTTGCGCCAGGCACCTGCATCATCGAGGGAGGCTTTAGACCATCCCAACCGAGGTCTGCGTAGGCGAAGTCGTGAACGAGCATCACGTGATGCTCCTTCGCGAAAGACACGAGGCGCTCGAAGAAGGCGAGATCGGCGACGGCTGTCGTGGGATTGTGCGGGAACGAGGTGACGATCACTCGAGGGCGCGGCCACGAGTCTCGGAAGGAAGTTCGCAGGCGCTCGAAAAAATCGGCATCCACGGACAACGGCACTCGCCGAACTTCGGCGCCGGCAAGGACCGGCGCGTAGATGTGGATCGGGTACGTCGGCTCCGGAACCAGCGCCACGTCGCCGGGCTGGACGATCGTCCACATGAGGTGCGACAGTCCTTCCTTGGCTCCGATGGTGTTGATGACCTCGGTATCAGGATCCAGATCGACGTCGTACAGGCGGCGGTACCGATCAGCGACGGCCTTGCGCAAATTCGGGAGGCCGCGCGATGCCGAGTATCGGTGGTTGCGTCCGAGTCTCGCCGCCTCGACGAGTTTGTTCACCACCTCGGGCGGGGACGCGATGTCGGGGTTACCAAATCCCAGGTCGACGATGTCTTGTCCGGCACGGCGGGCTTCGAGCTTCAGTCCGTTGACCTCGGCAAAGACGTATGGCGGTAGGTTCTCAATGCGGCGAAAGTCCATAGGCCGGAGAGGCTAGACGCGCTGCGCACACCTCAAAACCGCCTGGACGTCAGCCCCAGCGTGCTCGATGCCGCACCTCGATGGCGCCTGCGACCGTCAATGCCCGAATGCGCAAGAGGTGTTTCCCATTACCGTTACGTGCAGTCGTGTTGTCCCACATACCGAGGATCGGAGTGCCGTCGAGATCGATCTCCCACCCTTCTGGAACCATCACAGTGAGCGAACCGGCGATGACCGTGGCGCGTAGGTCGATGTCACCGGGCGGCTCTACGTCTGAGAGGTCCAAGGTCAGTGCGCCCAGAACCACGACGGCCGATCCGCTCTCGAGCGGTCCGGGCTGTACACGAACCCTGCGCAAACCCAACAGCGTTCCGGTCGCGATGGATCGGCCGCCTCCAACCGTCCTCTCTGCTCTGCCTGCCAGGACCCAGATTCCGGCAACGATCAACACGAAGGGCCACACGAAGCGCCAGATCGACGCATCAAAAACGCCGAGTCCGCGACCGAGCAGCAGCGCTCCGAGCGCAATGATCGCGATGGAACCGATTGCGGTCGTTCGATCGGCCACCAACTGCAACAGGCCGTAAGCGATGAGCGCCAACGGCCACCACTTGCCGGCGATGGCGCCGACAGACTCGATGGCGTCGAGCGTGGCCAGCAGATAGAGCACCCCAAGCGCAACGAGCGATCCGCCGAGCACGATCCGCCCCGGGTGCATCGAGCTCATGTCAAGAAACGACGCACAGGCTTGGGCAGAAGATCCGAGCCCCACTGCAGAAGGGTGTCGATTATCTCGAGTAGATCGGGGTCACCGTCCCAGTGTTCGAGGACGATCTCGTCGCCGGCGCCCTCCATCAAATGCCGGATGGCAAATGCCACGAGCAGTACGTCGTCCGCCTGGCCGAGAACGGGGACGATGTCAGGAATGAGATCGATCGGCGACACGAGGTATCCCATCACGACTCCGGCGACGAGCTTCCGGCGGCGCGGGACGCGCGGATCGCGGATCATCCGGCTGAGCAGTTTCACGAGATTGGGGAGCAGCAGCGTCGCCTCCCAGACGAGCTGTCGCCACGACCTCTCAGCCGGAACGATTTCTGGTTTTATCGGCTCGGTCACGAGTTCTACTCCAAGGTGTCTTTCGCCAGCAATGCGCCGCCCATGGCTCCTGCGTCGCGTCCGAGTTCGGCAACGACAAGCGGCGGAGCAATCCTATGCGGAGCGCCGTGCAAGTTTTCCTGAAGCGTACGGCGTGCCGGTTCGATGAGGCTCTCGCCAACCGTGCCCAGTCCGCCTCCGACGATGACGACGTCTGGATCGAAAGCCGTGACGAGGTTCGAGATGCCTAGTCCGAAGGCGCGACCGACCTGCTCGACCAATGCGTATGCCGTGGGATCCCGGTCACGGACAGCTTCGATGACGTTTTCACTGGTGGGCTCGGGGTGGCGGCGGGCAAACGCGCTTCGCGGCTCGAGTGCGACGGCCTCGCGCGCCAGCCTGGCGAGTGCGGGACCTGAAGCCAAGGTCTCCCAACAGCCTCGCCGACCACACGCACAAAGCGGGCCGCCTTGAACCATCGTCATGTGTCCGAACTCACCGGCAAACGACGCGCCGCGATAGATGGATCCCTGAGTCACGACCGCGGCGCCGATACCGGTGCCGAGCGTCACGAGCAGTATGTGATCGTGACCGCGACCTGCGCCAGCCGTCGCTTCGGCGTACGCCGTGAGGTTTGCGTCGTTGTCGACGATTATCGGAACGTTGAGACGCTGTGTGAGCATCTCGCGAGCGGGCACGTTGGTGCCAGGAACATGGGGTCCCCATGCGAACACGCCTTCAGGCCATCGCACGAGGCCGGCGAGGCCAACGCCGGCGCCTGCCAGGCGATCGGTTCGCAGCCGCTCCACAGCGTTTGCCGCGGCGT
The DNA here is from genome assembly GCA_013003395.1 of Acidimicrobiia bacterium. GTDB lineage: Bacteria > Actinomycetota > Acidimicrobiia > Spongiisociales > UBA5794 > JABDJC01. Next base: position 5,759 of record JABDJC010000167.1, read on the forward strand.
CGATGAATCGCTCGGGCTCTTTGGGCGTCTGCACTTGGATGCGATCCAACAACTGCCCTGCGTCGTCGATGAGCACGGCTGCCGTCTTGGTTCCACCGACATCGACCCCGATGAACTCACTCATTCGAGCTCGATCTTCTGCGGACGATCTGGCGGGGTCTCGCCTTCTCGCACTTTGATCAGCTCGTCGAGAAACGCACTTATACCGCTCACGAGCTCGATGCCGGCGCGGATGAGGTGACCGCCTGCTCGTCGTGCACCCGCCCGGATGGCGTCGGCGTACAACTCGTCTTGTTCTTCCTCAGTCATCGGGAAGGCCAAAAGTGACTTGTAGGGTTCCGTCGTCCAGCTTCGCTCGACGGACTTCTCGTCGTTTCAGCGAATCAGGCAGCACGAACGATCGGCGATAGGGCCCGAGAGTGATGTACAACTCGTCGCCGTGACGCATGATATCCAGCTCGCCCTTTTCTGCGAGCGGCACCCTCAGCTCGAGAACTACATCGTCACCGTCGTCGCGCACGACGAAGGGACGTTCGTCCCTGAACCGATCGGTCGGGTCCATGTCCCCGTACAGCTCATGACCGACCAGACGGAGGCGGTCAACTCCCACCATCTCCTCGTCGAAGAGGCGCAGGCGCATCACCTCGACGTCGGCGAACGAGTCGTCGATCGAAGCCAAATGCTCTTCCTGGATCTCCCGCCAGCGTTTGAAATACGGGTCGGTCACGGTGTCTGGCAGCACCCGGTTGACGATCGCCGCATCCACTGCGTAACCGAACAAACCGAGATAGGTGTAGGTTCGACGAGCCTCCGAGACCACCATCTTCTCCGGATTCATCACCAGCCGTGCACTCGTGATCTCCGAGTCGGCGAGCAGGCTGCGTACGGCATCGATTCTCTCGTAGAAGCCGGCAACGGCCTCGAACACGTCGTCGTTCGCAATCGGTATCGACGTGACCTTGTTGAGCATCGGACGCACGGCTTTGGCCAGCTTTCGCCCAGTTGGAAAGATCTTCTCCATGTACCAGTTGGCCATTTCCGGCAGCGACAAGAGTCTCAGAGTCTCCGCGGTCGGCGCGCAGTCGACGACGATGATGTCGTAGTTTCCGGACGCCGCGTGATCGCGGACCGCCACCAGAGAGAACAGCTCATCGAGACCAGGCAGCACGGTGAGCTCCTCGGCTTCGACGCCGCGGAATCCCGACCAGTCGAAGAGATCCGTGATGTGGTCCCGTACGGTCCCCCACGACTCTTCCATACGTTTCTGCGCGTCGATCTGCTGGGCGTCGAGATTCGCACTTACGGCCGTTGGATCGTCGCCGAGAGGGACTTGAAAGGCATCGCCGAGGCTGTGCGCCGGGTCGGTCGACAGGATGATCGTGCGATGACCCAGGTCGGCGGCCTGCAACGCTGTGGCTGCGGCGACCGTGGTCTTTCCGACGCCGCCCTTGCCGGTGACCAGCAGGATCCGCATCTACGTTTCCTCTGCGCGACGTTTGAGGCCGCGGAGCGCGTTGGTGATGATGTGTTTTTCGGCTTGGCGCCGTAGAAACCCCGGAAACGGAAAGGCTGGTTCAACTCTGAGCCCGTAGCGGACCTCGGTCCCGCCGTCGTCGAGTTCAGCGAACTCGTAGTACCCGCTCAGCGACTTGATGTCCTCGCCAGGCTCGGCATCCCAAGAGAACTGGAGGTACTCGGGGTCGTAGGTGTATCGCAATACGTAATCGATGACCCTCACGCCGGCGTCGACGACCATCCGGGCCCGAACTGGCCGATCCTCATCGTCGCGCTCGAGAACGTCCACCTCTTTTACGCCAGTGACCCACTGCGGGTAGGAATCGATGGCAAGTGCAACGTCGAACAGGCGTTGTGGCGATGCCGACGATTCGATCGTTTGTACGGTCCCCTCGGCCATTCGTTCAGCTCCTCCGCTTGTGGCGCCCTAGAGGCTAGTTGCCCTCACTCGGCATTCTGCCTTCCCGCGATCATCGTCATGTCGAGGGTGTAGTCGATCACCTCGTCGGGGTCAGGGTGGCGGCGGCGAAGCGCTACGAGTCCAGCCTCGAGTTCGCCGGTGGGCACGTACTGCAATGAACTCACGAAACCCGCACGCACCGCCTCCTCGAAGTCAGCGACCGACCTGGAACAAGATTCGATTTCTCTGGCCATCTCGACCTGCCCGAAACCGGCAGCGCCCAGACTCGTGGCGATCTCCTCGGGGGTGGCGAACCGTTGGGCGTCGACCCGGCCCACCGTGGGAAACCATCGGTTGAGGAGAGACGCCTGGTGGTGCTCCGGAGAAAGCGTCCAAACGACGACCCGCCCGCCTACTTCGACCACCCTGGAGGCTTCCGCACATGCTGAGGCGATGTCGCAATAGTGCAGCGACAGGTGGAAATAGGCCAGGGCCGCAATTGCGTCAATGAACGGCAACTGCTCTGCGGTCGCGCACACCGCCAAGTCGACTCTCCGCTCGCCTGTCATCGACAGGGACGGGTCGACCAGTACCGCCCGCATGCCGAGCGAGCGAAAAACTGCCGCATGGTCCCCGGGTCCACCGCCGATGTCGAGAGCGAGCCCACCTTGGTCGAGTCCCGCGATCGCTCGCAGAGCCCTGAGACGCGCGGCGTCGCTCAGTCGGCGATGGCGATAGCCGATCGCCAACGCATCGAGATCGACGTCAACGATGTCGCACCGCGCGTCCTGTTGCACGGAAATAGCCGACGTTGCGACACGCAGTTGCACCAACTCGCCAATTCGTGGCTTGTGGTTGGTGAATGTCGCCGAAGTAGTGGAACTCTGGACGATGGGCGGCGAGATAGTCGAGTATCGGCTGTGAACCTTCTTTGCGACCGCCGATGACGTCGCCGGCCAGTACTCGAACCGCAGGCGGCACGTGCGTGCACAACACGTCCACCGGACCGAGGTCGGCCAGTCGTAGCGCCATCTCGTCGTGACTCACCTCGCCGGGGGTTCCCAAACTCGGAAGCCCGCCAGACACGAGACCGACGCGAAGCCCTTCGATCTCCACGACACCGGACTCGACGTACCGTACGGAATCCGGCATGTTCCTGACGAGACGATCTGGCTGGTCCACGTTGCCGTGGATCACGTAGACTTCTGCCCCGTCGAGCGCCATGCCGATTTGCACATACTCAGCTTCGATCCGAACGCCGTATTCCTCGCGAATCGATTCCTCGCGACCTTCGGAGAAATTCTTCCAGAGCCGACCTGCGGCTGCCATCTCGCCTGCAGTACGCAACGCAACCATGTCGGCAACAAACGCCTCGCCGCACACGTCCGCAACAATTCCAGACAGGTCGCGGTAGTCGATGAAGTTGATGAGGTCACCCAGGATCAGCAACGGCTCTCGCGATGCCTTCGCCTTCGCCGCGACCCTACCGAGGCCGTCGACTGCACCATGCACGTCAGCTACCAGCAGCATCAACCAACCCAACGAACAACAAGTGCCATGCCTCCAGCTCCGATCAGGGCCCCCAGTATTGCTGCAGGAGCCTCCAAACCGGCAAACGTCGCAGACAATCCAGCCATTCCGAAGCCGACCGCAGCAGCGACGGTCGTTTTCCATCCGGGAGCGAGGCCATCTCGTGACACGGCGATGGCAATGAGCAGCAGCGGAACCGACGCGCCGAGCACCACCGCGAAGACCGCGGTCACGAAGCCCGCGATCCGACGGCGCTGAGAATGAGGAACGCGACCAGGATGGCCGATCCGAACCCGACCATGACCCAGCGGAGTACGGGGATCGTGAGCACCGGTTGTCGTGATGTCGCATCGCGAGATCCGAGCACCCACAACACGGCGATGAACCCAACGAGCAGTACCTTTGCGACGATCGACGGGATGATCAACCCCGCGATGAGGCCAGCGGCAGCCAGGAGAAAGACCAGGGAACCTTCGATGGATCGCCCGACTCGCATGAGCGCCAATCCAGGGAGGGCGAATGCCGACGCGGTGAGCGGTCGCACGGTCTCCGCATCCGGCGGAGCGATTGCGCTGAAGATCGAGGTACCACAGGCCATGCACTCGACGGCGTCTACTTCGTTGGACGTTTCGCACGCGAGACAAGTCCATTGCCCAGGTCGGCGCTCAGGCCAGGAAGGCGCCGTTGTCCGCTCCGGCGCTGCGCCGGCAACGGTTGATACCGCGACAAACGACGCGTAGCACTGGCCGCACCACTCGACGTTCGTGGCGTTCATCGCCCCACATTCGTGGCAGGACTTGAGATCGCCGGTCACAGCTTGTTTCCTTGAATTGGCTCGATGGCTCGTGACACCACTCGAGCAATCTCTGTTCGCACTTCGACTCTGGTCTCCACTCGAGCCAGCCGCTGAAGATCCGGCCGGCATGCTTCACCGATGCGTTCGGCGAGAGCCCACACTGCGTGTGCCCTCAAGAGCCAATCGGCATCAGAGAGCAGACTCTGCAGTAGTTCGTCAGCCTCGTCGTCTCCGCAGTTGCCAAGCGCCACCACGATGTTGCGACGCAAGATGTTGGCGTTTCGTCGCGGGACGTAGAAGTGGTCGAACTCGGCAAGCAGCGCAGAGTCCGACATCGCCCACAACGTCAACAGATCGTGCCTGCCCGAAGTCGTGACTGCAGAGTCGACGACGCGACGGCCAGGAGGACATGCTTCGAGACAGTCATCGCAGCCGTAGATTCGATCGCCAAGCGCTTTCCTCAGATCCACAGGAATCACACCGGGCGCCTGAAGCCAATACGCCAAGCAAGTTCTGGCGTCGAGCACACCGGGAGCCACGAGCGCTCCAGTAGGGCATGCCGGAAGACACGCTGCGCATGTGCCACAGTCCCGGCGAGACGGCGATGAAGCCGGCATCGAAGCGTCCGTGGCAACCGATCCGAGCAACATCCACGGACCCCACTTGGGGGTGAGGATCATCGTGTTCTTCCCCCACCAGCCGACGCCGGCTCGGACTGCTGCAGCGCGATCCACCAGACGATTGTCATCAACAAGCACCTCGGCCAGGTAACCCTCGCTTCGCAAGCTGGCAGCACATCGATGCAGGGCTCTTCGCAGACCTCGGTAATGGTCCTCGGTCGCAAAGCGCGCCACACGGCCGGTTGCCGGTCGAGGCCCGCCAGGAGAACCCGCAGACTCGGCATAGGACCAGGCTCCGACCACCAGGGTCGTGGCCCACGGAAGCGACACCTGAACGTCTGTGGAGCGCGTCGGGTCGTTGAAAGTGAACGTGAGGTCGGCACTCTCGCCAGAGAGTTTGCGGCGTTCGATCTCGACTCGGGTCTCGGCGAACGGCTCAGCGGAACAGGACCCGGCAGCTACGCAGCCGTCGCTGAGCAGCCCCTCGAGAAGGGATTCTTTCAACGTCGGAGCACTGGCAGTCACGTGCCAAGGCTAGAACTCATGAGTCCCGATCAGCGCAAAGCCAATCAGCTGGCTGCAGCGTCGCGTGGGTTTCGCTGGAGCGGTACGAGGCGCAACGGGGCGACGAGCCCTGCATCCGCCAGATTGCTCAATGCCGTCGACTCTTCGTCGTGGAGGTCGAGCGGACCTCCATCAACGAGGAAGGTGACCAGGCAATCGCCGCACGCGTCGCTCGCCTGCATGGCACAGTCGTCACAGTCGATATGCATCTCAGCGCCCCTCTCTGGCTCGTGTGCAGCGACAGTAGAGAAGCCCTGTGACAGAAACTGTGGACAAGTCTCGGGTCAGCGATCCGCTACAGCGTCAGTCCAGCCGATACACTCTGTTGAACCCCGCGTCTCCGAGGCCATCACCATCGACACCAATTCTGCGTCTGAATCCTGGAGCCTCGAAGCGCTGTACCGCAAAGTGGCGGCCGAGGCCGAAGATGAGCTGACTGGCCTCCCATTCCAGATCGTGCTCGATCGGATTGCCAACCGGGTCCACGATGAACTGCCCACGACGCTCGGAGCGAGCGTCATCTTGTGGGATTCAGATGAAGCGCGATTCACTGTTGCGGCAACGACGGTCCCGGGTCAGACGAACGAGCTCCCCGCTCGGCGAGTGCGAACGACTGGAGGAGCGACCCGCTGGGTCATCGACTTTCAGGACCGCATGATCGTGGCTGACACCGCCAACGATCCGTTCGGCGCCAACCCGATGATCGGCGAGTTCAAGGTGAAGGCATACGCTGCCGTTCCGATCATCGTCCGCGGCGAATCTGTTGGCGTCCTCTACGCGTTGGAAACCGCACCAAAGGACTACTCGGAAGCCGAACTGTTGTTCCTGGAACGTCTCGCGCGCCGAGCGGCGATCGAGATCAGCACGGCGAGGCAGCTCGGCAAAGCTGCTTCGATCGAAGGACGCCACGATGCACTGATGACGGTGACGAGAGCATTGATCGAGGCCGGCTCGCCAGACGAGACGCTCCAAGCAATCGTCGACGCAGTAGCCGATGCGCTTCCGGCTGACCGAGTTCTCGTGGTCACGATCGACGA
>JABDJC010000182.1 GCA_013003395.1 Acidimicrobiia bacterium
TGGCGAACGATGCGGCTCATCCGCGAGCTTCGGCCAGACGTATTGCACACCACACTTTTTGAAGCCGACATCGTGGGTCGTGTTGCAGGACGCCTCACGGGCGTCCCGACGATTTCCAGTTTCGTCACCGAAGCGTATGGCCCTGAGCATTACAACAATCCCGAGTACCATCCGATCAAGGTCCGCGGCGCCCACTGGGTGGATGTGTTGACCGCTCGTCTCGTCACGAGGTTCCACGCCGTGTCCGCAAGCGCAGCTGACGTGATGTCTTCACGTTTGCGGGTATCTCGGCAAAAGATCGACGTCATCCATCGCGGACGCGATCCCAAACGTATTGGCGTCCGCACTTCCGAGCGTCGCAACCTGGCGAGAAAGTCGCTCGGTATCGACGACGACACGCCGCTGATCCTGAGTGTGGGCCGCCACTATCACTTCAAGGGACTGGACCTGGTCGTGCACGCCATGAAAGATGTGCTCGAAGTGATCCCGAACTGCCAGCTCGTGATCGCCGGACGCGAAGGCCCCGCAACTCCAGAGCTGCTCGCGATCGCCGAGCAAGACGGAACTTCGGACCACCTGTCCATCGCCGGATACCGTTCCGACATCGCCGACCTCATGTGCGCCGCTGACGTCTTTGTGCTGCCCTCTCGCGCCGAGGGCTCGCCTGGAGTGTTGATCGAAGCGATGGCACTCGAGGTCCCCACCGTGGCGTCGGACATCCCGTCGGTGAGGGAGCTGGTCGACACCGACTGCGAGGTCGTCGTGCTTGCCGCATTCGAGTCCCCGAAGGACATCGCTGCTGGGATCATCGAGCTGATCCAAGATCCCGAGCGGGCTTTGGAACTGACCGCTGCAGCCAGAGAGCGTTACCTGAGCAGGTACACCATGTCGGCCATTGCTGACGACACTCTGGCTCTGTATCGCAGCGTCGCCAGCTGACCGTCAGTCCTTCCAGCGTGACAGATCGAGACCGGTGAGCGCCTCGACAGCATCGATCCGCTGCCTGTAGAAGTCGACGAGCTTCGCCTTGGTCCCCAACGACATCTCCGGTCGTGCGGCGTTTTGTCTGGTGTTGAGCCGAGCAATGGCCCGACCCATCGGCCTCGGCATTCTCTGCGACAGCTTGCGCAGCGGGATCGACCGAAAGGTCACGTACGGGTTCACTGCCTCGCCGACGATGTCAGGCACCTCGGTGTCGGCGACTCCGAGATGTCGACAGAGGTCTTGGTAGACCTTCTGTGGCGCCCCTCGAAGGTCATCGAACACCACGAGTTGCAGTCGGTCGCGGTCGACCAGGTCGAACCACCGGCGGAGGTGCACGTCATAGAGACCATGAGACAGATAGAAGACTCCCTCGGCGTCTGGTCCATGTTCGGCCACCGCCGCCAATTCCTCGTCAATCGCTTCGGCGAAAGATCTCTTGTCCACGCCACGGGTCGAGAGCAATCCATGATGTGAGAACGCCCGAGCCACAGGTTCGCGGAGCGACGCGACGAGTTTGGCGTGAGGCAAAGTGGTGACGATGCGACGCATGGCACTGGGACGAGCGAGGTAGTCGGCGGTGGCTTCCCCGACCACCGCCTCGGTCCGACCGGCGAACTGTTCCCGATACCAATCGAGTCCTTGGTCGAAGTGATTGGTGAAGAATCCGAGCTCCTTGGGAGCAAGGTAGATGTCAGGGTGAGCGCCGAGATAGCGGTAGAGCGAGGTCGAGCCTGACCGCATCGCCCCGAGTATGAGGAGGTCGGAGACTCGAGAATCACTCACGATGTGGCGTCTTCACCCACGAGCCGCCTGAACTCGGTCGACTGCTCGACGAGGTCATCGAACGCGCCGACGTGTTCGAGTCGGCCGCCCGCCATCACCGCGACCCGTTTGGCGGCCCTGACCGGGGCGATTCGATGCGACACGATCACGGTCGTCACTTCGTCCGACAGTTTCACCAGCGTCTCGATCAGCTCTGCTTCGGTGGCGCCGTCGAGTGCCGAGGTTGCTTCGTCGAGGAGCAGCAGGTCGGGATCACGGTACAAGCTGCGAGCAATGGCGACCCGTTGCCGTTCGCCGCCGGAAAGCAGCTTGCCCGACTCGCCCGCCGGGGTATCGAGGCCCTCAGGCATCGCGGCGAGTCGATCGCCAAGACCGGCGCGTTCGAGCGCGCGATGAACTTTTGCATCGTCCGCCTTCTCGCCGGCGCCGAAAGCGACGTTGGCCCGCAGCGTGTCGTCGAGAAGGATCACCGACTGCGAGACGATGCCGATGTGCCGATGCCAGCCCGTCGGCAGGCTGTCCGAACCGTCCAGGAGAATTCGGCCTTCGTCCGGGTCGAGCAAGCCGAGGATGATGTCGACCAAGGTGCTCTTTCCCGAACCGGATTCGCCAACGATGGCCATCATCTCTCCGCGTCGGATCTCGAGGTCGACGCAGTCGACAGCCTTCGTCTCTGCCCCCGGATAGGTGAACGAGACGTCTCGCAACGTGATCGACTCGTCGAAGAGACGGCCGGGCGACGCTGCGCCATTGCGACTTGTCGCCTCATCGGGCAACGCCGACCTCAGGTCCGCTTCGACGTTGACGACGGACTGCTGTGCGAACTTCAGCTTGTTGATGCCGCGCACGATCTTGTTCAGCGACGGCATGATCCGCAGCGTTGCATAGGCGAACGCTCCGATCACCGGAATCAGTTCGGAGAAGGTGTCGCCTTGTCGAGCGACGCCAACGAGCACCAGCAGACCCAACACGATCACGAACTCGAGACCGTTGGCTGGAATCTCTTCGAGGAGCGCCTTGGTGATTCGCAGCTTGGCGATGACCTTGCGGTGAATCCTGAATTCGTTGTCGAAGTGGCTTTCGGTGCGGTAGGCCTTGATGTCACGGATGGAGTCGAAGGAATTTCGTACGCTTGCCAACAGCCCGGCGATGGTGTCTTCTGACAACTTTCCCAGTCGCCCGAGCATCGGCTGCACGATCATGAATATCAGCGTCAACGTGCCGATCAGCACCCCAATCGCGACAATCGACAACACCGGCGAGATAGCGATGAGCAGCGACACGAGCGCGGTCGTGATGATCACTTGACTGACGATGTTGATCATCGGGTTGAGTGCACCGTTGGTGGCGGAGTCAACACTCCAGAGCACCGTACGAACCGACTCAGCGGACCTGCGCTCGAGGTGGAACCGATACGGCGCCTCGAGGTAGCGGCGGTGGATGAGTGCCGAAACGGAAGCTCCGGCGTTCTGCACGACGCGGTTCTGGGCATAGGCGTAAAACATGCCGATGAGGCCCCTGA
>JABDJC010000192.1 GCA_013003395.1 Acidimicrobiia bacterium
TAGCCGGCCCGCAGCCGGGGACCACGGTTCCGGTCGTGTTGGGGCTGCCTGCCGCTGAAGCCGCGCTGAAGCTCGGGACGGAGGGAATCGACCATCAGGTCCTGGTTCTGGCCGAATCCGATCCAGATGACGCCGCACAGCGCTCTGGTCTCACGTGGAAACAGTCGCCCGCAGCCGGAACGGTGATCGACGGCCCGGTCACCATCTGGGTGAACCCCTAGCCCGCGGACACAGCAACGACGAAGCGCCACGGACGGTCCTTCGCTTTCGAGATCCCGACCCGCGGCGTTGACAGCACCAGCCCGTCCGGAGGACCACCAGCGAGCAACTGGATCGTGCCATCTCGAAGATGAGTGCCATCCTGATCCCCGCTCACCCCGAGTGCCTGCGTCAACTTGCCGGGGCCATCCGTGAGCTGGTCAGAGCGTCCCCTTCTCATCGCCATGACCGCCTCACCGACGACTGGCACGCCGGCGCGAATCAACACGGCGCTCGGCACGCCCTTTGGTGCCGTCACGATGTTCATGCACCAGTGCATTCCGTAGGAGCGATACACATAAATCGTTCCCGGCGCACCGAACATGGCGCCGTTGGCTCGAGTCCTTCCGCGGAAGGCGTGCGAAGCCGGATCCTCCGCACCTGCGTACGCTTCGACCTCAGAGATGGCAACCTCAGTGACCTTGCCCTCGAATTCGGTCCTGAGATGCATGCCGATGAGCATCCTGGCAGCCGTCACCACCGGGCCATCGAGAAACTCTGGCAGTCCGTCGCTCACGCTTCGGTCAGATGAAGCAGCAGCGCCTTGAACGCATGCATCCGATTCTCGGCCTGATCGAACACCTTTGACCGCTGGTGCTCCATGACCTCATGAGTCACTTCCTCACCGCGATGGGCAGGGAGACAGTGCAGGAAGATCGCCTCGTCCGAAGCCGACGCCAAAACCTTTTCATCAACCTGGTACCCGGCGAACGCGTCGCGCCGTTCTGCGGCCTCGGTCTCCTGACCCATCGACGCCCATACGTCGGTGTAAATGACGTCTGCTCCATCAGTTCCTTCGGCGAGGGACTCGGTCACGAAGATCGACCCGCCGGAATCGGCAGCGAGCCGTGAGGCACGGTCGATCTCGTCAGCGCTTGGTGCATATCCCTCTGGCGTGACGACCCGGACGTGCATGCCGGTCATCGCTCCCGCAACCATCAGCGAATTGCATACGTTGTTGCCGTCTCCGATGTAGCACAGCACGGTGCCTGGCAGCGGCCGGTTTTCTGCGACCGTCTGGAGATCGGCGAGTGCCTGGCAAGGGTGGGCGATGTCCGACAGCAGGTTGATCACCGGAGCCTTGGAGTGCTCAGCGATGGTCACGAGATTCGAGTGATCGAAAACACGTAGCGCCAACACGTCGAGGTACCGATCGAGCACCCGAGCAACGTCCTCGACGGCTTCACGTTTGCCGAGACCCACCTCGTCTGCCTTGAGGACAACCGCATGAGCGCCCAGGTGGGAAACGGCAACTTCCGATGACACACGGGTCCGCGTCGAAGGCTTCTCGAAGAAAAGTCCAACTTGGGTACCGAGACGGGCTCCAGCTACAGATTTCGGGTGAACCTTCACCGCTGCGGCGAGATCCAGCACCCGCTGCAGACCGTCGACCGTCAGGTCGGAGACGCGTAAGAACTGTGCACTCACGATGATCCTCCTCGTAGCCTGCCGTCAAGGACGTCCGACACTGCAGATTCGATGTCCTTTCGGATGATGGCGATCTCTTCGTCGGTCAGGGTCCGGTCTTGCGCTCGGAAGGCGCACCGCACCGCCAGGCTCTTGCGCCCGTCGGCCAGGCCAGTGCCCCGGTACTCGTCGAACACGTCGACCGACTCGAGCAATACCCCACTTGCGTTGCGCACAGCTCCGAGCAGGTCGGCGGCCGTCACGGCATCCGACACGTCGAACGCCAGATCGAGCTTCACCTTGGGATAGGGCGAGGGCGGCTGAAGCTCCCATCGACCACGGTCGGCGACGATCGGATCGAGCATCACTTCGCCTACCGCAACCCGACCCTCCAGATCGAACGCCGCTGCGACACTGGGCACGAGTTCGCCAACGGACCCGATGACCGCGCCGTCGAGAACGACCTCAGCACTTCGGACCGGATGCAGACCGGGAATCGCTGCCGGCCGCAGAATCGCTGAATCGAGCCCCATCCGATCGGCCACCAGTTTCCAGGCCGCCGTAGCGGTGTAGGCGTCCACTGGCCGTCGTTGGCTGCCGACGCCATCGGGCGCAGTTGCGCCAACGGCAATGAAGCCAAGATGACGGGGTTGTTCGGGCACTCCTTCGAATTCGCTCGACTCGCCGCTGAGGAAGACGCGACCGATCTCGAACAGGAAGACATCAGAATTGCCGTTGCTGACGTTGTGACGCGCCGAGTTCAGCAATCCCGGGAGCAGGGTCGTGCGCATCAGCGACTCTTCCTCACGCAATGGATTCTTCACCGAGACGCTCACCCTTCGCGGGTCGTCAGGCGGAAGCCGCAACTTGTCGAGTTCGGCTTGCCCGTGGAAGCTGAAATTCTGTGCCTCGCTCAGACCGGCGCCGGCCAGCAAGGACCGAAGCGTGCGCTCTCTCCGTTGAGCAACGCTCAACCCGCCGGCAGGTCCCGACGGAAGCGTTTCCGGGAAGTTGTTGTACCCGTGAAGCCGAGCCACCTCTTCCACGAGGTCGATCGGTCGCGCCAGATCTCGCCGGTAGGTGGGGACCGTCACGGAGAACTCCTCGGGGCCACCTGCGACCTCGAGACCGAGCAAGCGGAGAAGCTCAGAGATTCGCTCCGCTCCCAGCGTAACTCCGAGGACTCGATCACAGAGTGACGTCGAAAGCATCACGGTGTGAGGCTCGGCAACGGTCGGATACACGTCGGTGACCTCGGCAGACGCCGTGCCCCCGCCCAATTCGATCATGAGTCGCGCCGCCCGTGCGGTGACCATCGGTGGAAGATTCGGATCGACGCCGCGTTCGAAACGAGCCGACGCCTCCGTCCGGATCTCGTGCCGTTGCGCCATGAACAACACGGTTGCAGGGTCCCAAGCTGCGGCTTCGATGAGCACGGCCGTCGTGGCGTCGCTGACCTCAGAATCGGCGCCACCCATCACGCCCGCGAGCGACGTCGCCCGGTCGGCGTCGGCCACCACGAGGTCGTCAGGGTCGAGGTCATGCTCGACACCGTCCAACGTGGTCAGCGTCTCGCCGGGCACGGGACGTCTGACGATTATCTGTCGTCCGGCGATCTCGTCTGCGTCGAAGGCGTGCAGTGGCTGACCGAGTTCGAGCATCACATAGTTCGTGACATCCACGATGTTGCTGATGGGTCGCACTCCACAGCGGCGAAGCCGTTGTTGCAGCCAGACGGGCGAAGGGGACACTGAGATGCCCTTCAACTCTCTGGCCACAAACCGTTGCCCCACCTGCGGCGCGTCGATCCGAACGGCGATGCGCGGCGCGTCGTCGTTTGTCGGATGATCGGTTTCTGGCAGTTTCACGGGGAGCCGGTAGTAGGCGCCGAGCTCCCTCGCGAGACCGATCATCGACATGACATCCGGACGGTTGGTGGTGATCGTCACGTCGAACACCACGTCAGGCAGATCTACCAGTTCCCGAAAATCAGTGCCGATCGGTGTCTCCGGATCGAGTACGAGAATGCCGTCATGGTCGTCGCCGAGACCGAGTTCGCTCTCCGAGCAGATCATCCCGTTGGAGGTGACTCCGCGGATTTCCCGTTGGCCGATGGTGAAGTCTCCGCCGATGACTGCGCCTGGCACCGCAACCGGCACGACTGCGCCGGCCTCGAAGTTCCACGCACCGCACACGACATCTTCCGCCTCGCCGCCCGTGGTGACACGGCACAACCGGATTTTGTCTGCGTCTGGATGCGGCTGGATCGACTCAACTCGGCCAACGACGACGCCGGTGAAGGTCGGCTCGAGCACGTCCACGGACTCGACCTCGTGTCCGAGGCTGTGTAGCACGTCGGGCAATTCCCCCTCGACCCCCGGAGGCAGATCGATGTATTCACGGAGCCAGTTCAGTGAAACCTTCATCGGAATTGCCTCAGTGTCCGGACGTCGTTCTCGTACAGATGTCGAATGTCGGTGACGCCGTGGCGCACTTGGGCGAGCCGCTCCACTCCCATGCCGAACGCGAATCCTGAGACGGCATCTGGGTCGTAGCCCACCGCCGTCAGGACGTTCGGGTCAACCATGCCGCAGCCCATCAGCTCGATCCAACCAGTCGAGCTGCAGACACGGCATCCGCTGCCGTCGCACGCGAAGCACGAGACGAACATCTCGGCTGACGGTTCGGTGAACGGGAAGAAGTGCGGGAGCAGCCTGACTTCGCGGCCGGGACCGAAGAACTCACGAGCGAAATGCGCCAAGGTCCCCTTCAGGTCGGTGAAGCTGAGGTTCTCGTCGACTGCCAGTCCCTCGATCTGGTGGAACACGGGCGAGTGCGTCGCATCGAAAGTGTCCGAACGGAACACTCTGCCTGGCACGACGACGTACACAGGTGGTTCGTGCGATTCCATGTAGCGAACCTGCATGGGCGACGTGTGAGCTCGCAGCAGCACGTCGTTCGGCCCTTCTGCCCAATCGATGTAGAACGTGTCGGATTCAGATCTCGAGGGATGCTCTGGTGGCGTGTTCAGCGCATCGAAGTTGTACCAGGTCGTTTCGATCTCGGGTCCGTCGGCAATGCGATAGCCCAGGCCGAGGAAGATGTCGGACACCTCCTGCATGGTCGTTGTCAGCAGGTGCTGCGATCCACTCGGCAACCGGTATCGATCGAGCGTCATGTCGACGTGATCGTCGACGAGCAGTTGCGCCTCGGCAGCGTGCTCCAGCTCGATGCGGCGGCCATCAACGAGCGCTTGGATTCGATCAGCCGCTTCCTTGATGCGTACCCCGATCACCTTGCGTTGTTCGGGGTCGGCTTTTCCGATGCCTCGACGGGCTTCGGCGATCGGTGATCGCTTGCCTGTCAGCTCGGCTTCGAGGTTGCTGAGGGAATCGAGGTCTACGGCCCCAGCGACCCTGGCGGGCGCGGCGCGTTCGAGTTCTTCGAGAGTGTGTTCCAGGTCCATCGAGTCGGTCAGGTTAGTCATTGGGTGATACCTCGCTGCCCCAGACGCGACGACGCCCAGAGCGTTGTGAACAGGCTCCGGGCGTGAGTGTGGTCAGTGACTGACGAACCGCACCGGAGTGGCCGGTGAGTCCGTAAATCGACGAGGTGTCGCAGTCATCATCGTTCAACAGTACCCGACAGGTCTGCCGACCGTCCACTACCGAGAAGGTAGGCGACGATGCCGGCGGTCACGGCTGCGTTGAGACTTTCGACAGAAGCTGCGAGGGGCAGGGTCAGACGCTTCGAAGCGTTGTCACTCACTTCCGACGGCAGTCCGCGGGCCTCTGATCCGATCAATGCGGCGATTGGCATGTCAACCGATGGCAGCTCCGGTTCCCCTCTGTCTGCGACGCAGGCGACTGTGGCGAAACCTCGAAGCTCCTCCAAGGTGCCGATCATCGTCGGTGGTTCGCTCAGCGAAACGCCGGCCGCTGCCCGGATGGCTTTGGGTGACCAGACGTCGGCGCAGTCGGGTCCGATGACCATCTGCACGCCAAACGCCGCCGAGGAGCGGATCATGGCTCCGAGGTTGCCGGGGTCGGCGATCCCCCACGCAACCACCGACGGGCGTAGTTGGGGACCATCGAGGTCGGGGAACTTCACGATCGCCACCGGACTCTGCGGGGTGGTCGTTGTCGAGAGACGTTCCAGTACAGGTTCGGTCACCGCAACGAGTTCGATTCCGGAGGGCGCCGCGAACGGCTGATCGGCGAGGTGGAAGACCACGTCGACGGCTTCTGGCCGGTGCTCGATGGCCATCGCCACCAGCTTGGGCCCCTCCACCAACGTGGTGCCCGTGACGCGACGCTCCCGCCTCCGATGGAGGCGGGAAGCGGCAACAACCCTCGGGTTGCGAGTAGAGGTGATCAATGAATCAGGCGTTTGCGCTCTCGACCGCGTTCACGGCATCAACAGCCTTGACGGCCTCGACGAGCGACGTGAAGGCTGCTGGATCGTTGACCGCCATGTCAGCGAGCATCTTGCGATCGATGTCGATCTCGGCTGCCTTCAGGCTGGCGATCAGCTTGCTGTAGGTGGTGCCATTGAGGCGTGCCGCAGCGTTGATCCGTTGGATCCACAGCTTGCGGAACTCGCCTTTGCGCGCACGGCGATCCCGATACGCGTACTGCATCGAGTTCATCACCTGCTCGCGAGCAGTGCGATACCTCCGGCTGCGGGCCCCGGTGTAACCAGAGGCCCGATCCATGACCTTACGGCGCTTCTTCCGAGCGTTGACAGAACGTTTTACTCTTGCCATGGCTCTACTCCTAGATCCCGAGCAGGCGCTTGGCCTGCTTCTCGGTGCCGCCGGTCAGAACCTGGTCGCCGTTGACACGACGCCAACGAGCCGAACTCTTCTTGTGGCGGTTGTGTCCACGCCAGGCCTTGCGGTGCATCACCTTGCCTGATCCGGTCACTTTCAATCGTTTGGCTGCACCTTTGTGCGTCTTCATCTTTGGCACGGTGTCACTCCGTCTCGTCTGTTGTCGAGACCTCGTCCGTCTCGGACTCGGTCTCAGCCGGGGTGTCCCGACCGCTGTCTTCATCTTCTGCCGGCGCCTTCGTGGACGCCTCGTCCACTGCGGCAACCGCTGCGACCTCCGCCGGTATGTCCTGATCGGAGTCGTCGTCCTCGATCTCGGCCTGCCTCTTCGGCTGTGCCACCGGTGCCAGAACCATCGTCATCTGCTTGCCTTCGAGCTTCGGGAAGGTCTCGACAAGTCCGATGCCCTCGACGCTGGTTGCAAGGCGCTCGAGGATTGCTCGCCCGATCTCTGGGTGAGTCACCTCACGCCCCCGAAACCGCATGGTGACTTTGACCTTGTCGCCGTCGTTGAGGAAGCGCTCTGCCCGCTTGCGCTTCACCTCGAAGTCGTTGCCGCCGATCTTCGGACGGAACTGGACCTCTTTGATGACCGTACGGGTCTGCTTCTTCCTGGCTTCTCGTGCCTTGACCGACGCCTCGTACTTGAACTTTCCGTAGTCCATGAGACGACAGACCGGCGGTCGAGCATCAGGGGCGACCTCGACGAGGTCGAGACCGAGCTGGTCAGCGAGCCAACGAGCTTCTTCGATCGATTTGATACCGATCTGTCCACCATCGGGATCCACCAATCGCACTTCGCGAGCGCGGATCCGTTCGTTGACTCTGGGTTCTTTGGCGATGACGTATACCTCCAGTACCGACACAAAAAAGCAGCACGCGGCGTGCTGCTGAACTCACGAACCCGGCGCACCTGTGCAACGAGTTGACGTCACTGCGATGGCGGGGTGGGAAGCAGCGCCTCCACTTGCCGGATTGTGCACGTGAGTATACGGGTGGCGCGACCCATGTCAATGTCAGGCGTCGATCAACCGATACGTCGCACGAGGTTTGCGGCGACCACCGCAGCCTCAGCGGCCTCGACACCCTTGTTGCCCGGACCCGGTCTGCTCCGTTCGATGGCCGCGGACGCCTCTCGCGTCGTCAGTACGCCGAAAGTCACCGGAATTCCCTCGTCGAGCGAGACTCGCAACAGCCCTTCTGAACATCGATGGGCCACATGGTCGTAGTGGTCGGTTCCGCCCATGATCACCGCACCAAGCGCGATCACCGCATCGCATCCACTCCTCGCCAACCGTTGGGCAATCAATGGGAGCTCGAACGCGCCTGGCACGTGCACGACGACGACGTCGGTCACTCCGCTCGAAGCGAGCGAGCCGCGAGCACCTTCCAGTAGACCGTCGGTCACTGTCTCGTTGAACGTCGAGACGGCGATTCCGATGCGCAGACCGGTCCCGTCGAGATCCTCGGTTTTGCCCTCGACCTCACTCATCGGTGTTCAACTCGATGAGGTGACCCATCCGAGAGGCTTTCGCAGCCAGATAGCCGCGGTTCTCGTCCGTCGCCGCAACCGTGAGGCCGACTCGTTCGTCGACCTGCACGCCGAATTCGGCCAATGCGGCACACTTCGCCGGGTTGTTCGTCAGCAACCGAACGCTCTGAACCCCCAGGTCGAGCAGAATTTGCGCGTCGATGCCGTACTCCCTGGCGTCGGCCGGGAAGCCGAGATCTATGTTGGCGTCAACGGTGTCACGCCCCTCGTCCTGCAAGCGATAGGCCTTGAGCTTTTCGACGAGGCCGATGCCTCGTCCCTCGTGGGCTCTGTTGTAGACGACTACGCCTCGACCCTCGGCAGCAACGGCTCTGAGCGAGTCGTGGAGCTGTGTACCGCAATCGCACCGCTTCGACCCGAAGACGTCACCGGTGAGGCACTCGGAATGCAGGCGGGTCAGCACGCCCGAGGCTCCGTCCACGTCACCCATGACCAACGCAACATGCTCCTGCTTGGTGAGTACGTCACGAAATCCGTAGATGGCGAAGTCTCCGTGCGCCGTCGGAATCGTCGCCTCCACACGCCGCTCCACCAGGCGCTCTGTCCGCCATCGGTACTTGATCAAGTCGGCGATCGTCACCATCAGAATGTCGTGTTCCTTGGCGAACCGATCGAGATCGCTGCCGCGAGCCATCGTCCCGTCGTCGTTCACGACTTCGCAAAGCACGCCTGCCGGATACAGACCGGCCATGCGGGCGAGATCCACCGCCGCCTCTGTGTGACCCGGCCGCACCAGGACTCCGCCTTCCTGATAGCGGAGCGGAAAGATGTGGCCTGGACGTGCAAGATCGCTCGGACGGGTCGACGAGTCGACGAATGCCTTGATGGTCGCGGCACGGTCTGCGGCTGAGATTCCGGTGCTGACTCCTGGTCCGTAGTCGACCGACACCGTGAAAGCCGTCAGATGGCTGTCGGTGTTCTGAGACACCATCAGTGGGAGTTCCAGCTCGTCGAGACGCTCACCGAGCACCGGCAAGCAGACGAGACCACTTGTGTGGCGCACCATGAAAGCGATCTTCTGCTCATCGACCATCTCGGCCGCGATGATGAGGTCACCTTCGTTTTCACGGTCTTCGTCGTCCATGACCAGGACGAACTGACCCTTTCGGATCGCATCGAGAGCTTCTTCGACTCGCTTCACGCTCTGGCCTCCAGCAATCGTTCAACATATTTTGCCAGCACGTCGACCTCCAGATTTACTTTCGCTCCGACGCTGCGCGAACCGAGCACGGTCACCTCGAGCGTGTGAGGAATGAGAACTACTTCGAACCACGGCGGATTGTCACTCACTCCAGTAACCGTGAGGCTCACGCCATCGATCGTGACCGAGCCCTTCTCGACCACATACCGAGAGAGGTTGCCTGGGAGATCGATCCTCACCCGGCGAGCCTCCCCCTCGATGTCAACCCGTGAGACCGTCCCGACACCGTCGACGTGTCCCTGCACGATATGACCGTCGAACCGGCCACTGGCGGGCATGGGCCTCTCGAGGTCAACGGTGTCCGACACGGTGAGGTTCCCGAGATTGGATCGATCGAGCGTCTCCTGCACGATGTCGACGGTCACGTTGGTCCCAGCCACGTCGACTGCGGTCAAGCACACACCGTTGACGCTGATCGAGTCGCCCAGCCCCATGGCGGCCGAAAGACCGTTGGTTCCGATGACGAGACGGCGTCCAGTGCCAGTCGGCTCAACGGACACCACGGATCCCATTTCGGCCACGATGCCTGTGAACATCAGACCCCACTCATTTCTGCATCGACCCGAAGGTCGGCGCCGACCATTCTGGAACCGATGATCTCGACCTCGATCGCTTCGCCGATGGTCGCGAAGACGCCCTTGAAGGCCGGTCGTCCTTGCCCTCCGGCAAGATTGGCTGCGAGGTACCACACCAGGCGATTCACGTGACCACCCGTGAGGAACGAATGCGCAACGGCCGGACCGCCTTCGACCATGAGGTCGACGATGCCGCGACTCCCGAGATCCTTGATGACGGCGTCGATGTCGACCCGGTCACCTCCGGAGACGACCACGACCTCTCCGCCTGGCGTCGCCACCGGTCGAGTTGCATAGACCAGCGGATCACGAGCCCAAAGGCGACGAGCTGACGGCAACTCACCGGAGCCCGCGACCACCACAGGACGAGGCTGGTGACCTGCGTAGCCCTCGATGCGGACGTCGAGCATCGGGTCGTCGAGGCGCAAGGTTCCCGCACCGACGAGCACTGCGTCCGAGCGAGACCGTAGAAGATGGGCATCAGTTCGCGCCGTCTCCCCAGTGATCCACTGCGAGGATCCGTCGGCGGCCGCCGCCTGTCCATCGAGGGTGGACGCCATCTTCAGCGTCACGAGCGGCCGCCCTGTACGGCGATGGTGAAAATACCCTGGATCTTCAGCCTCGACCTCCGACACCATGACGTCTGTCGTCACCTCGACACCCGCGTCGCGGAGGCGTTCGATCCCTGATCCAGAAACACGGCCATCGGGGTCGGTCGCTCCGACCACGACATGCGTGATGCCGCTCGCCAGAATTGCGTCGACGCACGGAGGCGTTCTTCCGTGATGAGCACACGGCTCGAGTGTCACGACGAGAGTGGCGTCGTCCAACGGGCCAGTGGCGTTCTCGATCGCGAGCACTTCGGCGTGCGGACCACCGGCTGCCTGGTGGACGCCGGTGGAGATGACTTCGCCGGCACTGTTCGCGATCACGCACGCGACCCGAGGATTGGGATGTGGGTGTGCGCCTGCAAGCAGGCTTATGGCGTGCTGCATCAAAGCAGCCGCACTGATGTGGCGACCGGGCACCGGCCCTCCTTCTCTCATCCGGACTCTCACCGTCGGCCCCGGAGTTCCACCGGATCAACCCCAAAACGATGGGGGTCGCGGACTTTCACCGCCGGTCGGGAATTGCACCCTGCCCTGAAGGGGGTAATTGATTGTGTCAGCAAGTGTAGCCAGCGGCGTGACTCACACAGCCAGACGGCGGTCGATCTGGTAGCAGGAGCCCTGTTGCCGCTTGGCGAACTCCTTCATCTCGGACGCGATCGCTGAAGCTTCCCACTCGGAGGAGATCTTGCGATGGGAGTTGGTCGCCACACCCAGCGAGATCGAGCAAATCGGAAATGCGTGTCGCTCGCCCTTGCGATCCATGACTTCGATATAGCCCTGAAGCGCATCTGCGGTGTCGTAGAAGTCGAGAATGCCATCGTCGAAGTGGCGGATCACGGCTTTGCAGAAGTCTTCTACGTTGTCCGGTGCGACGATTCCGATGAAGTCGTCACCCCCGACGTGACCTACGAACGCGTCTGGGTCTCCGCACTCGTCGGACGACTGCAAGAGCACACGGGCACCGAACTTGATCACGGAGTCGCCGCGCATGAATCCGTAGTGGTCGTTGAAGGACTTGAAGTTGTCGAGGTCCACGTGTGCGATTGCGAACGGTTCGCTGTCGGCGACTCGCTTTTCGAGTTCCTGGGCGATCCGGAAGTTGCCAGGCAACCCGGTCAGTGGCGAGAGATCCCGCATCTGCTGCGCACGGCGCAACACCGTTCGGATGCGGGCCATGAGTTCTTCGAGGTCGAATGGCTTGGTTATATAGTCGTCGGCGCCGAGGTCGAGGCCGCGGACACGGTCTTCTGCGAGGGCCTTCGCCGTGAGGACGATGACCGGCACACTGGCCGTGGCAGGACTGTTTCGCAGCTTGCGCAACGCCGTCAGACCGTCCATCTCGGGCATCATCACGTCGAGCAGGACCAAGTCCGGTGGCTTCGATTTCGCGATGGCGAGCCCCTCGAGACCTCCTTCAGCCGTTTGTGCTTCGAAGCCCTCTAGTTCGAGGTTCATTCGCACAAACTGAAGAATGTCTGGGTCGTCGTCAACGACGAGGATTCGTTCTTTCATCGGCCTTCCACGGCTCGCATTTCCTTGATCGCTGCCACAGGATCCGGTGCTTTGAAAACACTGCTTCCCGCTACCAAGACGTCTGCACCCGCACGCACCACTGCTGCGGCGTTTGCCGGTCCGACGCCACCGTCCACCTGTATATCGGTCGGCAGCGAGGCCAAATCAACCAACTTTCTCAATTCTTCGATTTTGGCGATTGTGGCCTCGATGAACGACTGACCGCCGAATCCGGGGTGAACGGACATCAGCACGACCACATCGGCGATTTCGAGGAAAGGCTCTGCTGCCGCAACCGGCGTGTTGGGGTTGATGACGATGCCGAACCGCAGACCCAACTCGCGAGCTTGTTGCGCGGCACGTGTCGGATCGGGGGCGACTTCAAGATGGATCGTGACCTGATCGGCACCCGCCGTACGGAGCGCGTCGAAATAGAACTCGGGGTTCGAGATCATCAGATGACAATCGAAGACCAGGTTCGAACGTGGCCGCAGCGACGCAATCACCGGGATCCCCACGGCGATGTTGGGCACGAAATGTCCATCCATGACGTCGATGTGCAACCAGTCGACATGTGGTTCGACGTGCGCGATCTCATCGCCGAGCCGAGCGAAGTCGGCAGCGAGAATCGAAGGGGCGATGCGGAGAGGGTGCTGCAACTCCGACGAGTGTACCCCGGTATGGTGCGGGACCCCGGCATCAAGGAGGAACATGGACCGCTATCGCGTAACCCCGGGTTCAACGGTGAACCTCGCTGATCACGATCCGGGCGATCGCAGCGAGTTCAAGGGGAACAAGAGCGCGGGCAAGAAGCGTCAGGCGGAACTCGCAGGCCAACTCGCCGACCTCCAGCGTCTGCTCTGGGCGGAGGACAAGCACAAGGTGCTCATCGTGTTTCAGGCGATGGACACTGCAGGCAAGGACGGCACCATCCGCAAGCTCCTGGCCCGGACGAATCCCCAAGGCGTGAAGGTCGCCAACTTCAAGAAGCCGACGCCGAAAGAGCTTTCCCACGACTATCTCTGGCGCGTCCATCCACATGCCCCGGCGACCGGCGAGATCGGGGTGTTCAATCGCTCGCACTACGAGGACGTGCTCGTCGTTCGAGTACTCGATCTCGTGCCCGAGCAGAGATGGTCTCGCCGCTACGAGCACATTGCCGATTTCGAGCAGCTGTTGGCCGACGAAGGCACCACGATCATCAAGTTCTACCTGCACATAGACCTCGACACGCAGAAAGAACGTCTGCAAGCGCGACTCGATGACCCCGAGAAACGGTGGAAGTTCAATGTCGGCGATCTCGACCATCGCGGTTTGTGGCCCGAGTACATGGCGGCGTACGAAGCAGCCATTTCCAAGACGAGCACGGAGGACGCCCCGTGGTACGTCATACCTTCGAACCGCAAGTGGTATCGCAACCTGATGGTGACGCAGATCGTTGTGGACACACTTCGTGGACTCGACATGGAGTGGCCGGAACCTGAAGAGGGCCTTGACGACGTTGTGATCGACTAGGTCGTCAACACGTGATCTGGCTGATGAACATTCCATCTGTCCCGGTGGTCGCAGGGCCGAGCAGCAGTCCGCCGGTCACGTCGACGCCTGGCAGGCCGTCTGGCGCTCGGCCTCCAAACTCCTCCACCACGTGAGACGTCTCCTCGGCGAAGACTGTGCAGACCGAATAGGTCACCGTCCCACCGGGCTTCACCAGGTGAATGGCTTGCTCGAGCAGTCCACGCTGTAGCGCTCCCATCTGAGCCGGAGAATCCGGGGTGAGTCGGTGCCGAATCTCCGGTCGGCGCCGGAGCGTGCCCAGGCCGGTACAGGGCGCGTCGAGCAACACCTTGTCGAAGGATCCGGGCCGGAAGGCCGGACGTGCCCCGTCCAACACGACCCACGCCGGATTGACGCCGATCTTCGTGAGGCGCTTTCGAGCTCTGCCGAGGCGCTTGGCGTTTCGGTCGGATGCAACCAGGAGCCCTGTGCCTTCCATGGCGTCCCACAGGTGGACGGTCTTGCCTCCCGGTGCAGCCGCCATGTCGAGCACGCGCTCCCCCGGCTCGGCGGCCACTGCAACCCCGACGACACTGCTGGCAGGATCGATCACCACGATCTCGCCGCTGTCCGCCAGCGAACCTATCGCCGCCGGGTCGACTGCGTAACCGACACGATCCACTCCCGCCACCGGCTCGTAGGCGAAGTCGAGATCGTCAACTCGCACGCGCATTCCGATCCGAGCTTCGTGGTCCGCGCTCTGCATGAAGGCTCGCGCCGCATCCTCCCCAAGCGACGCCTCGAGCCTCGTCGCCATCCATGCAGGAAAGGTGGCGGGATCGAGATCGACGTCCTGTCTGCCGATCTGACGCATCACGGCGTTGACGAACCCTGCAGCTCTGTCACCGGCGACCGTGCGTGCAGAATCGACTGTTGAATGGACCACGGCGTAACGCGGCGTTCCGAGGACGACCAGCTCTGCAACGCCGACTCGGAGGATGTCGAGGAGATCGGGTTGGATTTGCGCCAATTCTCTCGAGCTTGCGGCACCAATGATCTCGTCGATTCCTCGCAGGTTCCGCAACGCGGTGTACACGAGCAGTTGGAGATGCTTGCGGTCAGGGTCGTTGAGATCCTTGCTCACCTGGTGCACGAGGATGTTGCTGTACGCGCCGTGACGCAAGACCTTGCCGAGAGCTTGTGCCGCCCTCAGCCGAGCTGGTGACGTGGTCACTCGAACGACGCCCGCATGCCACGGCGACCGTTCATCCACGATCGCGCCGATTGCGGCTTCTTTCCTGAGGGTTGCACCTTCAGCAGTTCGACCGTGCTGTCGGCCAACCCGGCAACGACTCTGTTGCCGATCTGTTCGATGATGCCGGGAGGGACATCGAGACCTGGAGCTTCAACCGCTTCCAGCACTCGAAACCGAGCGTTCTCGAGCATGAGCCACGCGCCCGGTCGCGGATCGAAGGCGCGGACCGCTCGTGCGAACTCGTCGGAGTCGAGATCCGACGTGAGTCTGGCTTCGTCGGTCGTGAGTCGAGCCGCATGAACCGCGCCGACACCGAGCTGCTGAGCAGGCACCAGATCCCCGTTGACGTATGGCAGCAGCGCACGACCGAGCAGGTCGGCGCCCAACGATGCGAGACGTGCCGTCAGTGCGCCACCACTCTCGTAGGGCGCAATCGGCGTTTCGACCTCTGCGATCACCGGACCCGTGTCGAGTCCGGCGTCGAGCTTCATGAGACTCACGCCCGTTGACGTGTCGCCGGCGAGGATCGCCCGCTCAACGGGTGCAGCGCCACGCCACCTCGGCAACAGCGAGAAATGCAGATTGACGAAACCATGTTCGGCAAGGGCCAGGGTTTCTGGCTTGAGAATCCTGCCGTACGCAACCACCACGGCAACGTCGAGTGGAGTGGAGCCCAAGACCTCGTGGAGTTCGGCGTGGCTCTCTGGTTGTTGCACGGGAAAGCCCCACTCATCGGCAGCAAGCTTCACCGGAGGCGCTGATCGCTTCGACGACCGACCTTTGGCACTGTCAGGCTGGGTGACGACGAGGCGAATGTCTGCGAGGTCGGCTAGAGAAGCGAGCGCAGGGACTGCTGCTGACGGGGTGCCCAAGAACGCAACATTGATCATCCGTCCGTCCGCGGGCCGAGCACTTCGTCACGAAGCTCCTTGAGCGCCAGCCGCTTCGCTCGCTTGCCCAGCCGTTCGAGTAGCAGCATTCCGTCGAGGTGGTCGATCTCATGCTGGAGCACACGTCCCATGAGTTCGTCTCCCTCGTATTCGACTTC
>JABDJC010000200.1 GCA_013003395.1 Acidimicrobiia bacterium
CCTCGTTGGCAGCGTTCCCGAATGACGGCACGATACGCGATACTCGGCTGATGCATATCGACCTTGCCCAGGCAGCAACCGCGATTCGCAATGGAGATCTTGTGGGCGTGCCCACGGACACGGTCTACGGAATCGCCGCCGATCCATTCAGACAAGAGGCCGTTGAGCGCCTTTTCACGTTGAAAGGGAGACCAGGACTCAAGCCAGTCGCCCTACTCGTCGCATCGGTCGAGCAGGCGCTGTCTCTGGCGTCGTTCAACGACCTGGCGCACGAGATGGCCGGCGAGCACTGGCCAGGCGGATTGACCCTCGTCGTGCCGAGACTTCCGAGCGTACCGGATTGGATTGGTCATCCCGAGCGCGGCACGATCGGTGTGCGTTGCCCCGATCACGAGGTCGTGCTTGCGTTGCTGGAACTCACGGGCCCGCTCGCCGTGAGTAGCGCCAACATGACGGGAACGCCGGCGTCGGTGACCTGTGAAGAAGCCGAGAATCTGTTCGGATCCGATGTCGCCGGCTTTCTCGAAGGTGAGGCGACCTCCGGAGAAGCGTCCACCGTGATCGATCTGACGCATCCGCAACCGGTCGTTCTACGCGACGGGCCCGTCGCTCCCAGATAGCCACGCCACCCCAACGATCAACGAGTGTGCTTGGACCCGCGGTGAGCGCGAACGCACGCACACTCGATGCAATCCCGCGGCAACCCAACCAACGAGTGTGCGTACGACCGCGGTGAGCGCGATCGCAAGCACACTCGACGATCTGGTCCTCGGTGGCTGGCGGTCCGGATACCCGGTCTACGATTGCGGCTGCTTTCACCAACCCGGAGAGAACGATGATCGATACTCGACCGCTTGAAGTCGTCGACCCAGAGCTTGCCGAGATCATCGGACGAGATGTCGAACGGCAGCGCAGCAAGATTCAGCTCATTGCATCGGAGAACTTGGTCTCGGTTGCGATGATGCAGGCCTCTGGCTCCGTCCTGGCCAACAAGTACTCAGAGGGATACCCGGGTCGCCGCTACTACGAGGGTTGCGAGTACGTCGACCAGGCAGAAAACCTGGCGCGAGATCGCGCCACGGCACTGTTCGGGGCGGAACACGCCAACGTCCAGCCGCACTCGGGTTCGCAGGCCAATGCCGCGGCATACATGGCCTGCCTCGAGCCGGGAGACACGATTCTCGGAATGCGGCTCGACCAGGGAGGTCACCTCACCCACGGCGCATCGGTGAACTTCTCAGGCCAGC
Organism: Acidimicrobiia bacterium; assembly: GCA_013003395.1. Taxonomy (GTDB): domain Bacteria; phylum Actinomycetota; class Acidimicrobiia; order Spongiisociales; family UBA5794; genus JABDJC01. The sequence goes on from JABDJC010000200.1 coordinate 1,248, forward strand.
TGTACAACTTCGTCTCGTACGGTCTCGGCGACGAATCGGAGCGGGTCGAGATGGACGAGGTTCGTCGTTTGGCGCTCGAGCACCGCCCCAAGATGATCGTCGCGGGCTACTCCGCCTACTCCCGCTTCCTCGACTGGGCCGCGTTCAGAGAGATCGCTGACGAGATCGACGCCGTCTTCCTGGTGGACGCCGCGCACATCATCGGCCTGATCGCAGGTGGCGCCCATCCGAGCCCCGTACCGCACGCCGACATCGTGACCTGCACGACGCACAAAGCGCTGCGGGGTCCACGGGGCGGGCTGATTCTCTCGACAGACGAATACGCAAAAGCCATCGACAAAGCCGTCTTCCCAGGCGCTCAAGGTGGCGCAATCAACCATCAGATCGCTGCCAAAGCCACATGTTTCATGCTCGCCGGTACCCCCGAGTTTTCCGAGTACTCGCATCAGATCGTTCGCAACGCCGCCGCCATGGCCGACACCATGATTGCCCAGGGAGTGCGACTGGTCAGCGGTGGAACCGACAACCACATGTTCTTGATGGACATGCGGTCGCTCGACGAGGAGCTCACCGGGAAAGACGCGGCAACGTTGCTCGACGAATCAGGCATCACCCTGAACCGCAACGCGATCCCCAATGATCCGCGATCGCCATTCATCACCAGCGGTCTGCGACTGGGCACGCCGTCAGTGACCACGGCCGGTATGAAGGAAGAAGAGATGGTCACCTTGGCCGGACTCATCGTCGAAACGCTGGTCAACCGGAACGACGCTCAGGCGCTCGAGTCGGTGAGGCAGAGAATTGCCGACCTGGCTTCGAAGTTTCCGGCCTATCCTGCAGGCTTCGCCGGCCACGTTTGAAGATGATCAAGAACGATTTGGCTGGTCGGAGATCACGCAGTACATTTACGCCAACGGCTTGTGAATCAATTCACAAAGTAGCGACGGAGCAGCATTGAAGCGACACGTGTCAGAGTTCGCCGGCGCGACCGCCAGCACGGATTTCATCTCGTCGCTCGTGTCGGGTCTCATCGTCGGCCTCGGCGCCGACTGGCTGTTCTCCACCTCTCCCGTCTTCACCATCATCGGAGTCGTGATGGGAGCAGTTTCTGGATTCCTCCGTCTGTACCGAGCCTCCGAGATCCTCACCGACTCGAAGTCGAGGACCCGGCCGTGACGGCTGAGCTCGAGAACCGGCACAGCCCAAGTCCTCTGGGACGCGACGTCGAGATGGTCATGGCCCGTCACACCGTACAGCGCGCTTCCATCGTCGGACCACTGCTGATCGGCTTGTTCTGGTTGACTTCGGGCTTCGTTGGGGCCTGGTCTTCCGCAATCGGAGTCGCCGTTGTGGTCGCCAATTTCCTGTTTTCTGGGCTCTTGTTGTCGAAAGCTGCGCGGGTGTCGCTGAGTCTCTATCATGCGGCTGCCTTGGGTGGATTTTTCGTTCGCCTCGGGCTCATCATGCTGACGATGTTCGTAGTCGCGCAGTTGGTTGAAGTGGATCGGTTGGCGATGGGCCTCAGCGCCGTAGCCGGCTATCTGGTTCTGTTGACGTGGGAAGCCGTGGCGGTCGCCAATGGCGCTGAGAAGGAGTTGGAGTGGACCATCTGATCCTCGCCGCAAGCGAGTGTGACACAGCAAACGAGATCATCTGCGTTCCGGAGAGCGTCAACTTGCTCTTCGAACTCCCATTCGTCGGCGGGTGGAACCGAACGATGACGCTGACCGTCCTGGCTGCGGCCATCGTCATCGCAATCTTGTACTTCGGCATCATCCGTCACCGCAAGCGCCTCGTTCCTTCGAAGTTCGGCGCCTTTGTGGAGATGCTGGTCCGCTTCGTACGTGACGAGGTTGCGATCGGCATCATCGGCCCCGAGAAAGGCTTGCGGTACTTCCCGTGGCTGCTCTCGATCTTCCTGTTCGTTCTCGTCGCCAACCTCTTCGAGGTGACGCCGTTCATCAACTTCCCACTCAGCTCTCGGATGTGGGTCGTTCCTGCAACCCTGGCCATTCTCACCTGGATCATCTTCGTCGTGAGCGGGTTCAAGGAGCAGGGCTTCCGGTATATCGTCGACATCGCATGGCCCCCAGGCGTGCCCACCGGCCTCAAGCCGCTCGTCGGCGTCATCGAGTTGGTTTCTGTGTTCCTCGTGCGTCCTTTCTCCCTGGCGGTCCGGCTTTTTGCCAACCTCGTCGCCGGTCACGTGATGCTCACCCTTTTGTTGGTTTCCGGTTGGATCTTCATCACCGCCCAAGGGGGCGTTGGCAAGATCCCCATCGGGATTGGGTGGTTCGTCATCGGTATCGCGATCTTCGCCTTCGAGGTGATCGTCGCGATTCTCCAGGCGTACATCTTCACTCTGTTGTCGGCGGTGTACGTACAGACCGCCGTTCATGCAGAGCACTAGTTCAACAGTTAACGAGAAAGGAAACAGCGGATGCTTGATGCGCTCCTAGCGGTGCAGATCGTGGCCCAGGTCACGGGTGACATCAGCGGTTCATTGGCACTCATCGGATACGGCCTTGCCGCAATCGGACCGGGTGTGGGAATCGGCATTGTGGCCGGTAACGCCGTGCAGGCAATGGCCCGTCAACCCGAGGCTGCCGGAATGGTGAGAACCACGATGTTCTTGGGTATCGCCTTCACCGAGGCACTGGCCCTCATCGGCTTCGTCCTCTTCTTCTTGTCCTAGGAGCGATATGAACACGTTGTTCGCATCGCTCATTTGGGCCGCAGAAGAATCGGAGCCTTCGGGAGTCGATTTGCTCCTGCCGACCGACCTCAACGAGGTCTACGCAGGACTGATCGCGTTCGCCGTCGTGTTCTTCGTCATCTGGAAGTTCGCCGCACCGGCGTTCAACGAGCTGCTCGAGAATCGGCAGGCAGCAGTGGTCGAGGAATTGACCGCAGCCGAGAAGGCCAAGACCGAAGCTCAGCAACTGCTCGACGACTATCGCAGCCAGTTGGCCGGCGCGCAGGCCGAGGCCGCACGCATCGTCGACGAAGCGAAGGCATCGGCAGACGCACTGCGAGCCGACATGGTCTCCAAGGCCGAGTCGGACGCTGCTGCAGTCAAGGTCAAAGCACAGTCCGACATCGCGCAAGAGCGCGAGAGGGCAACGGCGGCCGTCCGCCAGCAGGTGGCCGATCTGTCGATCGACGTCGCCGAGAAGGTTGTCGGCGTCAGCTTGGACCGCAACGCACAGCGGCAGATCGTTGACCAGTTCATCGACGAGCTCGGAGTCAACAAGTAGATGGATGGAGACGCACGCATCGCGGGGTACGCCACCGGAATTCTCGAGATCGCTCGGGCAGAGGGTGACACCGACCGGATCGCCGATGAACTGTTTCGCATCGCGAAGGCATTCGACTCCTCGGAGCCGCTCCGCCAGGCGATGACAGATGCTCGGATTCCGGTCGACCGAAAGCACGGCATCATCGACGAGTTGCTCGGCTCGCGGGCATCTTCCACGGCTGTCCAGTTGGTCAACTTCATCGTCGGCCAAGGGATGGCTCGCGATCTCGGTGCCATCGCCGACGCCGTCACCAAGCAAGCCGCCGCCGCACGACGCAAGACCGTTGCCGAGATCCGCTCAGCGGCCCCTCTCGACGACGAAACCGTTGCGCGGTTGGCATCCCGGTTGTCAGAAGTCACTGGGAAAGACATCGAACCGAAGGTGGTCGTCGACCCGCAATTGGTCGGCGGCATCGTCGCCAAGGTAGGCGATCAGATCTTCGACGGGTCGGTCAAGAGCCGGCTCGAAGACCTGCGAGAGGCATGGGGATAGACGATGGCTGAATTGACTATCGATTCGGGAGACATAACCGCGGCGTTGCGGCGAAATCTCGAGGGCTGGTCGCCCAAGATGGAAGCCGGCACGGTTGGTTACGTCAGGTCCGTCGGCGACGGCGTCGCCCGTGTGACTGGCCTTCCGAACGTCATGGCCAGTGAGTTGCTCGAGTTCCCAGGCGGACTCGTTGGCGTTGCACTGAACCTCGACGAGGACAGCATCGGTGTGGTGTTGATGGGTGACGCCAGTCACATCGAAGAGGGTGACGAAGTGCACCCGACTGGCAACGTGCTTTCGATTCCAGTCGGCGACGGTTTTCTCGGACGAGTCGTCGACTCGCTCGGTGCGCCGCTCGACGGAAAGGGCCCGATCGCAAGCGACGAGCGCCGCCTGCTCGAAGTGCAGGCGCCGACGGTCGTGGAGCGGCAACCGGTCAGCGAACCGCTACAGACCGGCATCAAGTCCATCGACGCGATGATCCCGATTGGCCGTGGCCAGCGGGAGCTCATCATTGGCGACCGCCAGACCGGCAAGACGGCGATTGCGCTCGACACCATCATCAACCAAAAGGGCCAGGACGTGAAGTGCGTCTACGTGGCCATCGGCCAGAAGGCCTCGACGGTTGCTGAGGTGGTCGCTCAACTCGAAGCCGCCGGTGCACTGGAATACACCGTTGTGGTCAACGCTCCGGCATCCGCTCCGGCAGCGTTGCAGATGTACGCCCCGTACGCAGGCTCTGCGCTCGGTCAGTACTGGATGTACAACGGGCAGCACGCACTGATCGTCTTCGATGACCTGTCGAAGCAGGCTGTTGCGTACCGCCAGATCTCGCTGTTGTTGCGCCGCCCACCGGGTCGTGAGGCTTACCCAGGCGACGTGTTCTATCTCCACTCTCGTTTGCTCGAACGTTGCGCCAAGCTCTCCGACGAGCTGGGTGCTGGCTCGATGACCGGTCTGCCGATCGTCGAGACGAAGGCCGGCGACGTGTCGGCCTACATCCCGACAAACGTCATTTCCATCACCGACGGACAGATCTTCCTCGAGACCGACCTGTTCTACTCGGGCGTGCGCCCGGCGGTGAACGCCGGCATTTCGGTGTCTCGTGTCGGTGGTGCGGCCCAGATCAAGGCGATGAAAGCGGTCGCCGGTCAGCTTCGTATCGACTTGGCACAGTTCCGAGACCTGGAAGCGTTCGCCGAATTCGGCTCCGACCTCGATGCTGCCTCGCTCGCTCAGCTCGAGCGTGGGCGTCG
>JABDJC010000204.1 GCA_013003395.1 Acidimicrobiia bacterium
ATTGACTTCGTCCTGTCGTTCTCGTTACCGATCAACGATGTGCCTGGCGTCTTCTACTTCGCGTCCCAGCACAGTGCCAGCGCAGCCGGCAAGGCGCTCGCGACGGCGATCGGGGGTCGACTGGGTATGGCGGTGCAAGGCCGATCGACGTCGATCCTCATGGAGACTCGCGAGCCGGCAGTGGCCGTCTGCGCCGACCTGCCACTCGATGTAGACGCCATTGCCGACTCACTCGTCGAGTTGTTCGCTGCGAATCGTGAGGATCGCATGGCGATGGGCATTCACTGACACGAACCCACGTCGGATCGCACGCCGACCAACGGCGTCAGACCGAATCGGTCAGGTGAGGAACGAGCGGTAGATGCGCTCGAGATCGTCAAGCGATGAGAACTTCACCACCACTTTGCCCTTGTTGGCGGCGGAGTACGAGATGGCAACCGGCGTTCCCAACCGTTCGGCGAGCCGGCCTTCCAGCTCGATGATGGCGGCCGGACGAGGTTCGTGTACTGGTGGAGGCTTGGCGTCGTCGGCCATCACAGACCGTGCTCTGACGGCATCTTCCACCTGCCGCACCGACCAACCCTCTTCGGACGCCTTGGCGGCGATGTGGTTCGCGTAGGCTTGGTCCTCGCAACCGAGGAGCGCTCTGGCGTGACCCATCGCGAGTTCACCGCGCTCCAACATGCCCTGAATCGACGCCGGCAGCTGCAGGAGCCGCAAGCTGTTCGAGATGGAGGCGCGACTCTTGCCGACACGCTTGGCCACTTGCTCGTGGGTGAGCTCGAAATCGTCAAGGAGTTGCTGGTACGCGGCTGCTTCTTCCAGCGCACTGAGGTCTTCCCGATGTATGTTCTCGATCAACGCTTCACTGAGATCGCTGACCGAGTCGCTGGCTGAACGAATAACGGCCGGAATCTCATTGAGCCCTACGAGTCTGGCCGCTCGAAGGCGTCGTTCGCCGGCCACGAGGGTGTAGCCACCGTCTTCGTGGCCCCTCACCACGACAGGCTGCAACACGCCTACCTCTTTGATGCTGTCCGCAAGCGTCTGCAGCGCGTCATCGTCGAAACGTGTGCGGGGCTGCTGCGGATTTGCGGTTATCGAGTCGACCGAGATCGATGCGAACCCGGTATCGGGCAGTTCGACCGGAATGAGCGCGTCAAGTCCTCTGCCGAGTCCACTTTTACGAGCGGCCATGTCTCCTCCTGAATTCTCGACCAAGTTCACGATAGGCAATCGCCCCACGACTCATCGGATCAAACGCCTCGATGGGTTCCCCGTACGAAGGAGCCTCTGACAAGCGAACCGTGCGGGGAATCACCGTCCGATAAGTCGTTTCGGCGAAGTGCTCTCTCACTTGCTTCACCACGTCGGATGAGAGCGTGGTACGCCCGTCGAACATCGTGAGGACCACGCCTTCAACGACAAGAGACGGATTGAGGTTCTGCGTGACGAGTTGGATGTTGCGCATGAGCTGACTCACGCCTTCAAGAGCGTAGTACTCGCACTGGATGGGAATGAGGACTTCGTTGGCTGCGGAGAGGCCGTTCACCGTGAGCAGCCCCAGCGACGGCGGGCAATCGATAAGGACGAAGTCGTAATCGCCGATCACCTGACCCAACGCCATCTTGAGACGGTTTTCTCGCGAAAACAGCGAAACCAGCTCTATTTCCGCCCCCGCCAATTCGATGGTGGCCGGCACCAGAAAGAGATCTCGCACGCTGGTCGGCTCGACCACGTCCTCGATGAGCGCATTGTCGACCAGGACCTGGTAAGTCGACGCCGAAATCTCCGACCGATCGATGCCGAGGCCCGAAGACGTGTTGCCTTGTGGATCCAAGTCGACGATCAGCACTCGTTCGCCTTGGAACGCCAGCGCGGCACCGAGGTTGATGGCAGTGGTCGACTTGCCGACACCGCCCTTTTGGTTCGCTATTGCCACGACGGTGGCGTGTCGATCAGTTTCCACTGTTGGTGATCTTAAGGAGCCACGCCGGGCCGTCAAGGACCTCATCGGGTACACGAATAGTTTCCATCGTCATATCCAAAGACTGCACCATGCCTTCTACTTCCTCGACGTCTGGGGTTTCTGGACGCCGTGACAATCCTACGACGCAGGTACCACCCGGCGCCAAGAGCCTTTGAGCGCTGGCCGGGATCTCGCCCTTGGGCAACGCACCTCTGAATACGAGACCATTGAAGCGACCGCTGAGGTCATAGATGTCACGGCGTATCACCACCACTTCGGGAAGATCGAGGATGGCAAGCGCACGCTCGATGAGGCGGGTACGCCGCCCACCGCGGTCTACGAGCCAAAAAGTGAGATCAGGACGAGCGATTGCCAGAGGCAACCCTGGTAGCCCCACCCCGGTGCCCCCGTCAACCACGACGCCATCGCTCGGCAGTCCGCAGGCGAAGGTCAACGAGTCGGCAATGTGCCGGTCCCAGACGCGTTCTGCTTCTCGTGGTCCGAGACCGCCTGCGGGAATCGCTTCGCTGGCCAACCAGTCGGCGTAGCCCTCCAGCAAGTTGCATTGCGCTTCGTCAAGCGAAACGCCCGCCCAGCTTGCTGCTGAACGGGCGTAATCGAGGCCATGTTTCACGTGAAACGTCACTCTTCTTCGCTGGTTACGTCGTCTTCGCTGACTTCATCGCTAGATGTTTCCGAAGCCTTGCGGGGCTTGACGCCATCCTCGAGCGAAAGAACGACGTACCGTCGCGGATCTTCGCCTTCCGAGAAGGAACGAACGCCGTCGATACCAGCCACCGAGTCGTGCACAACCTTCCGGTCTGCTGCATTCATCGGCTCCAACGCCAATTCGCCGCCATCATCGAGCAGTTGCTCGGCGAGCTTGCTCGTGTAGATACCCAGCGCAGCACGGCGACGCTCGGTATAACCCCCAACGTCGACCCGCATACGTGGCGCATCGTGGGTCTTACGCTGGATCACGGTGCGCGTCAACTCTTTGACTGCGTTCATGATCGAGCCCTTGGGTCCGACGAGTGCCTCTGTCTGATCGCCGGCGATGTCGATGAACAACACCTCGTCGTCGATTCGAGTCGTCACAGTGCCTTCCAAGCCGAACGCATCGAGCAGCCCTGTGAGAAATTCTTTGCCGACCTCGGCCTGTTCGTTGATGTCGACGTCCACCGGTGCCTCCGTCTTCCTGTCTTGATTCCGAGAGTTGCTGCGCTCGCCGCTACGACCTTTGCCGCGTGAGGCGCCCCCCGATTCGTTGCCCTTTTGACGGTTGCTGCCTCCGCCACCACCACCTGTAGCCTTCGGACGGTTCCCGCCTTCGTTGCGACCGCCCCGTGGCTTCCGCTCGCCGGAGCGTTGCGAATTGCCGTTGCGACCACCGTCAGACGACTGCGAGCCCTGACCTTGCCCACCGCTCCGGCCACCCTGTCCACCGCTCCGGCCACCGCCTGCCGAACCAGAGTTCGACTTGTCGCCACCACTGCGACGACGTCGCCTCCGCTTCTTTTCGCGTTGGACTTTGGTGACCTTGACTATGGCGTCAACTCCGCCGAAGAGGCCGAGGGCACCACGCTTCGGCTCCTGGAGGATTTCGATCGACACGTCTTCTTTTGACTGCAGGCCGAGCTCGTCCAACGCAGCCTTGACTGCGCCGTCGACGGTCTTGCCATGAGCTTCAACCCACTCCATGTACTTACTTCCTCTTACGCTTCTTCTTTTTCTTGCTGGCGTTGGGCGAGGGGCGCTTCGGAGCTTCCGCTTCCACGATCGGCTGTGCTATCGCCGTTGTCGTCCCTTGCCCGTTGTCGCGAGCCTGTTTCTCATCTCGCAGGATCACGGCCTGCTGACCGATGCGAAACAGGTTGCTGGCCGCGAAATAGAGTACCAACCCACCTGGGAATCTCCAGGAAAAGACGCCGATGAGCAGCGGCATGAACCGCATTGCTCGTTGGACGCTTTGCGTTTGAGCTGATTGCTCTTGTTCGGGATCGTTGGCTCGTCGGCGCATCATCTGGTGTTGCTGGAAAAACCCGGAAGCAACGATGATCACGATGAGCAAGATGTAGGGGATTGCCTGACCGAGGCCGATGCCAAGCGCATCGCCAGGGGTGATGAGGAGGTCCATGCCCAAGAAGCCCGAATCGCCCGCCCGCAACGACTCGACCAGTGAGGAGTCTGTGGGAAGAGCGTCACTGAAGATTGGTGCGCCGGTATCGGGATCGTTGGTCACGGACAGCACGCGGAACAGGGCAAACCAAATCGGGGCCTGAAGTAGCAGCGGAAGACAGCCGGCAGCTGGGTTGATGCCGCGCTCCTGATACAGCGCCATGAGCTGTTTGTTCAGCTCCTCCTTGTCACCCTTGAATTCCTTTTGGATCCGTTTGACCTCGGGTTGGATGGTCTGCATCGCCCGCATCGACCGGGTCTGCTTCAACGTCAACGGGAACATGAGGAGCATGATCACGATGGTGAGGAGAATGATCGCCACACCGTAATTGGGAACAATGTCATAGAAGAAGGCCAAAGCAGAGCCAAGTAGCCCCAACAGACCATTCCAAAAAGCGCTGAATGGGTTCATCTAGTCGTTGCTCCCTGGTACTGGATCGAGACCGCCTGCCGAAAACGGATGGCAGCGGCCAATTCTCTTGATGCTCATCAACGGGCCCTTGACCGCACCATGCAACTCAATTGCCTGGACTGCGTACGCTGAGCAGGTCGGGTGATAGCGGCAGTTCTTGCCAAGGAATGGGGAAAGAAAGCGTTGGTACGCGCGAATGAGGCGAACCATCCACCTACTCGGTGAGAAGATCTCCCTCACTTTTCCACCTCCATTGCTTCTTTCAAGTCCGCCGTTAGCGTCTCGAAGTCGACGCTCACCGCCGTCGGCGAAGCGACCACAACATACGTCGCCCCGTCGGCCAGCGAAACCGCGTCCAACGCCGCTCGAATGCGTCGCTTGACTCGGTTTCGCGTCACCGCATTACCGATCTTCTTGCCGGCCACCACTCCAACGAGCGGGGGGCCTTCGTGCAGACTGACGCCACGAATGACGGTGACTGCACCAGCACGTCGTCGGGACCCAGTTCGGAAGACCTGTTTGAAGGCGGACCTTCCGCTGAGAGGCTCGTAACGACGCCGCCTATGTGCTGAGTCGACGACGTCCCTTGTCGCGACGCCTCTTGATGAGGGCGCGACCGGACTTGGTGTGCATGCGATGACGAAAGCCATGACGACGTTTACGACGTCGCACTTTTGGTTGATATGTGCGCTTCATGATTGAAAACCCGACACGAGGTGAGAATTGCTGCGGTAGGTTACGGACGCACCGGCGCTTTTGCAAAGCCTGGGCGAGCAGTCGCGCCACAAATTGGCGGGAATTGCGCTCTCGCGAAAATCAACCTCTGATCGCGAAATCTTACTTAGCCCCGTTTTTGGGCGCGACACCCCAATCGAGAGCGATTTTACGAAACGTAAACGCGTAAAAAACGGGGATTGACCAGGCATTTTCCAGATTCATCATCGACGCCGATCGGGATCGTAAGCGCACTTTTGGCACTCTTGAAGCCGTGGCGTCGTGGTCCATATACTCGCCGACCGCTGAGGGAGCGCGAATGCACCTCGCATGGGAAGACCAGAACAGCAACCCGTCTGCGGGGCTGAAAACACTTTTCCACAGATGTGGACATAGGTGTGGAAAACAGTAGATCTTTGAGAGTGGAGTGTGCCCAGCGTGGAAGCGCAACCGTCGGCAACACAGTGGGACGAGTTTCATCAGAAGATGAGCCAGGCGGTGAACCCCGTCGCCTGGCAGACGTGGCTCCAGCCCCTGATGCCAAACATCGATTCAGGGAACTTGGTACTCGAGGCGCCATCATCGTTTCATCTGCGATGGGTTCGAGATCACTATCTGCCAACGATCGAGGACGTCGTTGTAGAGCTGTTCGGCGACAGCTGCAGCGTCGAACTCATCGCACGAGCTCCCGTCGCGGCCATCGCCGAAGCGCCAGCAGACCGCCGAGCCCCATCACACCTGCCCCCGCAACCGACTCAGGCCGAGCGCATGCCTCAACAGCAGACACTGCGCCCAGACAGTCGGCTGGTTCCGAAGTACACCTTCGAAAACTTCGTCGTCGGGCAATCCAACCGTTTCGCCCACGCCGCCGCAATGGCCGTATCAGAAAGACCAGGGGGCCACTACAACCCGTTGTTCATATACGGACCTGCCGGCTTGGGCAAGACTCACCTGTTGCACGCGGTCGGACATCACACCGTGGAACTCCAGCCAGACGCTGTGGTGCGCTACATCTCGTCGGAACAGTTCTTCAACGAGTTCATCAACGGTATCCGCCGCAAGCGCATGGACGAGTTCAAGGCTCGATATCGCACGATCGACGTCCTCCTCCTCGATGACGTCCAATTCTTCGAGGGCAAGGAACAGATCCTCGAGGAGTTCTTCCATACGTTCAACAGCCTCTACGAGGCCGGCAAGCAGCTGGTCATCAGCTCTGACAGACACCCGAAGCACCTTTCAACGCTCGAAGATCGCCTCAGAAGCCGATTCGAGTGGGGTCTACAGACGGACATCCAGCCGCCTGATGTCGAGACGCGCCTGGCGATCCTTCGCAAGAACGCAGAGTTCGCGCCCATGCTCGTACCCCGAGAGGTTCTCGACTTCATTGCGTCCCACGTGCTCGACAACATCAGGGAACTCGAAGGTGCGTTGACGAGGGTGACGGCGTTTGCTGCGTTGACCCACGAACAGATCGGTCTCGAGATGGCCGAGCGTGTGCTGAAAGACCTGATGCCTGCTCAGGAATCTCGAGCCCTGACCGCTCAAGAGGTGATTGCCACCACGGCGTCGTACTTCGCAATCCCAGCCGTCGAACTCACCGGTCCGAGCCGGAAACAGCCTCTGGCACAGCGCCGCCAGATCTCGATGTACTTGTGCCGGGAACTGACAGATCTGTCATTGCCGAAGATCGGACAGGCGTTCAGCGGCCGCGATCACACCACGGTGATGCACGCCATCGAGAAGGTGAAGAGCCTCATTCAGTCCGACAAAGCGGTGTTCGACGACGTGAACACGCTCTCCCAGATGCTGCGATCCCTGTGAGTAACGGCTGTACAAGTGCGTCATTTCGTCCACAGCGGCATCCCCATCTGGGGACAACCAGCCCAGTTGCGCACAAGGCCAGTACGACCCCGAGTTGCGAAGCGAGTCGACCTGTGGGCGATAATGCGACCCTGTGGACGAGCGAAGGTAGTCTGACCAGGCCTTTTGTCAGTTACCCACTATCCACAAGCCCTACTACTACATCTACTGTATATACATCAATCTATTAGAAGAAGCAGAGGTACTGTGAAGATCCGAGCCGAACGAGATGACCTGGCTGACGTGCTGGCACGAGCGGCCAGGGCCGTAACGACCCGATCGCCGTTGCCGATCCTCCAGGGTGTTCTCTGCGTCGTCGAAGGCGGAACGCTCACGGTCACAGGTACCGATCTGGAAGTCACCATCCGCACGACCCTCGAGGTCGAGGTGCTCGAAGAAGGACGCACGGTCATTCCGGCACGCCTGGCTTCAGAAGCCGTCCGAAAGCTCCCTGCCGGTGCCGTCTCGATCCATGCTCGTGAGGGCGAAGTGGAGATCACCGGAAACGGGCCCAGGTTCAGGCTGCGTGAGTTGAACATCGATGATTTCCCGCAGATCTCGGAGCCTGACACGGTTGGTGGGTCGTCCGTCGACGGTCCAGCATTCTTGAAGGCGCTGAGCCAGGTCGGGATTGCCGCATCGACCGATGAGGCTCGACCGATCCTGACGGGGGTGCTCTTCGAGGCCGAATCCGATCACCTCCGCCTGGTAGCGACGGATTCATATCGCCTTGCAGACAGAATCCTCCCGGGAGTGATCACCGATGCCTCCGGGCTCGTCCCATATCGAGCGCTGAAGGAACTCTCGCGAGCCATTGGCGACCCGAAGTTGACCGTTCGTTTCGGCGATCGTGATGCGGTGTTCTCGTCAGATCGAGGCACCCTTCAAGTCCGGCTGATCGAGGGCACATTCCCGAACGTGAGCCAGCTGTTCCCTGATTCGTATCCCTACCAACTGAAGGCGTCACGCGCCGAACTGTTGGAAGCCGTAGGACGAGCGTCGCTGGTGGCCGAAGACCACATCCCCGTGCGGTTCGGCCTCCACACCGGTGGCGTCGAGTTGTCGGTGACCCGCCAGGAAGTGGGCGACGAGACCGAGCACATCAATGCCGACTACAACGGCGACGAGATGACCATCGCCTTCAACACGAAGTACCTGTCTGACGGATTGAACGCGATAGACGAAGACGACGTCGTGCTCGAGACCGCTGATCCATTGAAGCCAGGACTGCTGCGCGGTGCCGAGTCAGAGGACTTCCGGTACCTGTTGATGCCAGTCCGGCTCTGACCGGATGCAGCTCGACTGGATCGAGCTGATCGGCTTTCGTTCGTACCCACACCTCGAGTGGCAGCCGGGCACCGGACTCAACGTGTTGGTAGGGCCAAACGGCATCGGCAAGACCAACATCCTCGAGGCCGTCGGGTATCTGTCTCGGCTGCGGTCCTTCCGCCGGAATCCTGACGAAGCCCTCATCGGATTCGGCGAGGAGGCAGCAGTCATTCGTGGCGGGTTCCGATCCGAGGCTTCCGAACTCAAGGTAGAGATCTCGCTCCCTGCCGATGGAAGGCGCCAGATCTTGTTCAACGCCAAGCGTCCCAAGCGCCACGCTGACGTGGCCTACGAGATCCCCATGGTGACGTTCCTTCCAGACGACCTGGACATCGTCAAGAGGAGTCCAGGGTTACGTCGTGACTACATAGACGAGCTGGTTGGGCAGTTGTCGTCAACGGCTGGTGCCGACTTGGCTGATTACGACCGGGCTCTTCGACAGCGCAACAGCTTGCTCAGAATGCACGGTCGAGAAGCCGATTCCGTGACGCTCGACGTGTGGGATGAACGGGTTGCGGTAGGTGGTGCGCTGGTGGTGAGACATCGGTTGGATGTGATCGAGCAGATCTCTGAAGATTTGGCCTCGGCCTACAGATCGGTCTCAGCCCTGGACGAGGCGTTGCTCGGCTCCTACCAGGCGAAGTGGCTCCCGGAGGCGTCAGCGATGACCACAGAGGACATTCAGGAGCGTCTGCGCGCCACACTGCTCGAGAGACGCAGAAGAGACATGGAGCAGCGGACGACGTCGGCCGGACCGCACCGGGACGACATCACCTTCGCCATTCAGGGTGCGGGTCCGCGACGCGACCTCAGGACTCAGGCAAGCCAGGGTGAGCAGCGATCTGCGGCTCTGGCGTTGCGGATGGCAGCCTTCCACGTGATCGAGCGCAGGCGAGGCGCTCCACCCATATTGTTGCTCGACGACGTACTCTCAGAGCTGGACCCGCTGCGGTCACGCGGCGTCATGGAGTTGCTGCCGCGTGGTCAAGTCTTTCTGACGACTGCTCGAGAGGAAGACGTGGCATCCACAGCGGATCGTTGGGCGGTAACTGCAGGGGAGATACGTCGATGAAGCGTCGCGAGATCCAACAGGTGTCTTCGATTCTCGACGCCGTGCTGGCGAAGTACGGAGCAGCCCGCGCTCCGGACATTGCAAGGGTCATCGAGGACTGGCGCGAGCTCGCCGGAGACTCCTGGGGGGAGCGCACCACGCCCATGAGATTGACCGACGGAGACCTGTTGGTGGAGGTACCCGACGGCACGTCGGCTGCAGTGCTGCGCTACCAGATTCCAGCGTTGATCGAGGGTTTGACCGACGCTCTCGGCGCCGGCGTGGTCACCAGTGTGAGCCTGCGAGTGGCGCGTCCTGCCGGCCGCTGAGCGGAGTAAAGCCGCAGACGTCGTGGTTTTCTCACGACTTCGACAAAACCCACGTTTTTGGGGCTTTTTCGACCCCCGATCGCTCCTGAAACGGACTTTGTGTCCTTGAGATCGGCTATAGTTACAAGCATGTAAACCTCCCCCCAACGGGGCATCGACGCGTCCCGTGAAGGAGTTCTGTGAGTAGTACCAGCAAGTCAGGCAGCGAGAGCTACGACGCGAAGAACATCACCGTTCTCGAGGGCCTGGAAGCGGTCCGTAAGCGGCCAGCCATGTACATCGGGTCCCAGGGACCCAAAGGTCTTCATCACCTCATCTGGGAAGTGGTCGACAATTCGGTTGACGAAGCCATGGCCGGCTTCTGTACACGGATAGAGATCACGCTGCTGGCTGACGGCGGCGTCCGGGTCAAGGACAACGGACGCGGTATTCCGATCGACAAACATGCGAAGACGAAGCAGTCAGCGCTGACAACGGTCTTGACCACGCTGCACGCGGGCGGCAAGTTCGAAGCAGGCGCCTACACGGTGTCAGGTGGTTTGCACGGGGTTGGCGTGTCCGTCGTGAATGCCTTGTCGGTGCGCCTCGAGGCAGAAGTGGTCCGGGACGGTTTCCAGTACTCGCAGAGTTTCGAGTACGGCAAGCCACTGGGACCTGTCAAGAAGGGCAAGCCGGCCAAGCGCACTGGGACGCAGATCACGTTCTGGGCTGACCCCGAAATCTTCGTGGAGACACAGGAGTACAACTACAACACGGTGCAGTCGCGCATCCGAGAGATGGCGTTTCTCAACAAGGGCATCGAGATCCGCCTGCGCGACGAGCGCCCAGAAGAACCTGTCGAGGAGACCTTCCAGTACAAGGGCGGCCTCATCGACTTCGTGAAGTATCTCAACGCCAATCGCGAGCCGATCCACAAGCAGGTCGCCTACTTCGAGGAAGTCACCGACGACGCGGAGATCGCGGTGGCCATGCAATGGACCGGCGGCTACACCGAAACGGTGCTGACGTTCGCCAACAACATCAACACTCATGAAGGCGGAACGCACGAAGAAGGCTTCCGTAAGTCGCTCACGAGGGCTATCAACGAATTCGCCCGCAGCAAGAACGTGCTCAAGGAGAAAGACGGAAACCTCGTCGGCGAGGATGTTCGTGAAGGTCTGACTGCCGTCGTCTCGGCCAAGGTGCGAGAACCGCAGTTCGAAGGCCAGACGAAAACGAAGCTCGGCAACACGGAAATCCGGTCGTTCGTCGAGCGTGCGCTCAACCAGAAGCTCCCTGAATGGCTGGAGCGCAACCCGGGAGACGGCAAGCGCATCGTTCAGAAGACCGCTGACGCCGCCAAGGCTCGGATGGCCGCCCGCCAAGCCCGAGAACTGACGCGACGCAAGACACTGCTCGAGTCGTCGGCACTTCCAGGCAAGCTCTCCGACTGTTCGTCGAGCGACCCAGCGTTGAGCGAGATCTTCATCGTCGAGGGCGACTCGGCAGGCGGATCTGCCAAGCAGGCGAGGCTCTCTGAGTTCCAGGCGATCCTGCCCATCCGAGGCAAGATCATCAACGTTGAGAAGAACCGACTCACGCGAGTCCTCCAAAACACCGAGATTCAGGCGCTCATCACCGCGATCGGGACCGGTATCGGCGAAGAGTTCGACCTGGAGAAGGCCCGGTACAACCGAGTCGTGATTCTGACGGACGCCGACGTCGACGGGGCGCACATTCGGACGTTGCTGCTCACATTCTTCTACCGACACATGAGGCAGCTCATCGATGCCGGTTACGTCTACATCGCGCAGCCACCGCTGTACTCGATCAAAGCGGGCAACAAGCTCCAATGGGCGTACAACGACGATGCGCTGGAACGCCTCAAGACCGAACTCGACGGTAGGAAGTACAAGATCCAGCGCTTCAAGGGCCTTGGCGAGATGAACGCCGGGCAGCTGTGGGAGACCACGATGGATCCAGCCCAGCGGATTCTCCTGCAGGTCCAACTGGACGACGACTTCATGGCTGAAGAGGTCTTCACGACGTTGATGGGATCCAACGTCGACGCGCGCAGGACCTTCATCCAACAGAACGCCAAGGACGTGCGGTTCCTCGACTTCTGAGGCAACGCTGATCACGAGGTTTACCAATACACCAGTTTTTCCGAGCACAGCGGGAGTGAACATCTAGATGTCCAACGACACAGAAAACCCGATCGGGCACATAGAGCCGATCGCCATCGAAACAGAGATGCAGGACTCGTTCCTGGAATACGCCATGTCTGTCATCGTGTCTCGGGCGTTGCCAGACGTCCGAGACGGGCTCAAGCCCGTGCATCGCCGGATTCTGTACTCGATGTACGACGCCGGCATCCGGCCCGGAACGCCCTTCCGTAAGTGCGCCCGTGTCGTTGGTGACGTGATGGGTTGGTTCCATCCACACTCCAACGACGCCATTTATGACGCGTTGGTGCGTCTCGGCCAGGACTTCGCCAGCAGGTATCCGTTGGTTGAGCCGCAGGGCAACTTCGGAACGGTCGACGATCCGCCGGCGGCCATGCGTTACACCGAGACCCGCCTCGCTCGCCTCGCGATGCACCTGTTGGACGGCATCGACGAGGAAACCGTCGAATGGCAGGACAACTACTCGGGCGAGCGGCTCGAACCGACGGTGCTCCCGGCGCGATTCCCGAACCTCTTGGTCAACGGATCCACAGGTATCGCAGTCGGCATGGCCACGAACATCCCGCCGCACAACCTCACCGAGATCATCGACGCGGTGGTGCACACGATCGACAATCCAGAGGCGACTGCGGTCGACCTGATGGAATTCGTCAAGGGTCCCGACTTCCCGACAGGGGCCTACATCGTGGGGACGCGTGGGGTGAAAGACGCCCTGCTCACCGGCAAGGGCTCCGTGAAGATGCGTGCCGTTCTCGATGTGCAGGAGATCCGCAAGAACCGCACCGCAATCATCGTCACCGAGATTCCCTATCAGACTTCCCGTGACCGGATCATGGAGCGCATCGCCAGCTTGGTGCGCGACAAGACCATCGCCGGCATCTCCGACCTCCGTGACGAGTCCGATCGCGACGGCACACGCCTCGTCATCGAACTGAAGCGTGACGCGATCCCGCAGGTCGTCATCAACATGCTCTACAAGCACACCCAGTTGCAGGACAACTTCTCCGTGAACGCGTTGGCGCTCGTTGATGGAGTACCTCGCACGATGAACATCGCCCAGATGGTGGGCCACTACATCGATCACCAGCTCGAAATCATCGAGCGGCGCACCAAATATCGCCTGAAAGAAGCAGAGAAGCGCGCGCACATCCTCGCCGGACTGCTCATCGCCCTCGATAACATCGACGAGGTCGTGCAGATCATCCGGGGTTCCTCGAACGTGCAGGAGGCTCGTGACACCTTGATGGCACGCTTCGAGCTGTCAGAGATCCAGACCAAAGAGATCCTGGACATGCCGCTGCGCCGCCTCACGGCGTTGGAGTCCGACAAGCTGCGCGAAGAGTACGCAGAGAAGATGGCGCTCATCGCCGAGTTGAAGTCGATTCTGGACAGCGAGCTCCGACGTCGTGAGATCGTCAAGACCGAGCTGGGTGAGATCAAGGAGAAGTACGGCGATCGCCGCCGCAGTCGGATCATCCCGGACGAAGGCGAGATGTCACTCGAGGACCTCATCGCCGACGACGACCTCGTCGTGACGGTCACCGCCGCCGGATATGTGAAGTCGGTCTTCGCAGGCACGTACCGAACGCAGGGTCGTGGTGGTCGCGGCGTGAAGGGCGCCGACGTCCGTGAGGACGACCTCATCACCCACGTCCTCCATACGTCCGCCCACGCGTACCTGCTGTTCTTCACGAACCGCGGCAAGGTGTATCGGATCAAGGCGCACGAGTTGCCCAGGAAAGACAGGACCTCGAAGGGCATCCTGGCCCACTCGGTGATGCCCCTCGAACCGGACGAACGAATCGAACAGATCATCGACACACGTGACTACGAGAGCTTCCAGTATCTCGTGATGTTCACAAAGCGTGGTCAGGTGAAGAAGACGAAGTTCAGTGATTACGACTCTCGTCAGTCGACGCTGATCGCCATCAATCTGTCTGACGACGACGAGGTTGTTGCGGTCCGCACGACCAGCGGCGACGGCGACCTGCTGATGTTCACGAGAAACGGAATGGGAATCCGATTCCCAGAATCCGACGTGCGCCCGATGGGCAGAGACACCCAGGGCGTGCGTGGCGTCAAGCTACGCGAAGGAGACGAGGTCGTCTCGGCCGCGGAAGCCTCGGACGGCACCGACGTGTTGCTCGTCACGTCCGGCGGGTATGGCAAGCGCACGAAGATGAGCGAATTCCCCCTTCAGAAGCGGGGCGGAATCGGCGTCAAGGCCATCAAGCTCACTCGAGTCCGTGGCGTGCTCGTCTCCGGACGGGCAGTGCTGCCTGGCGACGAGGTGTTCGGAATATCGTCCGATGGCATCGTCATCAGGCAGCCCGTCGATGCGGTTTCTCGCCAGGGTCGTGCGGCGACGGGGGTTCGTTTCATGAATCTCGAAGGCGACGCCACGGTGTCCGCAATTGCGTTGGTGCCAAGAGAAGACGAAGAAGAAGCTGTCGCCGCACCAATCGAAGTTACAGCAGAAACGGACGAAGAACCGACCACCTGAGGGGGAGCGATGCCGCTGTTTGATCTGATCGGGATCGTCGTCGAGGACATGGCGGCGTCGCTTGCGTTCTACCGACGCCTCGGGCTCGTGATTCCCGAAGAGGCTGATGGTGAAGGTCACGTCGAAGCCGAATTGCCTGGCGGCCTGCGCCTGGCGTGGGACACGGTTGAGGTCATTCGGCGTTTCAATCCTGAATGGGTGAAGCCTTCAGGTGGCCCCGCCATCGGTTTGGCGTTCAAGTGCGACTCCGCCGACGACGTCAACGCCATGTACAACACCCTCATGGCCGTCGGCGTGGAATCGCACAAGGAGCCGTGGGACGCGTTCTGGGGCCAACGCTATGCCGTGGTCAAAGATCCGGATGGCAACCACATCGACCTGTTCGCCTGAACCCTGCCGTCGAGCGTGCTTAATCGCACCGTATACGTGCTTTTAGGCACACTCGACGATCGGGAACCATCGCCCGACGGCCGACGTTGGGTCAATTGACGGTGATATCGCGAGGCGGCAGTACACTCTGGCCTGCCTTTTCAAGGAGACATCTTCCCATGGCAGTTCGACGGGTTCGCCGTGTCGTTCGCAAAATCGATCCGTGGACCGTCCTCAAGGTCTCGTTCGTGTTCAACGTCATCGCTGCGTTGGCCTTCGTTCTCGGTACGTGGGTCATGTGGTCGATCGTCGTCCAGCGCGGCATCCCCCAGCAGATCGCCGACCTGGCCGACAACCTGACGGTCACGTTCACGCCAGACGGCGAGTTGTACTTCCGCATCGTGGTGTTGCTTGCCGTCGTCTGGGTCGTCAGCTCCACGGCTCTACTCACCCTCGGCTCGGTGCTTTACAACCTCATCTCCGACGTGGTCGGCGGCCTCGAGATCGTCGTGCTCGAAGAGACGTACAACCTGAGGGCTCCAGTTCCGCAACCGGTGCCGAACAACGTGCGACCCGCAGTTCATCAGACCCGACCGGTGGCAACGGTCGAACCGGTGCCAGAGAGAGTTCCGGCGCGAGCCAACCGCAGCGGTTGATCACAAGGTGGGCAGACAGGAGCCGTCTCCTGGTCAGCTGCCCATCGAGAGGATCGGATCTTCGATGTCCACCAACTCATACGTGATGACGAGGATGCGATCCGGATAGTCGATCGTGGCGTTCATCTGCACGACAAAGCCTTGTTCGTCGAGCTTCATCGTCACCTCTGCCTTGTGCGCGTTCACGGTGACCGACGGGAGTAGTGCCTTGGCCGCCTCCAAGGATCCGGTGTAACTGTGCAGCGTGCGCGAGTTCCACGTGGACATCTCGCCGTATTCGAACATGTGGTCCAAATCGGCTTCCCGCACTCGAGCGTCCAGAAGCGCTGTGATGGTCGAGGGCAAACGAACGTCGTTGCCCCTCGCGTGCACCCACTCGCTGTTGGCGGTCCGGGTCATGAAGAAGTCTTCGTTGCGGGCTATCTGCATCTCGGACACCTCGCCGTCTTGTGTGAGGTAGATGTCGAAGGTGGTGAAGCGTGGCTCGAGCTGCCGGTTGATGCTGACCGCCGACATCGAGTCGACCACTCCGCCGCTGCGAATGGTTTGCGTCGTGATTTGCTCACGGACGACATTGGTGTCGGCGAGAGCGAAAACATCGTCGTTGCGAGCGATACCTGCTGCAGAATCCCCGCCGCATGCGACAAGCAGCGTCAGCGCGAAGAACGCGAGAATTCTGGTGGCTGGGTTCATGTGTTCTCACCGGGGGGTAGTGAGCCACCAACGAGAGTAGCTGCCGGTCGGACCCGAAACCACTAAATCGGAGTAAATTTCCAGGCGTGTGATCAGCCTGTGAGCGACTCCGGAATCTCAACGGCGAACGGCAGCCGGAGCTCCGAATTCTCACTCCCACCCACGACGAACGGAACGTCGAATCTGACCTGCTGGATCAAACAGATGTCTTCAGATTCAGTGGCGCAGTAGATGATCGTGAGATCCGCGGTCAGCGTCCCCTGCCCCTCGGACAGAGAGACCGGGATCGTCACCGGCAGTTTCGTTCCGGTGAGCGAGTGGTTGTCGGCCTCAAGCTCCAACCCGCTTCCGTCGACCTGCCAAATGACCGACGATGGGGCGTCCTCGTTCACCTTGAATCCGTTGGGCAGGGTGATGTCCAGCACCACGGAACCATCTCCTGCAGCAAGTTCAACCGTCTCCAAGGTCACGATCTCGCCGCGATAGGCGGCGTCGGTCGCCGCCGGCGTGAATCGCTCGATGCCTTTCAAAACGATGGTTCGGGTGTCGCCACTGGTCACGTCGATCGCCCGCACCGCATGATTGTTGGTATCCGCCACGTAGAGGGTGTCTTCCCAGATGGCGATGCCCCCCGGCTCATAGAACAGCGCGGCTGATCCGTCGGCCCATCCGTGTCCGTCGCCGGCGAAGGTGGTGATCTCCCTCGTTGCCAGGTCGACGACCTTGATCTTCGAGTTGTAGGTGTCGGCAACGAACAGCCGGCCCGAGCGGTGATAGGCCACGCCGAGCGGGTGTTGAAGACGAGCGTCCGTGCCTATGCCGTCCTCGTCTCCGAAGTCGAAGAGGCTCTGATCGGAACCGACGAGCGTTCCCGTGAGGCCGTCTTGAGCAAGCACGTCTGCCCAACGAATCGAACTCGATTCTGAGTCGGCGAAGTACAGACGGCCGAATCCATCGACCGCCAAACCGCTTGGCTGGGCCAGTTCGGCGTCAGCGAGCACGTCGTTGTGGGTGCTCTCACCAGCGTTGCCGACCAGCGGATACACGGTTGCGGTTTCGATGTCGTACGCCCAGATCTGATGCGTCCCCGCCATGGCGATGTAGACGATGCCTTCGTGGACCAGCACATCCCAAGGCGAACTGAGCGGCGTCTCCACTCCGATGCCGCCTCGAGGTGGCCACGCCTGTTCCCCGGTCCCGGCCAATGTGGTGACTTCACCCGACACGAGGTCCACGGCGCGCAACGCGTGGTTCTCCGTGTCCGCGACATAGAGCACGCCATCAGCGATCGCAACCCCCTGAGGCTGACTGAATTGAGCGGTCCGAGGCCCTCCGTCGCTGAAGCCGGCCGTACCGGATCCGAAGACCTGCGCAACCTCGCCGGTGTCTGGATCGGCTACGACGATGCGATGGTGGTTCGTGTCGGCGATGACCAGGCGATCGGCGTCAGCGGTGACTTTGCCAGGGAACGAAAGCACGGTTTGAGGTAGGCCTTCGCTTTCGAGCGGTAGATCGAGGGGAGTGCGGTCGAGCTGTCCGTTGGCGTCGAACTCGTCCACCAACGCCTCGAGCACTGGAGCGACAACGTTGTAGACGCCCTCTCCCGCATGCGAACCGACCACGTTGCCGGCTGGGTCGATCACGACGATCGTCGGCCAGGCTTGAGCACCCCAGGTCTGCCAGATGGCGAAGTCGGCGTCGTTGACAACTGGGTGTTCCAGGCCGTACCGCAGGACGATCTGCCTGATGTTTTCGGTCGCGGACTCGTTGACGAACTTCGCTGAGTGCACGCCGATGACGACCAACTCATCGGGGTACTCGGCTTCGAGGCGTTTCAGGTCAGGAATGATGTGGATGCAGTTGATGCAGCCGTAGGTCCAGAAGTCGAGCAGAACCACTTTGCCCTGGAGTTGCTCCATGGTCAGAGCTCCGGAGTTGAGCCAGTCCAATCCCTCGGGGAATTCGGGCGCCGGTGTGGTCCCCGCCAGTGATGGCGCATCCGTCGTGGGTGCGCTGGTTGCCGCAACGGTCGTTGTAGAGGAGTCGGACGAACCTTCTGCGCCTGGATCGGCGGGTTCAGACGATGACGTTCCGGCCGTGCACGCTGCAGCGAGCACAACAAGCGCAATAAGTGTTGGAAGGAGGCGTCTCATGAGATCCAGAGTCGAAGACCATCATCATGATGGAATATCGGCCAAACGGTACCCGAGTTCAGGGATTGGTAATCCTCAGGTGTCCTGCGCCGTGTGGGTGGCGACGGTCAAACCCATCTCGATCGCCTTCGCCAGATAGGCATCGGACCACCATGGTTGGTGGACATCGGCCGGATAGCCAGGATCGGCAGCCGTTGCGGCCGCAGCAGCAAGAGCTATCGCGTCGAGATGAATCGCAAGATCGGCGACCCCTACGAGTTTGGTACTCACGCCGGCGCGAGACGCCGAGGTGACGCGCACCGACAGTCCTGCCCATTCGCCGGGAACCGGTGCGACGAACGTGGGGTGGACCAGCGACGGCGCACGCCTGGCCCACAGAGAACCGATGGGATCGGGGAACGCGATGGCGGTTCCTCTGCGCAGCTCCTGGCCTTCGGTTGTCCACCCGATGCTGACCTCGAGCGGGACCCCGACGCGGCGGATTTCCTGCTCGGCCAGGGCGTGCGCAAGACCGGACCGTGCATTGGCTCCCACGATGCTGTCTGGCGGAGGATCTTCGATCTCCCCTGGCACGACACAAGGAATGCCGGCGTCGTGGGCCAGCCTGAGGTCGTCGACCACATCGCCATCTGCGTCAGTGACGAAAACGTCGAATCCGGTTAGGGAATCGATATGGCGAACTCTACGATCGGCGCCGGTCCCGAGCTGCGAATCGAGAATGCCGAGGGCGCTCAGTGATTTCTCGCCCAACAATACGCGTCCCGCGCGCAATCCGAGGTCAGTTGTTTGGCGGAGAGCTATACGCATGTCAGTTGTCTGAATGGGTCCAGCGGCCCGCTGAGTCGGGTCGACGGACCGGACGGCGGGCAAACGCAATCGCCGCGGCGACGAGCGCCAGGGCGGCTAGAAGAGCGTTACGTGGACTGTCCATGTTTCGAAGTGTAGAGGGAACCGAATCCTGCTCTCCTCCGTAGTGTCAATGGATGGACGTTGAACGTCTGATGGGACGGTTTCGAGACGGAGACCCTGAGGCCGTCAGAGATCTGTACGCCCTGTACGGCCGAGCCGTGCTTGCTGTGGCCACGCGAGCGCTTCGGGACCGGGGCTTGGCGGAAGAAGCGGTGCAACTCACGTTTCTTCAGGCGTGGCGTGCGGCAAGTCGGTTCGAGGGCGATCGTGATCCGAGGCCATGGTTGTACACGATTGCGCGACGAGTGTGCGTCGACCTCTACAGGAGAGAGCGACGTCATACGACGGTGGCCGGAGAAGAAGAGCCGGAGGTGGCGGTTTTGCCAGTTTCATTCGAGACGTTGTGGGAGACGTGGCAGGTGCGCGTTGCCCTCGACGAATTGTCAGGGCCGGAGAGAGAAGTACTCGCCGCGACGCACTATCTGGGCTTGACCCACGAGGAAGCGGCGCGCAAGCTCGCCATCCCCGTGGGCACCGTCAAGTCACGAATTCATCGAGCACATCGCAAACTGGCTGAGCGCCTGACGCATGTGCGCGAGGAGACGGCATGAACTGTCGTGAAGCTCGCGCCCGACTGCTCGCCGGCGAGGAAGACGTCGAAGTAGATCAACATGTGAGTAGTTGCCCTCGATGTGCCGAGGACGTGGAGCAACTCGTCGCCATGCGCGCCACTCTGGCCGACGACGCGGTTTGGGGTGAAGCGTCCCTCGACCTCGAAGATCAGATCGTGAATCTGATTTCGCCTGCCGTGGCGCAAACGCGCAGAAGGTCGTGGCGATGGGCGGTGGCGGCCGCCTTGATCGTGGTGGTCGCAGGCTCGGCGGCGTTGCTCCAATCCCGCACTACACAGGCGGACTGGCAGACAGTCTTGGTGGGTGAAGGAATCGCGGTTGGCAGTACGGTGACGGTCGAAGCTTTCGAGCATTCACGCGGCACCGAACTCGTGCTCACCCCCACTGGCTTGCCCGCGGCTCCTGAGGGGTCGTACTACGAGCTGTGGTTCGCCAACGACGACTCGATTGTCTCGGCGGGAACCTTCGCAACCGGTTTTCCGGTGACTCTTTACATCGCGGCGCTCCGTGAGGACTATCCGCGGATGGGCGTGACGATCGAAAAAGTCGACGACGATCCGTCGTCATCTCGCAACGTGGTGCTACGACAACCGTGAACGGACAAAGTCGGCCGTTTGGCCGCAATGGGAAGGGGATGAACATGAAACGACTGACATTCGTGGGAGCGTTGATCGGACTGGTCTCGGTGATGCTGGTCGGTGTCGCAGCGGCCGAGCCGCTGGCGCCGAGACAGCTTGTTGCGCCACTGAACGGTGCCGCCGAGGTGCCGTCTGTCGAGACCGACGCCGTCGGTATGGCGGTGATCACCACGATCCCGGCGGCGGGCGTCGTGTGCGCCGAGGTCATCGTCTCTGACTCCGACACGATCGTTGCCTCTCACATCCATCAGGGTGCGGCGGGCACCAACGGGGGAGTGGTCGTGAGTCTCGGAGCCTTCGAAACACATAACGCCGTTTGTGTCGAGGTCGACCCGCGCGTTGCCGGCCACATCGGGGCAAACCCTTCGGCGTTCTACGTGAACGTCCACACCGAGGCCTTTCCGGGTGGCGAAGTACGCGGGCAACTGCGCGTGCCGCGTCCTGGCCAGTTCTACAGCCTCGGAGCCACATTGACGGGGGCCAACGAAGTGCCCGCCGTCGAGTCCGACGGCATCGGGTTTGCCAACGTGGTTATCCATCGCCAGACAGGCATCGTTTGTTCAGTCGTTGTCGCCGACGACATCGAGCCGGCTTTCGCCTCGCACGTACACGCCGGCGCAGCCGGGGAAAACGGTCCCGCCGTCATCAGCCTCGGTGCCGTCGACGGTTCGGCCTTCGCCTGCCAAGTTGTCGACAACGCCGTCATCAACTCGATCATCGATCCACCGTCGTTTGAGGCGTTCTACGTGAACGTGCACACCGACGCCTATCCGGGTGGAGAGCTGCGTGGGCAACTGGCCGATGTGTCTGAGCGAGACAATGCCATTGCGCTGCTCACTGGAGGCGCTGAGGTGCCACCGGTCGACAGTGCCGGGGTTGGATTGGGCGCAGTCTTCGTCGATCACGACGCCGGCGCTCTCTGCTGGTCGTTGATCGCCTCGGGAATCGGTGAAGCCACAGGCGCCCACATCCATGAGGCTCCGGTCGGAGAAAACGGCGGCGTCGTGGTGTTCTTCGATCCGTTCGATGGGTTCGACGCCGGTTGTCAGTACCTCGATGCTGAAACGCTCGAACATCTGACCGCCGACTGGTCCGGCTTCTACATCAACATCCACACCGAAGCAGTGCCAAGCGGTGAACTGAGAGGACAACTGACCGCCCTCTGAGCGAAGAGCCAGGCAGGGGGGGCATTCCCGCTCGGTGATGCCCCCCTGCGGCCGAGGAGGCCGCGGTCCCCCAACACTCGCTGGCGCTCGCGAGGGGACAGAGGTCCCCGCTGCTCCCCGTCGACGAAGGAGACGGTTGGGGGAGGGATGCCTTTCTCCTCCCCCGTCGACGAAGGAGACGTTTGGGGGAGGTTGGGAGGGGGCATAACGGGTGAAGGTCGATCGCGTTGGTAGAGCTCAGGACGCGGCGAGCGAGGGTGTCCCCGTGCGGTGATGCCCCCCTGCGGCCTAGGGCTGAGAGGCGCTATGCGATCTGAGTCCTGTTCGGCCTCTGATCGCTCCGCAAGGAGGAGCCTCCGTTGGCGCTCCGGGGCCCTAGCTCAAGTTCCTTCTTGCCAGCTGGCCAGGTAGTTGATCTGCTCTTCTGTCAGTTGCTCCAGGCCGGCGCCCATCGAATCGAGCTTGAGCCTGGCCACTTCTCGGTCGAGCGCCTCCGGAAGC
>JABDJC010000208.1 GCA_013003395.1 Acidimicrobiia bacterium
CATCGCCTACTGGCTCGAGTTTGAACACCTCGTCGATCGTCTCCGGCTCGAAGGCGCCTACGAACTGCTGCTCGCCCTCAACGATGATTGGCCCGAACTGCATCGCCGAGACGATCGCGATCTCGTCCAGGTCTCGCATCCGATCGGTGAACGCCGGACTGAATGCCAGGGGCGTTCCGTCTGGAGACGGATTGACTGACTGCACCGTGAGGTCCGCCGGGAACAGCTCACCGATGGTGTCTTCGATCGACGCCTTCGTCGACGCCCCAAAGATCGAGAAGAACGCCACCAGCGCCACACCGATCATCAGGGCCGAAGCCGTTGACGCGGTACGCCGCGGCTTGCGCTTCGTGTTCTCCTTGGCGAGCGTCCCGCTCACGCCGAAGAACCGCGGTAGTGGCGCCCCGATCACATCGGCAAGCGGCTTGGCCGCGAGCGGTGCAAGCACGGAGATCCCGATGAACAGCACCGCGGCACCGGCACCAACGAGGGAAATAGCGTTGTCGATGCCACCGAAGAGACCGAACAGCAGCAACGCCGTACCAAGTGCAGAAATGGAGCTGCCGATGATCGCCCGACGCCGCAGCGACCGGCGAGGCATCGTGGCCGCCTCTTCTCGCATTGCCGCAACAGGCGGCACCTTCGCCGCCTTGCGAGCAGGGAACAAGCCAGAGACCACGGTCAACCCGACACCGACGATGAGCCCGACAATGATGGTCCTCGGCGCCAGCACGAGACTGCCCGGCGGCAGGCCGAAGCCGACTGCGTTCATGAGACCACGTATCCCGAGCGCCATCACCATTCCGAAGCCGATGCCAACGACAGAAGCAATCGCGGCGGTGATGAACGCCTCGATGAGGACCAGCCGAGTCACCTGGGAACCGGTTGCACCGATGGCGCGCATCAACGCCAGCTCCCTCGTGCGTTGGGCGACGATGATGCGGAACGTGTTCTGAATGATGAATCCCCCGACGAACACCGCGACGCCGGCGAACGCCAACAGTCCGATGTTGAGGAAGCCGAGTGCCGAGTCGATCTCCTCGGCTTGTTCGTTCTGCTGCGTCTGACCGGTGACGGCTTCGAGATCAGCCGGCAACACGGCTTGGACGCGACTCGCGAGTTCGTCGGAGCTGATCCCCTCGACTGCGGTCATGCTCAATCCGGTGAACTCGTCGCCGAATCCGAACAAGCGACGGGCTTCGTCCAACTCGAACGCAGTGAGGGTGGCGCCCAACAAGGTGTCGGACTCACCGAAGCTGGCGATGCCAACGAGCTCGAACTGCTCTGGTCCGGCAAAGTTGACGACGGTGATCATGTCACCCACCTCGAACTCACCGACGTTGGCCGTGTTGATGTCGATGACGACTTCACCAGGTCCGGTTGGCGGGCGGCCGTTCTCGGCAGAGATCTTGAGAGGATTGAGCGACGGCTCGACTCCCCAGGAGAACCCAAGCGTCGGCGGTCCTTGTCCGCCAATCGGCTCGCCATCGCGGTCGAGCACTTGCGAGGAGAACGTATCGACGCCTCCCTCAACCACCGCAACACCGTCGACGTCGCTCACCGCATCGAGCACCGAGGCATCGAACGGCTCAGAGTTCGCTCCGAAGTCTCCTGAGGCTTTACGGACCGATACATCAAGCCCGGAGAAGATATCGTCGAACAACCCATCGAACTGGCGATCGATGGTGTCCGTGAAGATGAAGGTGCCGGCGACGAGGCCGACGCCGAGCACGATGGCCATTGCGGTGAGCGCCAGCCGCACCTTGTGCGCCAGAACGCTCTTGAGTCCTGCTTTCCACATCTGGTCAGCCCCCCAGAATCTTCATCTTGTTCAAGATGTCTTCTGCGCTGGGGTCGTGGAGCTCGTCGATGACCTTGCCGTCCTGGAGGAAGATCGTGCGATCGCTGTACGCGGCGGCGCTGGGATCGTGCGTCACCATGACGATCGTCTGTCCAAGCTCCTTCACGGCAGTGCGCATGAAGCTGAGCAGTTCAGCACCGGACTTGGAGTCGAGGTTTCCGGAGGGCTCGTCAGCGAAAACGATGTCAGGGCGCGACACCAAGGCACGCGCTGCGGCAACACGCTGCTGCTGTCCACCGGACAGCTCCGACGGCAGATGCTTCAGCCGATCGCCAAGACCCACAGCGCCGACCACCTGGTCGAAAAACGCCGTGTCTGGCTTCTCGCCTGCGATCGAAATCGGCAGGATGATGTTCTCCTCTGCCGTGAGGGTGGGTATCAGATTGAACGCCTGAAAGATGAATCCGACCTTCTTGCGCCGCAACAACGTCAGGTCGCGGTCTGACAGCGAGCCCAGATCGACGTCACCGATGTACACGTTTCCGGACGACACGTGGTCGAGTCCGGCGCTCACGTGGAGCAGCGTCGACTTGCCTGAGCCCGAAGGGCCCATGATTGCGGTGAAGCGCCCAGCTTCGAATTCGACGTCGACGTCGTCGAGTGCGCGCACTTCGGCTCCGCCCACGCCGTAGATCTTGGACACGCCGACGCTGCGAGCGGCCACGGTCGACGTTGGTGTTTGTGCAGATGCAGTCACAGGTCAGACTCCTAATATCCCTAGATGATCAGACGATGGATGCCGTGAGCATGGTGGTACCGCTCAAGGCCATTGGTATTCCCAGAAACACGCCGAGGCCGCTGGTGCCGACGGCGATCCCGGCCACGATGAGGCCGGCACCGGCGACAACGCCGAGGCTGCGCGTCATGTTGTTTGACTTGTCACTCATGTGGACTCCCCTCAAATCTGGACACAACGGTACGCGGGATGGGCGTTCGCGTCGCCCCTCTTGAGGCCGATTCGGGTCTCATCCTTCAGGATGAGGCAAGCCTTCAGGATGAGGCAAGCCTTCAGGATCAGTGACCTGGAGTGATCAGACCTGTTTCGTACGCCACCACCACCGCTTGTACACGGTCACGGAGGTCGAGCTTCGTCAGGATGTGGGAGACGTGGGTCTTCACGGTGGTTTCCCCAACGAACAATTCGGCCGCGATTTCTGCGTTCGAGAGTCCTTTGGCCATCAGTTGAAGAACGTCGGTCTCCCTGGCCGTCAGCTGATCGAGGCGCTTCTCATCGAAGGTCCCCGGTCGCCCGGCAGCGAAGTCCGCAAGCAGGGTCCGCGTGACAGACGGTGCGAGCAACGCGTCGCCGTTGGCAATCACCTTCACACCGGCGATGAGATCCTCCGGCGTCACATCCTTGAGCAGGAAGCCGCTGGCACCCGCCGCCAGTGCGTCGTAGATGTACTCGTCCAAATCGAACGTTGTGAGAACGACAACCCGAGGAGGATCATTCAGCGCACAAATGGCCTTGGTCGATTGGACACCATCCATCTCCGGCATTCGTATGTCCATGAGTACGACGTCTGGGCGAGTGGACTTCACCTGGGCTATTCCCTCGAGGCCGTTCTCCGCTTCCCCGACCACGGTGATTCCTGGCTCAGAATCCAGGATCATCCGAAATCCGGTTCTCACCAGAGCCTGGTCATCTACAAGCAGCACTCGAATGTCGGTCATCGACGAACCAACGGCAGCTTCACGGACACCCGATACCCGCCGCCAGATCGTCCTCCGGCGACGATCTCGCCACCGAACAACGCCACACGCTCTCGCATGCCGACCAAACCGTGGCCGGATCCGTTGGCGTCGACCGCCGCAGGCCACGCTCCCCTGCCGTCATCGGTCACTTCAACCAGCAATGCACTTTCCTCATAGCCGATCGACACCTTGGCGGTTGCCTGGGGTCCCGCATGTTTGAGCGAGTTGGTGAGGGCCTCCTGGACGATGCGATATGCGCTCAGGTCCAGACCGGATGACACCTCTCGAACCGTGCCGCTGACCTCCAACTCGACGTCGAGTCCAGCCTCACGGATTTGTTCGACAAGGCGATCCAAGTTGGCGAGGCCAGGTTGAGGTGTGGTTTCACGATCGGCTTCTTCAGGTCTCAGCACGCCGAGCAACCGGCGCATCTCGACCATCGCCTCGCGGCCGGCTCCTTCGATGGCCAGCAACGCTTCTGTCGCCTTCTCCGGTTCGCGGTCCATCACCCGTCGAGCAGCGCCGGCCTGGACGACCATCACGTTGACTTCGTGGGCAACGACGTCGTGCAGCTCTCTCGCGATCCTGGAGCGCTCCTCCGCGACTGCAGCTCGCGCCAACTCCTCTCGAGTCTCCAACAAGTAAGCGGCCCTGGCTTCGAGCTCACTGCGGTACTCGAAGCCTTTGCGCATCTGCATCCCTAGCGCCAGAGGAGCGAACAGAAAGACCCCGAACAGGATCATGATGAACACCGAGAGGTCCGCAGACCCGACTGCAATCCCGACCGCCGTCCACGCCAGGATCGCAACGCCGATGGCGGTCCCTGCCTGAATAGCGAGTCGCGGAACTGCGTGCCGCCCGATCGAATACATGCCGATCGAAAGTGACATCTGAGTGATCGAGTCGGGGAATCCCAAGGCTCTGTCGACTCCCCACGCCACCGCGATAATCAGGGACACGGCGATCGCATGGCTTCGACGCCACAGCAGTGGAACGACGGTCAACAGCGCCAGGGCTATGTGGAGCAGCTCTCGGCTGGATCGAGCACTCGAGGTGTCGGGAAAGACCACTTCGCCGGTCGCGCCCAACAACAGGACGAAGACGATTGCGACGTCGATGAGCGTCTGGCGGCGTCGTGGTGTCATGTCCCGATGGTATCGGTATGGAGGACCGGGCCGCATCGTCATGACGGACGATCCTGCCTCATCCTCGAGGATGAGGCTGAAACGCGCCTCAGACGAACGTGGCGCCGACCTCCACCTCGACCAAAGCAGGTCCGCCCGTGACGGCGATCGCTTCTCGCAGGACCGAGTCGAGGTCTTTCGGATCATTCACCGTGAAACCCCTGCCTCCGCACAACCTGGCGAACTCGGCGAAATCGGGATTGACGAGGCCGGTCTGCCAGACCGGCCGTAACGCGTTCACCTGTTCGCGGGTGATCTTTCCGAGTTCGTCGTTGCGCAACAACACGTGAGTGATGTTCATCCCGTACTTGACCGCGGTCGTGAAATCCCCCATGTACTGAGCGAAACCGCCGTCGCCGGAGATCGACACGATCTTGCGATCGCTGCCGAGCGCCGCCCATGCCCCCAGCGCCGCAGGAAAGGCGAAACCGATGCTTCCGAGGTACCCAGACATGATCACGTCCTGGATACCACGCGTTTCGTAATAGTGGCCGAAGGCGTAGGTGTTGTTTCCGACATCGACTGGGAGCACTGTGTCGACTGGACACAGCCGACTCATCGCACCGAAAAGCGCGGCAGGATGCATTCTCCCCGCGTCATCGGTCCAGGTTTCCCGTTTTGCCTTTTCCGTACGCCACTCGGCCCACCGAGACGCGATCGAAGCGACCTGGTCGGGACGCGACGCCGCAGCAACCCGGTCCCTGAACACGTCAACCGTGGTTCCGATCTCGCCCCACAGGGGAACGTCGACCTCGTGGAACTTGCCGAGCATCATCCGATCGAAGTCCACCTGGATCGTGGGCTTGTTCTTGGAAATCCCAGTGTGATTGGAAAAGGACGCGCCAAGGACCAACAAACAGTCGCTGTGACCCATCATCGAACTGGCCACCGGTGTTCCGGATCGTCCGAGGACTCCACATGCGAGTGCGTGATCGTCTGGCACCGCGCCCTTCGCCTTGAAGGTCGTGATGATGGGTGCGTCGAGATGCTCTGCCAGAGCGATGATGGCGTCACGATGAGGACGCGCCCCGTTGCCGACGATGATGACCGGTCGTTCCGACTTCTCGAGCAAGGCGACAGCCTCTGCGATCTGCGCTTCCGGCGGAGTGATCTGTGTCGTGCTGATCCGTCCATGTTTCGGTTTCGCCGGAGGCTTCTCCACTCCCTCAAAGGTCTGCACCTGGTCGGGGAAGATGAGGTGCGCAACGTCGCGGTTCACGACAGCGTGCTTGATCGCCAACGCCATCAGCTCACTGGCGTTCTCTCGATGCAGCACCGTCTGGGACCACTCGGCGACCGCTTCGAAAGCTGCAGCAAGAGGAATCTCTTGGAACGCTCCTGGCCCGAGTACCTGGGTGTCTACCTGACCGGTCAACGCCAGGATCGGCACGCGATCGGCCTTGGCGTCCCACAGTCCGGTGAGAAGGTTGGTCGCTCCGGGTCCGGCAATCGAGAAACATGCCGCAGGCTTGCCGGAAGCCTTGGCGTATCCGCTGGCGGCGAAGGCTCCAGCCCCCTCGTGACGGATGCCGAAGTACCGCAGTCGGCCGTCGGCCTCTGCCTTGCGAAAGGCGTCTGCCAGGCCGAGGTTGGAGTGCCCAACCATCCCAAACACCGTGTCGACGCCCCAGTCGGTCATGACATCCACCATCTGGTCCATGATCGACACGGTCTCTTCGACGATCGGTAGCTCGACGTACAGACCGTCATCGCGCTCCTCGACCGCGAAACACGGAGCGGCATCGCCGTATCCCTCTGGAGGCGTGCCGTCGATGGGGTCGTATTCATAGGCGTGCCAAGGGCAGACGACGAAGCCGTCTTCGATCCGACCCTCCCCGAGCGGACCGCCCTGGTGTGGACAGCGATTGTCGAGAACACCCCAACCGTCCTCGGTTCGAGCGACGCAGAGAGCCCGGCGATTTGCCACCACTGTGGTGACTCGACCGACTGGCAGCTCTCCCGGATCGATCCGTACCCACTCGGTGCTCATCCGACCCCCGCTGGTTGACTGTTGGCCACTCTATCGGTCGTTCGCCTAGGTTTACGAGGGTTGGAACCACCCCCGGGCCAACGGAGGAGAACGTGATGCGCATTGCAGCGGTGTCCCGAGTTGTTGCGCTGGTCGCTGTCGTCGTGACAGCAGCCACGGCCATTTACACCACGCAAGTGGAAGCGAGCGGTTCGACGACAGACGTGGTGTTCGTCGCGACCGGCAACAACTTCCCTGATGCTCTGGGCGCCGCGGCTGCCGGAGGGGTGTCCAATGCACCCGTGTTGTTGGTCACCGGTTCGATACTCCCTGCGCCGACGCGTGCCGAATTGGAGCGCCTCAAGCCGAGCCGCATCATCGTGGTCGGCGGCACGGGCGTGGTCTCAGAAGCGGTGGTCAATTCACTCAAAGGCTTGACGTTCAAACCGACCGTCGACCGAGTCTCTGGAGCCGACCGGTATGAGACGGCCGCAGCGCTGTCGGCTGCCGTGTTCCCGGCGTCCGTCGACGCCGACACTCTCGACGGGCTGGATTCGTCCGATTTCGCCCGAGCGCCAACGACGATGCGCGGCGTCTACATGGTCGAATTCGACGCGACGGACAACTTCTCGACGGGAGCTTCGTCCTTTTCGTATCCTTTCGAGCTGCCAACCAAGCCGACGGCGCACTTCGTTCCGTCGGGCTCGATACCGCCGCCTGAGTGCCCTGGCAACGCCGACCAACCAGAAGCCCTGCCCGGACATCTCTGTGTCTATGAGAAGGCGTCCGAAAACCACCTTCCGGAGAACGTATTCGTGATCAAGAGCTCGCGGACCACAGGCGTCACCGACCATGACCGTTTCGGCGCGGGAGTGTTCGTAATCGCCACGCTTTTTGGAACGACCTACAACTACGGCACGTGGGCCGTCACGATGCCCTGACGTTCACCAGGTGATCGTCTCGCCTTCGAATCTCGTGCGGGTTACGCCTGTGCTCTGCAGGACACCGCCTGCGTCTGGCCGGCTGTCCGTGTTGGAGCACCCGTTCCGCTGATAGGTGAGCTTTCCTGAATTGATCGTGCGACGCTCACCGCTCGAGTCGACGACCGTGAAATCACTCCAGCACACCTCCCCGTCGGCCTCCTCACACGCAGCGAACACTTCCGACCACACCACCGGTGAGCGCAGCGAGCCTGGAGGAGCGAACAGCGTTCGCACCAGTGTCGCCTGGTCGCGTTCGAGATCGATGATCGTGCCGTCCCAGCCGTCATCGCCTCGACTGACGACCAATCGATACGGAGCGCCTTCGCGCCACGCGTAGGTCCTGGTGTTTCGGTTGCCGAGCGCAGAAGGCAGCACCGACTCCGATCCGTCGAGGATCGTGCCTGAGGCGTCATAACCGCCCCAGTTCACGGAACTGTTGGCCGGATATCCCGGGTGATGCTGCAAACCGATGTGAGAACCGCCACCGTCGAACGACACCTGCAGCGCCCAAAAGAACAGCTCGTCGACCTGCGGGCGGCGCAGCACCTCGAGCGTCACTGCAACCTCTACGGCCGAGCCGGGCGCCTCCCACCACACGTGGAACGACGACGCCTTACCCGGCGGTGGGATGCGGGGCGCCGACCGCGCGAAGAAGCGAGAGAACACCTCAGTCCTGCGGCGAGACAGTTGGCAACTCGGCAGGCATCAACGGGTTTGGCCGGTTGCGCTCGTACCGTTCCAGGTCGGTGGCGTCACAGTCGACACAGAGCTGGACGACTCGCGTCCCGACAACCGACAGCTGAGTTCCTCGGCTCTTTTCCACAATTGCCGCTACCGCCGCCACCAGATCGTCGCCGCCGCACGCCGGACATCTGGGCGAAGGGTCTCGGTGCCATGTCAGACCACAGGTCTCACACACCAACTCGATGAAGTCGTCGCGTCGGGTGCCACGGAGATGGTCTGGCTCACCGCAACGCGGACAGATGATGTCGATAGCCACGAACCCAAGATAGTGAAGTGGGTAGATCCCACCGCGAGACCTTCAGTTAGCCTCATCGGCGTGGCTGACCTCCCCTCGATCAACCGATTCTCTCTTGGCGACCTGATCGCCGGCATCAGCGTGGCGCTGATACTAATTCCGCAGTCGTTGGCGTACGCCGAAATCGCGGGATTGCCAGGCTACGTCGGCCTGTACACCGGAGCTCTTCCGCCAATCGTCATGGCACTCTTCACGTCATCTCGATACCTCCAGACCGGCCCAGTGGCGATGACCAGCCTGTTGACCTTCGGCATCCTCGGCGCCCTCGCACCGGTTGGATCCGTCGAATATGTGAAGCTCGCATCCCTTCTCGCCGTCATGGTCGGGGCGACCCGGCTCCTGCTCGGCATACTTCGCGGCGGGCGGATCGTCTACCTCATGACGGCACCGGTGATGCTCGGATTCACGAGCGCTGCTGCCCTCCTCATCGTGGCATCGCAGATACCGCGCGTCTTGGGAACAGTCGCCCCAGACGGAAAGC
>JABDJC010000214.1 GCA_013003395.1 Acidimicrobiia bacterium
TCGGTCTCCCAGTCCCCAAACTCGTCGGCAGTTACGGTGCGTCCAGATTCCCAGTGTCCATGAATGTCGACCCACACCTCACTGTCGGGGTCGGCGCGGCCGGAAACGATGTTGCTGACCGAATCGACTGTTGCGACGGTGAGAGCCGTGACGTCGTGGTCCTTAGTGGTGAAGCCATCGGACAAGACCACTACGTCGTTGGTGTGGAGGTCGAGATCGGCGGCGTCCCACCCGGTGCCGAAGTTGCCCCACTCGTCGGTAACGAAGGGACTCCCCGGAACGGGGACCGCGCCGGCTCCTTGGTCAACCGTCGCGCTCACCGAGCTGTTGGGTTCGAAGTCGTTGGCCCACAGATTCTCGTTGGATGGATCGACCTGGAAGTTGGCTGCCGAGATCCGCCAGCTCAGCTCCGTGGTGTTGCCAAATTCGTCGAGAACGATGGCAACTCCCGAGCTGCCAGGGCCGAGATCGATGACCTCCTCTTCGCCGGGCTCGTCACCCGACACGGCGAAGTTGGCAAGCCAGTTACCGGAGTCGTCGGCATTGACGTACCGCCAGTTGCCGTCCGCCTGGACCAGAACCCTGGCACCTGACGGCGAGGTGCCGGAGATCGTATCGGCCTCGGGATCGACGTTGTCGATGGTGAACGCTATCAGTGTATGCGTGACGGGTGGCGTTCCGGCATCGTCCGTGACCGTCACGGTCGCTTCTTCCGGGATCTCAAACTCGCCGAGGTCGAACGTGGCGATCGTCTCGCACGGGTTCTCAGGGTTCTGCTGCGAAACGGCGGTGAACGGGTCCGGAGCTCCGGTGATCTCCAGTGTCAGCGTTGCGCCGACAGGGAAGTCGTAGGCTTCGACGCGCCCGTCGCTACGAGTCACTTCGATCCGAGGCACTCCCTCACAGGTCCTGGTCTCGACCCGGTCGTTGTCCTCGTCGTAGATCTCGACGAGCATGTGCCGACCTAGGCCCTCGGCCCCACCGAAGTCTGCGGTCCACTGCTCGCGCCACCCATTGCCCGGCGTGCCGAAGTCAGCAGAGAAGTCGCCGGATGCATCGGCGTTCACCCAACGCTCCGCCCACCAGCCGCCGACGGAGGCAGAGGCTTGGACGCGCACGTCGCGTTCGGAAACTGCCTTGCCGAAGACCGTGTTCGGTGGAGAATCGCCGGCGAAGTTGATCTGGTCGATCGACAGCATTTCGACGGTGATGCTCTTGGTGTTGACGGAGTCGGACAGGGTCACGATGTCGCCCACCTCGACGTCGAAGTCGGCCAGCTCGAAGGTGTAGTGACCGTCGCCCGTGACGGTCCAGCTGTCGATGACGAAACCGTTGATGGTGAGCGTCACGACGGGCCCAACCCACTCCTCGGCGCGAACTGCATCGGGCCACAGCGGCTCACCGGCCGCATCTTCTTCGGCCAACTCGACGACGACCCACGGCGGTAGGTTCCACCAGTAGTGGGTCTCGTCGCTGTCGGCGTCGTACTGCGAGGCTGAGTTCCAATGGCCGGGCTTGACGTCGCTGCCCACCGACCCGAAGTCGGCAGTCCAATTGCCGGCTGCGTCCCAAACGAGGCCGGCTTCACCGTTGCAGAGTTGGGCATCCTGGCTCCAGACACAGATGTCAGGGCCTTCGGCAGGGTCGGCGAAGCCGGTGATGACGTCGGTGTCACCGTTGACGCCGGTGACCTCGATGCGG
This sequence comes from Acidimicrobiia bacterium, assembly GCA_013003395.1. Lineage (GTDB taxonomy): Bacteria > Actinomycetota > Acidimicrobiia > Spongiisociales > UBA5794 > JABDJC01. The sequence continues at coordinate 1,702 of JABDJC010000214.1, forward strand.
GAGACGTCGAGCACCTTCTCCAGGCCGTCGCCGAGCGGGTCGCTGAACGGCCTGTTGCGGACAGTGAAGATGTCCCCTGCTTGGACGTCGTAGCGGCCGAACGAGCGGTCACCCGCTTCGGTCCAGCCACTGATGACGATGAGCGGCATGGTGTATTCGAAGTCGACCTCGGGCGTTGTCGGGTCGTCGAGCCGGTAGTAGAGGGTCTGACCTGCAGGCTCGTCAGGGAAGTCGTTGGCCCAAACTTCGTCGTGGAGCACCGAGGCGCCGATCCATGGGTCGGAGATGCGCCAGAAGCGTTCCGTCTCGTCGCCATCCGCCTCGTAGTAGAACGCGCTTCCGCTGGTGCCACGGTCGATGTCCCAGAAGCCTGCGAAGTCTGCGGTCCAGATGCCGGTGACGGGGTCGGCTGTCACCTGGAACTCGGGGCCGTTCTCGCTGTGGACGTTCACATGGATGACATCGCCCGGCTCCGAGGTGCCGGTGACGACGTCCGTGTCTGCGTCGACTGCGGTCACGATGAGATTGCGGACGATCATGTCTTTGGTGCTGTTGCCGTCCGTCGCCACCAAGTGCTGACCAACCGCGATGTCCAGCGACACGCTCTGCCCGAAGTTGCCCCATTCGTCGGTGTCGAAGCTGTGAGGAGCGCCCCCATCGACCGTGACGTCGACCGTGGAGTTGGGAAGCCAATCCCAGCCCGAGAGGCTGTCATCGTCGACCCCCGCTTTGAATCGCGGATCGGGGACCCCCCAGAAGGCATACGTCTGGTCGCCGTCCGCGTCCGTCTCGCCACTGTTCCCGTTCGTCCCCGGTCCGAAGGCGACCAATCCATCGAAGTCGGCGATCCAGACCCCGGTGGATGCGCCGGCGGTGACCTGGACCGATCGACCCTCGCCGTGGTCCCAAACGTCGATGATGTCGCCGGGGTCGGCGGAGCCGGTGACCGTGTTGGCGATCTCGTCTACGGCGGTGACCGCCAGATTGGTGACGATGTGGTCCTTGGTGGTCGCACCGTCGGACACGACAACGGTGGCGCCGACGGGCAGGTCAAAGCTGAGCCCGTAGGTGTTGCCGTCGAAGTTGCCCCATTCGTCGAGGGCATGGGTGCCGGCGTCTGCTCCGTTGATGGAGATGGAGAGCGACCCGTAAGGCGTGAAGTCGTTGGCCCACAGCGACCCTGCGCTGCCTGCCATGACCTGGAACACGGGATTGGGTACCCGCCACTCGGCGTTGGTGCAGTCTCCGTCGGTGTCGCAACGGTTCACATAGCCTTCGTCGCCGAGGCCGAGGTCGAAGGTGCCACCGAACTCACCAGGATCGTCGAAGTCGGTCGACCAGTTTCCGGAGCCGTTGGCAGTGACGGTTCGAGCGGCCTCCCATTGACCATGTATGTCAACCCGCACATCGCTGTTGGGGTCGGTCGTGCCGGCTACGACATTCGTCTCGGCATCAACCGAGGCGACGGCCACATTGAACACGGTGTGGTCCTTGGTCGTGGCGCCATCGGTCACGATGACGACGTCACCGAATTGCAGGTCGAGTTCGGGTCCGAACCCTGCGCCGAAGTTGCCCCACCCATCGGCGGCAAAGGGACTGCCGGGCGCGTCGGTGCCATCGACGGTGACCGTCACCGATCCATTCGGCAAGAACTCTTGCCCCCACATGGTGTCCGTGAACGGATCCACCTTGAACTCTGGCTTCCGAACACGCCAGTCGAAGTTCGTGCTGTCGCCGTCGTCGTCCGACCGCTGGGCGTAGCCGCCGTCTCCCGGCTGGAGATCCCAGGTGCCTCCGCTGTCGCCAGGATCGTCGAAGTCGGTCGTCCAGAGCCCAGACTCGTCGGCGGTGACGGTACGGCCCGGATCGCCGGGTTCGCCGTGGATGCTCACCCACACCGTGCTGTTCGCGTCGGCGGCACCGGACACCACGTTGGTCGCCTCGTCCACGGAGTCCACCGTCAGGTTGGCGACGGAGAGAGTCTTGGTGGTCGTCCCATCCGATACCTCGACAAGGTCGCCGGCCACGAAATCGACCACGGCGTCGTAAGACGCAGTGAAGCTGCCCGAATCGTCGGTTCCGAAAGGACTCCCTGGCATGGACACTGGGCCAGTGCCCTTATCCACGGTGACGGTCACCTCACCGTTCGGAGCGAAGTCGCCACCCCACATCCCGTTGCCGTACACCTCGACCGAGAACCATGGGGTCGGGGTCGCCTCCTGGGCATATATCACCTGGTTGGAAACCCCCGGCAAAAAGGCAACCGCCAACGTCAGAACGCTTGCGATCGCTAGGAAACGTGAACGCGTGGACATGGCCATGTGATCCCCCTTGGGTGATCTCGAGCGCGGGCCGCGGCGATACGACAATCACCTGCACCTGGGTGGCCATCCGGCGCGGAAATGGAACAGAAACTTCTGGAGAGAGGGGTTCTGAGGTATCGCTCTAGCGATGCACCGCACTTTGTGTCGGTTCGGGCAGCATCCATCGGGCGTACCCCCATCACCTTCAACTGGACCACGGAACGCGCTCTCTCACCAGGGCACAAAGTCACATCAGCGTTTGGCGACGCGACCGCCCTCAGCGTCTGGAACCGGCGGCCGTCGGGCATAGGGACTTTGGACCAGGGACGGATCGGTCAATTGCTGACAACATGTCAGCATGCAACGCGCTGCGGCAATCGTCACCGTTGGTCTGCTCATAGTTGGCGGTTGTGGCGGATCCGGCAGCGGACTTGACTCGACAACCGCAGCGCCTCACCAGTCCTTCACCACTGTGATTCCTGGTGACCTCACGCCTCCTTCAGCGATCGTGACGCCCGTCACAACGACCACCACGACGCTCTCACCTGAGGACGGTCTCGTCCCTTCCGACTTTGACGTCGGCCCTGAACTCGCGGCAGAGGTGCGCTCAGAGTTGCCGCCCCACTACTTCCGGCTTGGATTCACGAATTCAGTGATTCTGCTGGCGATCGACGGCACGCCTCTTGGCCACCTCCGTGGCGTGACGGAGCCTCCCCTGACGGGCTACGAACGCACGCAATTGCTGACTGAAGCCTTGATCGAAGAGTGGCCGATTCCAGACAATTGCCAGGTCGACGGCGAACTCTCCGACGACCAGTTGAGGATTCTGTGCGTTTCGGACGGTGATGGCCCCGACACCGACCCCACAGTCGAGGTGCTGTCGAGAGACGGTTCCCTCACCGTCGTGGGTGCACTCCCGCCGCCGCCGTCTGGGCTCGAGTCGGCATTTCGTACTGGACATTTCGTCGAGGTGATGCCCTCACCATGGAATCGAAGCGCCTCCCTCGCTCAGTACAGCGCCGAGTGCGAAACCCAGCTTGCCCTGATGATCCGTGACCCGCGAAGCACAACACGTGGACGGTACGCGCTGGCGGGACGGAGCTTATCCGCAGGGCGCGTCGATAGCGTTGGGCTGGGGTCCAGATCAACGAGCGCTCGTGTGGCGTTACAACTCGCCATGCTCGGAGCCCTTGAACTGGACCGGCGTCTACATCTATGACATCCAGGGATACTCGGTTCCGTTGTTCCGAACGCCAGACGAGACGCAATGGATCCAGTTTGTCACGCCGGACCCCGCAACGGATCTGGCAGCGATCTATCCCGTGAGGACCTCGTCAGAACTGGAAGCCCTGCTGCTCTCCGAGACGCCGTTGCCGCAGGACAACGAAGTCGTGACGAGTTTCGCGCGCGACGTCCTGGGCATGGCCGAGCCCGTAGTGGCGGGCATTGCAGATGGAACGGATTCCGCCCTTTGGACCGCAACCGCAGGCGACATCGAGGCGAGGGTCGGCACGAGGATCATCGCCTGGCGTGCCGATGGGACGAGCGTCGTAGCGGTCACGCATGCATCGACGGTGGATCACGACGACGAGTGGTATCTGACTGCTCAGGTCCGCAATGAGGCCGGCTCGTGGACCGCAACGTTCGGCTTTTTCGAGCTGGGCGACAGGACAGAGGTGACGGTCGCGTCAGGCGACTGGTCCGTCTCCGAGACTACGACCGATGGGACGGCGACCTTGAATCTGCCTGGTGAGCCGCTCCGGACGCCTCGGCTGAGCATCCGATTCATCACGGATGAACAGGTTGTCGGCTTCCACGGAACCTTGCTCCCGATCGGTGAGTTCGCTGCCGGCTGATCGAAGTATGACGAGGATGCTCATCTCCACGCTGGGGAAAATGACGTTGGAACCTCATGGACGGCCGACCACACCTCAGATAGCTTCCTGTCGTCAATATCGGGCATCCGACATTGACCAGCATCACTCACTGCGGTGTGAACCAGGCAGTGGCCAGGCTGGGCTGAGTACAGGTCGAGTTGCCCGGGCGGCGACGGCCGAGCGCTCGATGAGCGTAGGGACGAGTGTGGCGGGAGCCGCGCTCGAAGGAGGATTGCAGGGGTGAATATCACCGCGCGTTCTTTGAAGGTCGGATCGAAACGAGTTGGCCTTCGTGGGCCACTCTCCATCATCGCCGCGGCAGCTGTTCTGGCTGCCGCCATACCAACCGCCACCGCGAGCGAACCTGAGTTCGTTCCCAACCCGCATCCGCACAGTGTCGTGGTCGATTGGATGGACACGATGCTCGAAGCGATCGAGCTGAATCCACCAGCGCCGACGGCAACGACCTGGCGAATGTGGGTGGTCACGTCGTCCATCTACGACGCCTGGTCTGCCTATGACGTCTCAGCGATGTCTACGCAAACGGGGTACGACCTCAAACGACCTGCGTCCGAACATACCGAAGCCAATCAGCGAGCTGCTGTCAGCTATGCAGCGCATCGAGCGCTGACGTTTGTGTATCCGAATCAGGCGGCAATGTTCGATGACGTGCTCGACGCTCTCGGCTACGCGCCGAGTTCCTCGATGGATGTCACGACGGCTGCCGGCATCGGCAACGTCTCTGCTCAAGCCGTGATCGACTACCGGATCGCCGATGGCTCGAACGCCACGGGTGGCTTCGCCCAGGTCGTGTCTGCGACCTACCCGACGCTGTACAACCCGGTGAACAGCGGCGATCCCACAGCAAGCAATGGTCCTGGTGGCGTGGACTATGACGTCAACCGTTGGCAGCCGCTCCGCGTCGCCAATGGCACGCTGCTCGATGCACATGGGAATCCCACGTACAACCACAACGATCCGTCAACGTATACGACGCAGCACTTCCTGACCCCACATTGGGGTGCCGTTACTCCGTTCGCGCTCACCTCGGGTGACCAGTTCAGGCCGCAGGCACCCCCGTTGCTGGGATCGACCGATCCGTATGTGG
>JABDJC010000235.1 GCA_013003395.1 Acidimicrobiia bacterium
CACCAACACAGACCCGGATGCGGTCTTCGTCGCCGCGTTCCAACTTCGCCACGATGTGTGGGTCGGCGATGTGAGCCCGGGTCATACCTGCCAAGTCGATCAGCCCGGACGAGATGGCGTGGCGGGCCGACGCGACGTCGGTGATGCGAGTGGCATGAAGCACGGGAATGTCAATCGCCGCCTTGATGGACGCCGCAAGCGACACAAACGGCATGAGCGGTGTTCCCGATGCCGGGATGGCCTTCGACAGCCCTTCCTCAGTGGCGAGGGAGGAACTGGTGATGTTGACGAAGTCGAGCAGGCCCGATGCAGCCAATCGATGTGCAATGTCGGCGCTCTCTTCGCGACCGAGGCCGCCGATCTGATCCTCATCGCCGATCATCCGAATACCGACCAGAAGGTCGGTGCCGATCGACTCGCGAATGGATTGGAGGACCTCGAAGGTGAAGCGCAGTCGGTTCTCGATCGAACCGCCGTATTCATCGGTTCGATGATTGGCCAACGGCGTCCAGAACTGGTCGAGGAGATGACTGGTTGCGCACAACTCGATGCCATCGAGTCCGCCGGCTCGAGCCCGGACCGCTGCGCTTCCGAAGTCGGCCACGACCCGACGGATGTCCGAGTGCTCCATCTGCTTCGGCCAGCCTCGATGCATCGGCTCGCGAACCGGTGATGGAGCAATCGTTGGCAGCCAGTCGCCGTCGTTGGAAACGTTGCGCCGACCCATGTGGGTGATCTGGCTGATGATCGCAGTTCCGTGGCGATGGATTCGTTCGGTCATTTCGGCCAGGGGCTCGATGATCGCGTCGGAGCTGAAGTTGAGCTGCCCCCACAGTGAGGCCGAGTCGGGCGAGACGTTGCTCGACCCTCCGATCATCGTGAGGCCGATACCGCCCTTGGCCTTTTCCTCGTGGTAGGCGATGTAGCGCTCGCTTGGGGTCCCGTCGGTGTTGTAGCCGGGAGCGTGGCTGCTCGAAAAGATCCGATTGCGCAGCCGGACGGTGCCGAGGCTGAAGGGCTGCAGCAGCGGATCGGTCGCCGGAGTCATGCGTACATGATCATGACGTACTCAGAACAACTCGCCGGTGAGCTGGTCCACAAGCGCGAGCACGTTGTCGAACTCGAAGTACACGTCGCGAATGCAGCGGTCACCACCAGTCGCGAAGGCGGTTCGCCCGTGAAGCACTCGATGAGCATGGGTCAGGTAGGCGTCACCCTCCTCGAGCTTGAAGGACACCGCCTGCTGCGGATCCAGAAGCCGCCGGGTCAATTCGGCGTAGGCGAGATGCCACTCCGCGAGGCGAGGTTCATCGAGTGGTAGCGGCTGAATTGTCTGGTTGCTGAAACGGAACCCCGACACTGCACCCTCGGTATCGAGGCGCACCAACGGCGCACGAGCGAACGTCTCGCGGTTCTCCGAGAAGAGCCGGTGGGCAACGGGAACGTCGACAAGCACATCGAACATCTCTGGCTCGTCCGTTCGCAGGGAGTGCAGCGCCTGCCAGCCATCGACAGCGATGGATTCGCCTCCGGTTGTGTCGTTGACGAGGAGATGCAGCATCTGACCGCTGGGAGGCCACTCATAACCCGCAAGGTCGGTGTGAGGTGGGAGTGCTTCTGCGGTCTCGGCGACGTTGTAGGCAACGGCCTGCACCCTCGTGTCGATGGATCGGAGACCAAACGGACCTTCCCAGATGGGAATCCGCAGCGCATCAAAGAAGTCCTCCGTCGGGACACCCGAGGTCGGCACACCACGGACGACGAGCAGGCCGTGGGCGCGGTAGTCGAGCAACGCCCGACGCCGAACTTCTGCATCGGACATCAGGTCATCGTGGCGCACCTCTGCGACCACATGGGACGTGTCCCAGAGTTGCGGTTCCCAGCGGCGGCGGTTCGCCTTCCGCTGCATGAGCTGAACGAAATCGGCGGGATAGGTCGACACATGACCGGACCGCCACGTGACCACCGTGTTCTCCTGACCCTGTTCAACCGACGCCAGATCCCAATCGGATGGCCCTGCCACAAGAACACGTCGCTCACCGATGTCGATCAGCGCACACTCTTCACAGGGACAGTGCAGGCGCAGCCACGCCGCCGGTACCTGGGTCTGAGCCCCTCGGTAAGATAGAGCGATCGTCTGCACTAGTGCGGCTCAGGGTTGGCGCCCCACAAACGCAAGCAACTTCTCTTGGTTGGTGGCGTCCTCGGGTACATCGATCGGTTCGTTGAACATGGTGTCTCCGCGCAACATCTTCTCGGGGAGCCGACGCAGTCCCATCAGGGTCGACTCCACGACCTCTTCTGGCAGTGTCTCATCTGCGCCGATCGAACGGGCCAGATCCCATGCGTGGATGAGAAGGTCGCCGATGACCATGCCAGCGACGCCTCTATGCGACATGCCACCGAACGCCTCGGACTTTCCTTCGAGGTTCGCCGGGTCGTGCAGGGCAGTCGCCAGTGCGGGCTGGATGGTGGCCCAATCGTCTCCAGGTGTCGTGCCAGCGCCGAGCACTCCGCCGCCCATCGCTTGCCACGACAGCGCATGATCGACCAACTCCCGGACGTTCCACTCGGCGCATGTGGTCGACTTGTCCCAATCGGCTTCTTGGATCTGGGCGGTCACCTCGCTCCACTTGTCCGCCGCCTGCTGCCACATGTCTCCGGTACCGCTCACATCATTCTCCTTCGCTCACCCGATGCTGCCCGGACCCTACCGCACGGACGTGCTCGGTAAGGTCGGACACCATGAGATCAATCGTCGAACGGATATCGCCATGAGGCTGACTTTGCTGGGGACAGGAACGCCAACGCCGTCTGTCACTCGCCACAGCGCAGCCAATCTCGTCGATCTCGAAGGCGAGACGCTGCTCTTTGACGCGGGTGGAGGCGTGACAAATCAGCTCGCACGGATCGGACGTCATCCTCGAGAGATAGACCATGTCTTCATCACGCACCATCACTTCGACCACTTCTCGGGCCTCGATGAGCTCCTTCTGTCGGCATGGAACGGGGGTCGGAAGCGACCCGTTGCCGTTCATGGCCCAGTCGGCACGATCGAGATCATGAACGCGTTGTGGGAGACCGTCTACCGGCGCGACATCGCGTTCCGACTGCACGAAGCCACGATCATCGGTGAACCGATGCCCCTGATCGAGGATGTGTTTCCCAGCCACGACCTTCCGGCGGGATCAGACGTGGAGAGAGATGGTTGGCGGGTTCATGCCGGCGCGGTCGAACACGGACACTCTCTGGGCTTTTCCCATGAGGAATGGCCGTGCCTTGGCTATCGGCTTGAGGCGGAAGGTCGGATTCTGACGATCAGCGGAGACACCATCGATTGCCCCGGGGTCCGCGACCTGGCTGCGGACGCCGATGTCCTCGTGCAGTGTTGTTATCTTCCTGAGGCAGCCGTGGATACCCACGAGAAGCGGATCCTCGTCGATCAGGTCCTGGCCTCCTCCACTCAGGCCGCAGCCATCGCCAGCGCAGCGAAGGTCAAACGAATGGTGCTCACGCACATCGCGGCGGGAGGAGACGAGAAGGAGAACGAGATGTTCGAAGAGGCCAGCCACGAACACAACGCCGAAGTGATCATCGGGCGCGACCTCATGGAGATCAACGTCTGAGCGGTTCTGCAAACCTGGTGTTGGCTACTCCTCCAGCATGCTGCGGAGCATCCATGCGACCTTCTCATGCACCTGAAGTCGTTGCGTGAGAAGGTCGGCGGTGGACTGATCATTGGCCTGGTCGGCGATCTCGAACACCTCTCGTGCCGTCTTGGTGACCGCTTCATTGCCCTTGACGAGATCGGCGAGCATTCCCGCGGCGCGCGGGATCTCATCGGGCTCCGCAATCGAAGTGAGGGCCGCAAATTCCCGATACGTGCCTGGAGCAGGTCGCCCCAGCGAGCGAATACGTTCGGCAATGACATCGATGGCAATCCAGAGTTCGTTGTACTGCACCTCGAACATCAGGTGGAGCGTGTTGAACATGGGTCCAGTCACGTTCCAGTGGTAGTTGTGGGTCTTCAGATACAGGGTGTACGTGTCTGCGAGCACCCGACTGAGGCCATCTGCGATCGCGATGCGATCGGATTCGGCGATTCCGATGTCGATGGGATGTGGCTGCGTGATCATGATTGCTCCAAAGCTGTCGTAGTTGAGCCTATGCGCCTGCGGGAACCAGTTCCGTCCATGCGCCGTAGCCGCCGAGGATGTCGGAGACGTCCTCGAAACCGGCTTCGCGAAGAACGCTGGCGCCGACCGATGAGCGATACCCACCAGCGCAGAACAGGACCGTCGGACGAGCCGGGTCGAGTTCGCTGATGCGGGCCGGGAGCTGCCCGACAGGAATCGCCTTCGCGCCGTCGATGGTGCCGAGGGCGGTTTCACCGGGGTTACGAATGTCGACGAGCTGAAGTCCGTCGATGTCGCCCTTGCGGGATTCGAACTCGGTCGCCGTCATCCGTGAGGATCGTTCGACCCGGTCCGGGTTGGAGGCCATGACGGCCATCGGGTGTTTGAGGTATCCGACGACGCGGTCGAAGCCGATCCGAGCGAGCCGGTTCTTGGCTTCACGTTCAAATCCGTCGTCAACGACAAGCACCATGTCGACATCGTGGGGGACGACCGAACCTGCGAACTCTGCGTAACGACCGTTCAGGCCGACGTTTATGGAGCCGATGAGGTGACCCGCACCGAACTCGTCGGGATTGCGGCCGTCGATGATCATCGCCCCTTCGGCGACGACCCGATCGAAGGCCTCGAAGTCCAGCGCCTCTGGAAGAGCTGACTCGTCGAGAAGCTCGCGGTCCTTACGGTTCAGAACGGCGTCATAGACGAAGTAGCCAGGGGCCGGTGGTTGACCCTCGGTGACCAGTTCGATGAACGTCTTCTTGTCCGGGGCCAACAGTGCATAGTTGCTGGCGCGTTGTTCACCCATCGTGGACGACGTTTCGGTGGAGAGGTTCTTGCCACAGGCCGACCCGGCGCCATGTGCGGGGTAGACCCGGGTCTCGTCGGGCAATGGGAGGAGCTTGTTGTGCAGGCTGTCGTAGAGGCTGTCGGCCAGTTCGTCACGGGTGAAGCCAATGGACGCGAGCAGGTCGGGGCGGCCAACATCACCAATGAACAGCGTGTCGCCAGTCAACACACCATAGGGAATTTCGTCGCCTGCGTGTTCATAAACCACGATGCTGAGCGATTCGGGGGTGTGGCCAGGCGTGTGGAGGAATTCCAGTTCCACCTCGCCGAGTGAGTACCGCTCGCCGTCTTCAAGCGCGCGGGAGGGGAACTCGGTCTCGCCCACGGAGGAAAAACCGATCTCGGCACCGGTTGCTGCGGCGAGCTCGAGGTGGCCGGACAGGAAGTCCGCGTGGAAGTGGGTCTCGATAACCATCTCGATCTTCAAGCCGTCGGCTTCTGCATCGTTGACGTATTCGTCGATGTCCCGGCGGGGATCCACGACAACGGCACGGCCGGTCGTTTCGTCACCGATGAGATAGGACGCTTGGGAGAGGCAGTCGAGGTAGTACTGGGTGAATTTCATGTCAGGTTTCCTTTCAATCGGAGCGATGGACTCATCATACCCTAGGGGGTATTAGAGTCCTCAGGCTGCTTTCTGGTTGAGGGCGTCAAGTACACCGACGATGTCGCAGTTGTCGGATTGGTTGTAGGGGAGCTTGCCGAGCATCGCGGCCATTGCGCAGGTATCGGTCGCGGCCGAATACGTGAGGCCACCGGCCACGCCGGCAGCGATCCACTTGGCGCCGGGGATTACTGTGCTGGCAGCGACACTCGCGAGCGCGAGCGAACCGGCCACGAAGCGGACTTGTCGGTCCATGGCCCAGCGGTCCGTGTTGCCACGCACCACGTCCCCGCCGGACTCATCCCACGCCTCCATACCCCCTTCGAGGATGTGGAGGGTCTCTTTGCCGGCTGCGACGAGGCTTTCGTGCGCCTTGCTGGCACGGCCGCCGGTTTGGCAGACCAACACGACCGGGTGTTCGACGGACGCGAGGTCGCGGGCATGTTCGCCGAGGGTGCCCAGTGGAACGTTGTACGAACCAGGGATATGGAGGGTCTCAAATTCGCCACCGGTTCGGACGTCCAGAATCCGAATGTCTGGATCCTCCGCGCGTAGCTGACGAAGCTGACTCGAGTCGATGACATCGGTTCCGGGGATTGTTGCGGTACTCACTGGCGCCTCCTAGGTGGCGGGTTCGGGGTTGGGTTGGGGGTCGGTTGGTTCGAGTTGCCCGGAGAGCAGGTCGTGCACGGCTCCCCGGATCATGAGCTGGCCCTCACGGGCGGCGGTGCCGGTCGGACCGGCGTGTTGGGTGAGAGCGTTGACCGTGGCGTTGATGCTGTGGGTGACGAGTTCGTCCACTGATGCGCCCGGGTTCTTGCGGACGACATCACAGATCGGCTCCACGACCGGAGCGAGATGCCCGTCGCAGATTCCGGCAGCAGCCGCGCCAACGGCGCCGCAGCCGGTGTGTCCCAGAACGATGAGCAGCTCCACACCGAGCTCACCGACGGCGTAGTCGAGGCTGGCGAGAGCAGTCGGACTCGCCGTATTTCCCGCAATGCGGACCTCGAAGAGGGCGCCGGCCGGCTGGCCGAAGACAATAGACGGCGACACCCTGGCGTCCGCACAGCCCAGAACCGCCGCTTTCGGTTGGTGGTCGGGAATGGCGTCATTAGGGCCCTGCACCGACATGCGGTGGGAGTCGACAAGCTCGTTCCATGTGGTGTCAGGCGTGGACATGAGCCCCAGCTTCGTGTGGTGGGCGTTCGTCGATGCCGTGTCGTCGTTGGTCGCTCGGTCCGGCATGACCAGCAGTGACCGCCATGATCGCGTCATTGGTGGACGTATGGATGCGGTTGCCCATGCGGTCCCAGAGACCGGCGTTTCGGAGAATGTCCCGCACCGGACCTTTCACCTCTGCGAGGTGAAGCGCCACATTGCGGTCCTCCATTTCGAGCAGGAGTTCGTCCAACATGTCCGCGCCCGTGGCATCGAGATCGTTGATGCCCGACGCGTCGAGCACGAGTGCCCGTGGCGCTTCGACGACCTCGTCCGCCTGGGTGAGCAGCAGTCGTTTGATGTTCGCCGCGTTCACGAAGGAGAGTGCCGCATCAATGCGCACGATGTGGACGCCGCTGATGACCTCTGCCTCAGGGAACCGCGCCGTATTGCGATAACTCGTGGTGCCGTCAACGTGGCCAAGCACGGCGCTGTGCGGCATCGACATCCGAGCAAAAACCACCAACATCGAGGCGACAACCGCGACCAGAATCCCGAGCTCGATTCCGAGCATGAGCGTCGCACCAAACGCAACAGAGAGGCCGATCAGGTCGCTCTTCTTCACGCTGGCGATGTGGCGCATCTCGGCTATGTCGATCAGGCCAACTATGGCCACGATGATGATGGCCCCGAGAGCGGCGTTCGGCAGAGATGCAAACAGTGGGGTGAGGAACGCAATGGTCGCGAGGACGATGCCAGCGGTGATGAGTGATGCCAATGGCGTGCGTGCCCCGGCGGTGTCGTTGACCGCTGTGCGGGAGAATCCGCCGGTCACGGGGTACCCACCGAAGAGACCCGAGGCGACGTTGGCCGCGCCCAAGCCGATCAGTTCCTGATTGGCGTCGATCTCATAACGACGGCGGCGGGCGTAAACCTTGGCGACGGCGATCGACTCCATGAACCCCACGAGGGTGATCACCAGAGCGGTCATGGCCAGGTTGCCGATCAGCGAGCCGCTGAAGTCAGGCAGGCCGAATGCCGGCAACGAGTCGGGGATGTCGCCGACCACCTTCACCCCGCGTGACTCCAGATCGAGGATCTCCACCGCCAGGATTGACCCGACCACCACCACCAGGGCTGCGGGGACTCTCGGCGCCCACTTCTTCAGAGCGAAGAGGGCGCCCAGAGCGACCGCGCCGAGTGCGAGTGTGGTCGAGTTGGTGTCGGCGACGTTGTCGAAGAATTCGAGCACGGTCTCATAGAAGTGATCTTTGCGTTCGGTGGAGATACCAAAGACGTGTTTGGCCTGCGAGAACCCGATGATGGTTGCGGCGGCGGCCGTGAACCCGACCAGTACCGAATGTGACAGGAAGTTCACCAGGAACCCGAGACGCCCGACGCCGAGCACGATGTGGACGATCCCGACCATCAACGCCAGCAGGGCGGCGGCGCCGATATACCCGGCAGTCCCCTCCTCCACCAGCGGTGCGAGTGCAGATGCCGTGAGTAGAGAGACGATTGCGACCGGTCCGACGGCAAGCTGACGCGACGTCCCGAACAGCGCATAGATGACAACCGGGATGGTGGCGGCG
>JABDJC010000241.1 GCA_013003395.1 Acidimicrobiia bacterium
GGGATTCGAGCCTGGCTCGTCGCTCGTGCCACGGCATACCAATCAGCGACTCTCCGCTGAACAGCAGGTCGAACACGACGAACGCTATCGGCACCGATGCCAGCGCCTCCTCAGAAGGCGACGAGACGTTCATCCTCGCCTGGAGCCGCTCGAACGAGGGTCGGTCGGCACCATCCAGCGACACGACTTCGCCGTCGAGCACGCACGGTTCATCGAATGCGGCGTTCTTCAGCTCTGGATACGTCGTCGTGGCGTCGAGGCCGCGCCGGCTTCGGAGTCGGACCGCCTCGCCATCCCACTCCAAGATGATGCGTACGCCGTCCCATTTGACTTCATGCACCCAACCGTCTGCTTCGACCGGCGGAGCCGCCCACGGAGTGGCAAGCATCGGCTCATATCGAGGGAGGATTCGGCTCACCCGCCGAGTTGTTCCCTGACGAGTTGGTTGACGAGCGCCCCATCGACTTCGGCACCCGATTTCATCACCGCGCCCATGACTCGACCGAGATCCTTGACGTCGCTCGCACCGACGTCAGCAATCGCCTTGGCAACCAGCGCACTCGTTTCCTCTCGCGACAGTTGGGCCGGCAACCACCGGGACAGGTACTCGATCTCGTACGCCAACTTCTCGGCCTGTTCTCGACCTCGTTCGCCTGCGCTCTCGAACTCGTCTTTCGCCTTCTGCATCTTCTTCGAGTACGACGAGATGATTTCGACATACAGCGCATCGTCGACACGTCGATCGAATCCGGCAGATGCAGTGAGTACCGCCACCTCGGTTTTGATCTGTCGAATCACATTGATGCGGGCTCGGTCACGCTCGCGCATGCCGTCTTTCAGCTCGGCTTCGAGTTCGTCAGCGATCACTTCGGCCTCCGTTTCGTGACGCAACGATATCGCGAAAAAACCTGTTGCATTCGGTATGCACGGCTCGTATGCTTCATAGCACCAACTTCCTGCGAACGACAATGTGACCCGCTAGCTTGTGAAAGCATTCACATTCACATACACCCTCACAAGATTTTCTAGTCCCCCACACGCCCGAGGAGCCCATAAATGCTGACTGTCATCGACTGGAGAGAACTCTCCGCCTGCCGAGACTCCGATCCCGACCTGTTCTTCCCGATCGGGAGCACCGGACCGGCCGTCGACCAAATCGAAAAGGCACTGGCCATCTGTGCGTCGTGCTCCGTCACCGAAGAGTGCCTGCAGTACGCGCTGGAGACGAATCAGGAAGCCGGCGTGTGGGGCGCCTACGCCGAAGACGATCGTCGCAGGCTCCGGAAGCGCTGGCTCGCCGAGCGTCGCCGTCGCCGCGCAAGCTGACCATTCCCCTCGAACAACTGGAGAAACGCCCGGCATCGCCGGGCGTTTTCTTCATGAAGGGCTGAATCCGATTCCTGTGCGCTCTTCGTCGTTCTCGATCTCGAGGAAGGCCACCTTCGACACCACCAGACCGTGTCGGTGACCCTTGGAGTCGGTGATCCAGAGCAGCGGCTGCCCGTCGGCGACAGCCTTCTCGAAGTCGGTGGCGAGCTTGTCGCCGTCGTCGACTTTCAGCTCCATCTCACGGGCCGAAGCCATGCCAACGCGTACGTTCACAGGTTTGCTCACTTGTTCACCTTCGACTTTCCAAATTCCTAGCGGATGACCAACTCAGGATGCGTTCTCACTCGGGGCTTGCGTTGTTCGACCTGCTCAGCCAGCTCCATGAACGCAGCCGCTGCTTCACTGTCGGGATCTGTGACAAGGAGAGAACGACCCTCGTCAGCGGCTTGTCGCAGCGCGGGGACCAACGGAACCTGACCCAGAAGCGGAACTTCGAGATCCTCAGCCAGCCTCGCTCCGCCTCCGTCACCGAAAATGGGATACCGCTTGGCGTCGTCCCCGGTGAACCAGGACATGTTCTCGACGACACCCATCACTTCCTGATTGACCTTGCGCGCCATCACCGCGGCACGCTGGGCGACCCGCTGGGCAGTGAGCTGCGGAGTGGTCACGACGATCGCCTGCGCCCTCGGCAAGAACTGAGACATCGAAATGGCGATGTCCCCTGTCCCCGGGGGCATGTCGATCAACATGAAGTCAGGATCGTCCCAGTACACGTCGGCGAGGAACTGCTCGAGCGCCTTGTGCAACATCGGTCCCCGCCAGATGACGGCCTGATCAGGTCGCACGAAGTAGTCCATCGACATCACCCGCACGCCGTGAACCTCTGGCGGAACGAGCATGTCGTCGATCACGATCGGCTGCCGTTCGATGCCGAGCATCTTGGGAATCGAGAAACCCCACACGTCAGCGTCGATGATGCCGACCGAGTGGCCACGCAGCGCCAGCGCCACGCCGAGATTGGCAGTCACCGAAGACTTGCCGACGCCACCTTTGCCGGACGAAATTGCGATCACCCTGGTGCGGCTCGTCGAGCCACCGACGAGGATCTCCCGAGTTGGAGTCCCTCTCACCTGCTCGACCAGGCCGGATCGCTCACTATCGGTCATCACCGTGAACTCGACAGCAACCGAACCGACGCCAGAAATCGTATGCGCGGCGTCGGTCACATCGCTCGTGAGCTTGTCCTTGAGCGGGCATCCGGGGACGGTGAGGGCAACGAGAACACGGACCGAATCGTCATCGGCAACTTCGAGCTCGCGCAGCATGCCGAGTTCCTCGAGCGAGCGATGAAGCTCTGGATCTTTGACAGCGCCTATTGCAGCGCGCAGTGCTGCGACATCCACCACTGGGGTTCAACTCCTGATTGCGGTTCGTGCGCAAGCTTAGTGAGCGACCGTTTCACCAAATCCGACTCGGCAGAGTGGACCCACCCCCGATGGCACGCCATCGAGGGTCACCACATATCCGCGCCATCTTCGAGTCCGCGACGTACATTGCGCCGAGATCAAGGGAGGTTGAATGACGTTCCAGACATACCCCGAACAAAGCCAGGCGACGCTCGCTCTCGTGCTCGGGATCCTCGGATTCGTGTTGTGCGGTGTTCTGGCGCCGTTTGCCTGGAGCATCGGCTCGAAAGAACTCGCCGCCATCGACAACGGCCTCCGTGATCCAGCGAATCGCGGCACGGCGAACGCAGGGAAGATCCTTGGGATGATCGGCACCATCTTCTTGGGAATTGCTGTGGTGGCGGTGATCGTCGTGCTCGTGTTCGCGGTGGCCGCAGGTCCATGACCGATATGAAGCGGCAGCCGACGAGAGGCCCCTCTCGGACTGCACTCGCCGCTGCTTCGCCAGGCGTTGGGGTGGTGTTGGTTGGCGCTTTGCTCGCCCTGTGGACGCCCTCCGATGACGGCCTCGTCTTGTGCCCGGTACGACTGTGCACCGGCGTCGCATGCCCCGGATGTGGCCTCACACGAGCCACCTCACGACTGCTGCGCGGCGACCTCAGTAGTGCCTTTGCGTTCCATCCTCTGGTGTTGTTCGCAGTCCTGGAAGTCGTCGCCGCTCTTGTCTTTTTGCAGCTCCTGCGAGCGGGACGAGTCCGATTCGATGCACGACTCCTGAACGTAGTGTTGGTTGCCAACGGGGTGCTTTTCGCGGTGGTGTGGGCGGTGCGAGCCGTCAACGGATCGCTCCCCACCTGACTGAGTAGTGGCCACGCCGGAATCGCCGGCGAATCGGCTGCGGCGGCGCGCGTATGGTTGCAAGGAAGAGAAGGACTTGCATGACTGTTCGCCGCTCAATGGCGCTGTTGCTCACCTCTGCGGTCCTGGTTGCCGCGTGCTCGGCGTCCGCCGAGCCAACGACAACCAGCACCTCTCGCCCAGCGGCGACGACCACGACTACGACGTTGCCAGCGCAGACCACGACCCTCTCCCCGAGCACCACTACACCACCACAAGCATCCACCACAACACCTGTCAGCGCACCACCGGCCGTGCTGGTGAGTAACCCCGAGGGCGTCTTCTTGATCGACGAGAAGACAACACACCTCATCACCGGGCCCGTTGCGTTGGCCGTCGACGACACACGTGGCGGGGTCGTGTTTCAGGGGAGTCGAGATTTCACGTCAGACGCAAGGATCGTGTACCTGGTACCCGCCGGATCCGCAGACGCAAGGGAGCTGTTGGTCGCTGCACCGGACAATCAGATTCTCGAGTTGCACGATGTGGCCACACGTGACGGTCAACTGGGAGTGTTGTACACCAGGCACGAGCAGGGCCTTCCCGACGAGTATGTCGCCACCTTGCGGTGGTACACGTTTGTTGACGGGTCGGTTTCCGAGGTGGCGGTCGTCGGTCTCTGGGAATCCGGGTCCTCGCCGATCTCGTATGGCGGTGGCCTGTATCTCTTGAACGTCGGGGCAGAAGGCTTCGAATGGACAGACTTCATCGACGAGACGGGCGAGGTCATCGAGTTACCAGCGAATCCCCAGCCGAGCGACGTTTCCTTCGACTGTCACTTGTGTGATGTGTCCAACCGATACGCTGAACTCGCACCGGACGGTTCGGAAGTGGCCTACGTCGAGTTCGGATTCGCAACCCCGGGCGTGACCCTTCACGTGGTTCGGGTTCCGTCCGGCGACTCGTTCGCCACCTTCTCCCTCGATGAGTGGTTTGTCGACGTCACCCCGGCCGAATTGGACTACTCCGACGGCGTCGTGATCATCAATCGCCGCATCGAATTCGGAAGCTACAAGGAGGCCCTCATCGTGGATCTGAGGTCAGGTGCGCCCCAGGTCAGCGAATTGACCGTGCCGGGCCTGGCACGTTTGGTGCGCACGACGCCCACTCTGACCGGCCTCGTAGAGGCACCAAGCGAGGAATGACCTCGCCGATTGGGGCGACCGACGGTGCCCGTCCAGCATCCACGGGGATGGTCGCGTGAGTAGTGTCGAATCATGACGAGAGACGATTCACTCGACATCATCGATCTGTTCGAAGTTCCGGAATCAGAGCGGCTCGATGTCGATGAGGGCGATGGTTCGAACGCTCTCGACGGCGGCGACGACGCCGAGGATCTCGACCTCTATCGAAACGAGTTGCGAGGCGACGTCGTGGAATTCGACCTGGGATGAACAACTTCGCGGCACGCGTCACCCCAGTGGGCTGTTCGAGTGGCCCAACGCCTGGCGCCAAAGCCCTCCTGGCGTATCTGCTGGACCGGTTCGACTATTCGCGCAATGGCGGCATCTTCAACTGCCGCAGCGTGGTTGGCGGCACAACGTTCTCGGAGCACGCCGAAGGGCGAGCCGTCGACCTCATGATCCCGACAACCGGGCAAGGCCGGCCACGCCCAGAGCTAGGCGACCCAGTGACCCAACTCCTCATGCCGCACGGGAAAAGGCTCGGCATTCAGCTGATGATCTACAACCTGCGGGCCTGGTCGGCCAAGTCGCCGAATGGCCGCGAGTACAGAGGAAAGCACCCGCATTACGACCATGTTCACCTGGGTATGACCCCTATCGCCGGTTCGATGTTGAACTACGCCACCATCGAGTCGGTTCTGGGGAACGGCACGCCGCCGCCGAAACTGGCTGACCCGACACACCAGGTGACTACGGGACTGAATCTGCGGACGCAACCGACCACGGCGGCACCCTCCATCTCACTGCTTCCAAGCGGCACTGAGGTGGCGGCGGTCGGGACGCCTCCGCAAACAGCCGATGAGCATGAGTGGCTACAGATCAGAGCGATCTCAGGGATGCGTGAGGTCGAGGGCTGGGTGGCAAGCCGCTACCTCGTCGCGATCGGCGGAGAGTTGACCCGACCGGTGGAACTCTCGCGCGAGATCAAGCCTGCGACGGCCGGCCTCGCGTATCGCGTCGAAGCCTCCGACGTGTTGAACATGCGCGCAAGTCCGGCACTGAGCGGTGACGTTCTCACGCAGCTCAGCAGTGGGTCGACGGTTGAGTTGCTCGCAGACGTTCTGGCAAAGAGCGACGGCTTCCATTGGGTGCGGGTGAGAGTGACCACCGACGCCGGAGTGCTCGACGGATGGGTTGCGCGGAAGTTCATCGTCCCAATCGACGCTTCCGACGAACCAGTCAGCGAGAGCTCGACCGCGGGCGCCGTTGCAGAGCTCGCGCGTGCCACTCATCGGGTCACCGCCACCAGCCTCTACCTTCGGCAGGAGCCCACAACGAGCGCAGCCATACTCGCCGAGCTGCCAAACGGTTCGGCAGTGATGCAAGTGGCTGACGTGCAGAAGGAGAGCGACACCTACACGTGGATCAACGTTCACGCGGTGGCGGGTCCTCGAATCGTCGAAGGATGGGTCGCCGCGGACTTCCTTGCGCCTGCCGCCTGACGACGAGTCAGCCAGACGCTGCGTTGAGCCAGCCGCTCACTTCGCGCCGTGAACGTAGCCGTACGAACTGGAGGTGCGCCCACTTCGGGTCGTTCACCTCTTGCTCCATCCTGGTTTGAAGAATCGGTCCGCGCGTCCACGACCAGAGCAGGATGTTCTCCTCGGCATCAAACGTGAACAGATTGCTGAACGATTCCCGATTTCCGTTCCAGAGTTCTCGTCGCGTCGCCATCCGAACGAACGTCCGTTTGACCAGCGCAGGCATGACCACCCTGCGCGGAAGATCGAGCCATACAACGGTGTCCGCTGCTTCCCAGACGAGATCCTGGACCAGCGACGAATAGTTCCCGTCGACCACCCACCGCTCAGAATCCAACAGTGGCGCCATCGCTTTGCGGAACTCATCTCGGGGTTTGGGCTGCCAATCGGCTTGATGATGGATGGCGTCCAACTCGATGTGACGACATCCGATGCGGTCAGCGATCGCCGCCGCAAGCGTCGACTTGCCGCTTCCGGAGATACCGACGACTGAAACCCGGAACAGTCCTATCCCCGACCTCGATCGAGGGAGGAACACATCTCGTCGACGACGTGTTGGTACTCCTTCTCACGGAAGTAGTCGAAATGCCGAAGCGGTTTCGGCAGCCTTTCTCCGGGCTCGAACACCAGCTCAACGGGATCGAGCAGCTCCTCATCTCGATAGCACTCCGGGGGCTCTTCACCCTTCCTGAACACGGCGCCGCCGATGTAGTCGGTCTTGCGGTGAAGATTCACCCACACTGGCTTCGTTCGGTCTTGGGGCGAACCCATCACGTCGGCGACGCTACGTCTGAGATCTTCACTGAAGTAGCGCATGAAGAAGCGCCCGTAGAGACGGCCAACAGGAGAGCCGTGGGTGATGAGACGAACGCGCTCGAGTGAATCGTCCTCATCTCCATGCAACCGAGAGACAGCCGCGACCGCCACCGCGGTTCCTTGACTGTGGCCGGACATCACAACGCTCCCGCCTGCTGCCGCGATCTGCCTGACCCTGTGGGCGAGCTGGGGCACGGCCCTCTCGCCGTACGACGGGGGCGCAAACGGATGAAACCACCTCGGCCAGAACGTGGTGATGTCCCACACGATGCCGAGTCCGCGGCGCACGCCGGCGCTACGTCGGCTTCTGTCCACCAGAACCAATGCAGCTACCGCCAAGAGGCCGAGGAGTGCAGACGCTTGTTGCTGCCACCCGGCAAAGAACACGCGCCGGCTGACATCGTCCAGGTTGCCTCCGACGGCCAAGATGGCTTGAACGATCGAGGCGATCAGCACCGCAATCGCCACCGAAAGTATGAACGCAACTGCATCGGTCATTCGGGCCATGGCCCTGGCGGTGCTGATTGTCTTCATGAGCTGCGCCGCGTTGTCCCCCTCGCTCGCGGGTTCGACACCGTACGCTGCGGCAATGTCCTCGATCGACTCACGACGGACGAGGCGCCAGATGGCAATGGCCCCGGTGAGCAGACCGAGGAGAACGATGATGAACGCCGTGTTCACGGCCGTCATCCCCACGACGTCGCTGTAGATCAGAGGCCACGCATCACCGGCAACTCTTCCAGCATCCCAGGCTGACCGGGTCACTGCCTGACCGAGGAAGTTCGAAATCTGAATGATTGCACCCGAGCCGAACGCAGCGACGATTCCGTATCCGAGAAACGCTATCGACAGAGGCGCAAACCAGTTGAACAGTCGAGACAGCAAGCCACCGACCTGCGGCTGTACGAGTGCTTGGGCTGCACCGTGCAGGATGAGCAATCCGAAGACGACGAAGAACAGCGGTTGCCCGAGGTCTCGCGCTCCGGGGGCCTGTCCCATCCGGCTCCAGTCGACGTCGAGCGACCACGTGGCGTAGAGCTGCCCCACCAACGCAGTTACCGCCAAGCCGAGAAGACCCCAATACCAGCGGGCGTGCAACCGGCCGAGCAGTGCCACGCCGAGCGCAATGCTGACGAGCACCGCGAGGAACACATTCTGATACCCCGCTCCTATCCCCGTACCGGGAATCTGGTCGAGGGTCGACGCAAGCACCAGCCCGCACGTTGCGAATCCTGCTGCGGTGTGACCGACTCCGAGGCGATGGGATACGTGTGGGCTCTCCCAAAACCCCTTGTCACGCAGGCCGACGGTGCCCGCTGGGTCAAGACCCTCTGCCGCTGAAATCGTCATCGACATGTCGGGATGCACCCACCCTTGCGAGCGCTTGGTGATCCACGCCACGACGCTGACCAGCAGGATCGGCACTATCGCTCCGACGACGAGCTCTCGGCCGAGGCTTCCCTGCACCACCCCGTTGGACAGCGGCCAGGTGATCCACCGACCGTCGGCGCAGAGCGCCGAGGCGCCGCATTGATAGGCGTAGAGATCGATCCCGATGACGGCTGCGTAAAACACTGCGGCGATCGTCACGGCGAGTCCGTAGAGGCGAAGGCTCACGATGCTGAGCCGGTCACCAATGCCGAGTTTGTCTCCGGATCCTGGATCACAGCGGTGCTCCATCATCCATCCGCTCATGTTGATCAACGCGAAGGGCAGCAGCAGGATCCACAACGCCCTGGCGGCTGACCGGGAAGTGAGGCCACCCCACGAGTACGCCTCCAGCCGGCGAGTTGGCCCCGGGAACGGGACCGCCTCTGGCGCAGTGAAGAAACCTGCGGTGAGGTCGCCCGCGACCCAGTCGGTATAGGGGACGTCGAGGACCTGTTCAGGCGAAGCGCCTCCGACCCCATGGATCCTCAGTTCGGTGATGCCCGAGAGGTCCTGATCCAACAACTGTCGGCCAGTGCGATACGCCATTCATCGAAAGCTACTCGCCATGACGCCCGACGGCGTGCCGGATCGATGCGCATGTCCTGCGCGACAGCGAATGCGCTGCCAGTGGCGGCAGCCGCTCGTTGATGCCTACTCTCCGCGGCGCGGTGCGTTCATTCAACGTGGAGGAACTCTTGTGAGGAATAGGTCGAGAATCATCGTGCTGGCCGTGGTGCTGGCGCTCGCTGTGGTGCCATCTGCAGCCGTCGCTGAAGACGAGGCATCGACGTACCTGTCGTTGGGCACCTCTCTAGCCGCCGGGACGATGGCCAATCCCATCGGCGAAAACATCCTGTTCACCGACCTGTCCTACACGGACCAGCTAGCGGGCTTGCTCGGCGACGTGGAGCACATCAAGCTCGGCTGCCCTGGCGAGACGACGGCGACGTTCACCTACGGCGGCATCTGTTACAACGACGGTGTGTCTCAGTTGTCAGTAGCGCAGTCGGTCCTGGCGTCTGGTGACGTCGATTTGGTCACCATCGACATGGGAGCGAACGACTTCCTCCAAGCGACGCCGGACATCCTCGCCTGCGGCGAGGACGAGGCATGCATCTTCGGCGTTGTTGCGGGGATTGCCGCCGACGTCGGCGCAACGCTCGACGCGCTGCTGGCTGCCGATCCTGACGCCCACATCGTCGGTATGAACTACTACAACCCCAGCCTCGCGGCATGGGTTGGCCACTATTCGGGCGTGCCGGTCGAACTCGAGCCTGATCCCGATTTCGCCATTCTGAGTACAGGACTGTCTGCGCTCGGGAACGACCTCATCGAATTCGAGTACTACGTGCGAGGCATTCCCGTGGTCGACGTCGAGGCGCTGTTCCACGGTCAGGACTTTGGAGACCGCAACGGGAACGGGGTACCGAACAACGTCGAACAGATCTGCAAGTTCACAACGATGTGCCCACCACGTGACGGCGTGTCTCCGAACATCCACGCCAACGTCAAGGGCTACGAGAAGATTGCCCGTGGGTTCTTCGACCTACTGATGGCCGGCGCCGCGTAGACGCCACCACTCAATCGACGAAGGAAGGCCTCAGGACTCCTGGGGCCTTCCTCTTGTTGATGGCGAGCGCCTGTCGCGATCAACCCGAGTGAACAACCCGCAAGCCGATGTGTTTGTCTTGGTATCGCGGCGGGTCTTCGAAGTGACGATATGCGGCTCTCGCGACGTACGGAAGACTGCCCCACCAGCCACCCTTTTCGACTTTGATGCTGCCGACGTCGGGGCCCTCGGGGTCGACCTCGGGCGACTCGGCGTAATAGGAGAAGCTGAGCCAGTCGGCCACCCACTCCATCACATTGCCAGACATGTCGAGCGCCCCGACCCAGCTCGCTCCGGCGGGGAACGATCCGACTGGCGTGGTTCCGGTCGCGTCAACCACATTCGCCAACGCTGGGTCCCACTCATCGCCCCACGGGTAGATGAGTGAGTCCGGTCCACGTGCGGCGTATTCCCACTGCGCCTCGGACGGCAACTCTCCGCCACGCCACGTCGCGTACGCCTCAGCCTCGAACCACGACACGCAGGCACGTGGGTGGTCGGGATCATCCGTTTCGCAGTCGACCGGTAACGCCCGTTGCTTTTCTCGCCATTCCCAGCCTTTCTCGGACCAGCACGCAGGGTCGTCGTATCCGCCCATTTCGCTGAAGCTTCCGAACGATTCGTTCGTCACCTCGAACTTGTCGATCCAGAAGCCAACCGAAATGGTCACGTCGTGTGCAGGCTGTTCGCCGAGGACCTCCGAAATGGCAAAGCTCGGTACCTCGAGGTTCGATGGATCTTCGGTGCCCATCGTGAACGACCCTTCAGGTACCCAGACCTGCGCCACGCCACGAGCGTCGATTCGTTCCGACCCGGTTTCAGTGGGTTGGTCGGCACCAGCATCGACTTCGCCACAGACAGAACCAACTGCGACAAGCGAGGTGGTTGTCGAACTCGCCGGCTCCTCAGTGGTCGTCGTTTCGCGCAAGAGCGTCGTCGGGACCGGAGCGGGTGTGGTTGATGGCGAGACCGTGGTTGTCGTGGTCTCCGCAGTGTCGCCAACCGACCCTGTGGCGCAAGACGAAGCGATCATCCCAACCGCGAGAAACATCGCGAGAACTCTGCCGGTCATACCTGCCTCCTTGGTGACAACGCGGCCTCCGGTCAGGCTACCCGTCACATGACGCAGGAGTCGCTAGACGGTGCCGGCCGCCATGTTTCTGAGCACCATGTGCAGGATTCCGCCGTTGCGTAGGTATTCCACTTCAACCGGCGTGTCGCATCGACAGACCGCGTCGAACGCGATGACCGAACCGTCCGCTCTCGTTGCGGTCACTCGGATCGGCTGTCGAGGCACGAGGTCGTCCTGCAGATCGATGGCGAACGTCTCGCTGCCGTCGAGACCGAGCGTGGTCGCGTTCTGACCTTCGCCATAGGTCAACGGAAGCACGCCCATCATCACAAGATTCGATCGGTGAATCCGTTCGAAGCTGTCGGCGATGACCGCCCGGACACCCAACTCGTAGGTTCCTTTCGCCGCCCAGTCACGTGACGACCCCATGCCGTAGTCCTTGCCCGCGAGCACCACCAGAGGTACTCCGGCTTCCTCGTAGTGCAGCGCTGCCTCGTAGACCGTCTTCACCTGCCCGTCGAGGAAGTCGGTGGTGTATCCCCCTTCGGTCCCCGGTGCCAGCTCGTTGCGGATGCGGATGTTGGCGAACGTGCCTCTGGTCATCACGCGATCGTTGCCGCGTCGTGAGCCGTAGGAGTTGAAGAGGCGCTTCTCGACCCCTTTGGAGGTGAGGTACTGACCGGCAGGCGTGTGCTCTCCGATGGCGCCGGCAGGGCTGATGTGGTCGGTCGTCACCGAATCGCCGAGCTTGAGGAGGGCGCGGGCTCCGGTGATTGGTTGCAGCGGTGTCACGGTCGGCCCCAGGTCCTTGAAAAACGGGGGCTCCTGCACGTAGGTGCTGTCGTCGTCCCATTCGTACAGGGCTTCACCGGTGGTAGCGATCGCCCGCCACTCGTCGGAACCGACGAACACCTGCCCGTACTGCTCGGCGAACTGGTCAGACGACACCGACCGACTGACGATGGAATCGATCTCGGCCTGCGACGGCCAGATGTCGGCGAGGAACACGTCGGCCCCGGACTCGTCCTGGCCGATCGGTTGTGACGTCAGGTCGATGTCGACCGTCCCCGCCAGGGCGTACGCGACGACCAGCGGGGGCGACGCCAGATAGTTCGCCCGTACGTCCGGCGAGATCCGGCCCTCGAAGTTTCGGTTACCGGACAGCACCGACGCGGCGACGAGGTCGTGATGGTGGATGGCCTCGCTGATCGGGATCGGGAGCGGACCCGAGTTGCCGATGCAGGTGGTGCAGCCGTAGCCGACGAGGAAGAAACCGGTCGCCTCCAGGTCGTCCATGAGACCAGCCTTCTCCAGATACTCCGTGACCACTTTGGACCCGGGAGCGAACGAGGTCTTCACCCACGGCTTGCGGGTGAGTCCTCGGGCTCTGGCTTTACGGGCCACGAGACCGGCACCCACCATGACGTCGGGGTTGGACGTGTTGGTGCACGACGTGATGGCAGCGATGACGACGTCTCCGTGGTCGAGCACGAACGTCTCGCCGTCGAGTTCGACCTCCACTCCGTTCTCGGCATCGGGCGCAGGTTCGGCGTCGAGCACAGGGCCACCTTCGTCGACCATCTCGTCGACGGTTCCCGGACCGGCGTCGGCGGCTTTGCCGAACGTCTCCCGCAGGTCGTACTTCCACTGATCCTGCATCCCCGACAGCACGATGCGATCCTGAGGTCGCTTGGGGCCCGCGAGCGCCGGCTCGACCGTCGCCAGATCCAGCGTGAGATTGGCGCTGTAGACGATGTGGCGGCTCTCATCGCGCCAGAGCCCCTGCTTGCGGTAGTACCACTCGACCGTTTCGACGAGCGCCTCGTCGCGGTCGGTTAGGCGAAGGTACTTCGTCGTCTGTTCGTCGACCGGAAAGAACCCGACAGTCGCCCCGTATTCGGGCGCCATGTTCGCGATTGTGGCTCGGTTGGCGAGTGGCATCCCGGCAAGTCCCGACCCGTGGAACTCGACGAACTTGGACACGACGCCGTGCTCACGAAGCATCTGGGTGACTCTGAGCACGAGGTCGGTGGCCGTCGCCCCTTCGGCGAGCGAACCGGTCAGTTCGAATCCGACGACCTCCGGCACGAGCATGTAGATCGGCTGGCCGACCATCACGGCCTCCGCCTCGATGCCGCCGACGCCCCAACCGACGACCCCGAGACCGTTGATCATGGTCGTGTGCGAGTCCGTGCCGACGAGCGAGTCCGGATAGAGGTGGGATCCGTTGTCCCACAACACCTTGGCCAGATACTCGAGGTTCACCTGGTGGACGATCCCGGTGGCGGGTGGCACGACCCGGAAGTTGTCGAATGCGGCCTGACCCCACTTCAGAAACTCGTACCGCTCAC
>JABDJC010000001.1 GCA_013003395.1 Acidimicrobiia bacterium
ACGGTCTCCAACCGCTTCTCGATCTCCAGCGACGTGTCGTCACGTGTCCCCACGAGACCGAGTCCGTGGAACGCCACTCTGGCGGCGTTGCCTGGTTGGTCGAGGAAGTCGAAGGGGTACAGCACCATCGGTACGCCTGACACGATGCATTCGTTGACGCTGGAGATACCGGCGTGATGGATTGCCGCATCGGCATGCTCGAGCACTTCCAATTGCGGCGCCCATGCGAACAGGTGCACGTTGTCGGGCACATCGTCGAATTCGGCTTGGTCGATGCGGCTGCCGAGGCCGATGACGATGTCCCAGTCACGCCGTCGTCTCCCCACGTCGACCACTCGGTGTATGAAGGAGCGGTCGTCCCCCTTGTGCCATGCGCCGAACGCGCAATAGACCAACCGGCGGTCGGGATCGGAAGCGTTCCTCGTGTATATCGCTGCCAACCTATCGGAACCGCCTCGCACGACTTCCCGTTCACGGTTCAGCACCGGACCGACGTACCGCATCGATGGCGAGGGGTCATGCGGGAACTCCAGTGCGCGTGCGCTGAAGCTCAACATCGGAAGGTCCAAGAACACGAATGGGAGCAGCCAGTGATTTCTCGAGGTTCCTTCGAGCGGGAACGCAGAGCGTCTGGCGATTTCACGCATCTGCGACATCTGGTCGAGTCCCGTCCTCGTGACCAGATGCCGCATCGCTCGTAGACGCTTCTTCGCAAGAAACACCAGCCACTCGACCTCGAGACCCACCCGACTGCCTCCGAATCCGACGCCAGGCAAGGTGGGCGATCCCAGCGGCGGAAGACCGGGTCGCTTCCACACCGACTGCATCGTCGTCCACACGGCCACCGAATGTCCTGCACCGGCCACTGCCATGACTACAGCCGGGAGCTCGACATCGATCAACACCAGTTCGGGCTCCAGTTCGGCGACCTGTTGCGCGACGCCATCAAGTCCCATCGAGTCGATGAGGGCCTCTCGCCTCTCATGGACAGAGCCCAGCTCCATCAACCGACGCACCAGTCCCGTCAATCGGCTTCCGGAGGCCAGCGCCGCGACGTCATCGACAACCTTCGCTCCGAGATGCACGTAGGTAGCGCCGAGCGCAGCCACCTGCCCGGCGATGTCGAAAGTGCTGGCGATGGTCGTCGCATGCCCAGCGTCGGCCAGACGCCGGGCCAGCTCGACAGCGACCTGGACCCGGCCTGCGGTCTGAGACGTGACGATGACGATGCGGGCCACGGTCACGTCACCGGACGAGTCGTCGTCCACGCACCGAACTCACGGCCTGTCATCGCTTCGAACCGCTCGACGAACGGTGCCTGGACGGTACGCAGATACTCGATGACCGAATCATCGCGCACCTCTTCCGCCTCGACGGATCGGTTCAACACCCTGCGCACCGTTCGCCTCACACCGGCAGGCAGGACCGCCCTCGCCAAGCGCTGGTAGCCGTCCGAACGCCCGGCTCGATGCAGCAGCTCAGGACCGCGGGCACGAACGAGATCACTCGATACCGCGTTGCGCTGCCGATAGGCGAGGTCGCCTCCATCCGGATCGACACCCAGCCACGTGTACAAGTCGCCCAGCGTCGACTCGGCGTCCGCCGACATCTCTTCCAACGTTCCGATCCAGATCTGATCTCGTCCGAAACGATCGAGGTACGGCTCCAGCTGCATCGCGTAATCGCTGACGGCGCTGTAGAACGGATCACGAACTGCCTCTCGGATCGTTCGGCGTTCGTACTTCATGCGTACCGCGAATCGGTAGTGGCTCAGCGTCCGTTCGATCGGATCCCGAACGAGGTAGAGGATCCGCGCACCCGGTGACGCCTCGAAGACGCGTTCGGCGACTCCGTTGATCCGGGGCGCCTTGGTGTAGTGCGTGCTCGACTCGCCGGCATATTGCGCGTCTCCTGCCGAGGCGAACAGCTCCAGATACTTTGCGCGATCGCCGGCGAAACCTGCCGCCGAGGCGAAGCGGCTGTCGGTCGCCAGCTCGGCTGGGTCGGTGAAGTGTGCGGGCTCTTTGACGTCGCTCATGAAGATCGAGCGATGGCTCGCGAGCGCCTCATGCAGAGAGGTGGTTCCGGAGCGCATCGCTCCGACGAGAAAAAGGTTGGGGATTCGCTGCGTCACTGCGGGCGAATGTAGTGGACTGAGACGGGGTAATTGACCGATCGTTCCTATCATGGCCCGGGATGGCTTCCCGACCACCCGCCCAGTTCGTCATTTCTATCGACCTCGAGATGTCGTGGGGGTCGATGCACCACGACTTACCTCATGACGACACCCCGTATCGACGCGAACGCGAGATTGTCGATGGTGTGCTCTCGTTGATGGCGAAACACGGCATCACGGCCACTTGGGCCGTTGTCGGTCACCTCTTCCTCGCCGAATGCACCAACGACGAAAACGGCCGCCCGCACAGCCAAATCCCGCGCCCCGACTATCGCTGGCTCGATCGGGACTGGTACGACCCTGACCCCGTGTCGACGCTCGAGGCGTCCCCGACTTGGTATGGACCGGACCTCGTCAAAGCAATCAGAGAGTGTCCGGTTCCCCAAGAAGTTGCATCTCACTCGTTCGGCCACATCATCGTCGGCGATCCCGATTGCGACGCCGACGCGTTCCGTGCAGACCTGCTGGAGTGCAAAGCGATTGCCGAGGCCGAAGGAATCGACCTGCAATCGTTCGTGTTTCCCCGCAACAAGGTCGGCCACGTCGACATATTGAGCGAAAGCGGCTTCTCTTCGTACCGCAGTCCGACGCCGGACCGATTTGCCGGCATGTCCCGTCCCCGGCGGGTGGCAGCAGCTGCGATGGAGATGGTGCGACCATCCGCCACCTTCGGCGCGACCCGGCATTCCAAGATCGTCGACATACCTCAGACCTACATGTT
>JABDJC010000014.1 GCA_013003395.1 Acidimicrobiia bacterium
TGAAGACCCGCAGGGCCAGATCGCTCGGGGTGGAACTGTACGCCCACCACGTTGCCGAGACGGGCGGCAGCGACAAAGGGTGCCTGGTACTCGGAAGTGCCGATGATTGTGGCGACGTCTGACGGTATCGGCGCATAACTGTGCACGAAGTAGAACGGTTCACTGTCTCCGAGACCCATGAACAGCGGATCCGGCCGAAGCGTCACGTCGTTCCAGCCGATGTGGGGCAGCCGCGGTGCGTCGATCAGTTTGGCGACGTGGCCTTCGAGCAGGTTGAGACATTCGGCACCGTCTTCATCCGACCGTTCGAAGAGCAGCTGAAGTCCGACGCAGATTCCGAGCAGTGGCTTCCTCCAGGACCTCAGTGGCTCCACCAGTCCGTGCGAGTTCAAACGGCGCATTGCGGTTGCTGTGGCCCCGACGCCGGGGAGCACGATCCCGTCGAAGCGGTCCCAATCGCCGCCGTCGGTCAACACAGCAACCTCAGCCCCTGAGGCGCGCAAGCCTTGAGCGATCGAGACCAAGTTGCCTGCTCCGTGGTCGACGACGCCGAGCGTGATGCTCATCAGCCGGCACCGTCCGTGGTGAGCGTGCCCTTGGTCGAGGCAACGCCGATTCGTCGGGGGTCAACTTCAACGGCCGATCGCAACGCCCGCGCCAACGCCTTGATGGCAGCTTCTGCGATGTGGTGGTCGTTGCGTCCGGTTGCGCTGAGGTGCAGCGTGAAACCGGCGGTCCGGGCGAACGACTCGATCGCGTGAGGGATCATCTGGGTGCTCATTTCGCCGATGCGTTCACCGACAAAGCACAGATCGATCACGCTGTACGCCCTGCCGCCAATGTCGATGGTGCAGCTGCCGATCGCTTCGTCCATCGCTATCCGGGTGTCGCCGTACCGCACCAGCCCTGCCCGATCTCCCAGAGCGTCTGCGAAGGCCGCGCCCATTGCGAGTGCGGTGTCTTCGACGGTGTGGTGCTCGTCGATGTGTAGGTCGCCAGTGGTCTCGATCATCAGGTCGAACAAGCCGTGATGTCCGAGCGCAGTGAGCAGGTGGTCGAAAAAGCCAACTCCGGTGCTCGCCGACGTGACTCCCGACCCGTCGAGATCGAGGCTGATGGTCACGTCTGTCTCGTTGGTCTTGCGGGTGACCGCTGCAGTTCTACTCACCTGGGGCGCTCCGTTTCCTTTTCCGTGAATCTGATGTCGACGGCGGCGCGGTGCGCCGTCAGGCCTTCTGCGTCTGCGATCGCGCACACGACGGGTCGTAGTGTCGCCAGGCCCGCTTTCGTGATCTCCTGCACCTGCCGCCATGAGCCGAAGTCCTCGACCGAGAGCGGACCATAGGCCGCGGCGAGGCCACCCGTTGGGAGCACGTGATTGGCGCCCGTGGCGTAGTCGCCGACCGATTCCGGAGCCCACGGTCCGAGAAACACGGAACCTGCATTGGTGACGATTTCCGAGTCGGCAACCGGATCTTTGGTGTGGAGACTCAAGTGTTCCGGGGCGAAGTCCTGCGCGAACTGCAGCGCCGCAGCGTGACTGTCGGCGACGACCACGATCCCGTGATCCGCCAGTGCCGCTCGAATGATCTCGGCTCGGCTGAGTGCTTCGAGCTGGCGTTCGATTTCTCCGAGCACGGCGTCGGCAACGGCGTCGGATGTGGTCACCAGCGCTACGACCGAGTCAGGGCCGTGCTCCGCCTGGCAGATGAGGTCGGCCGCCACGAACCTGGCATGGGTTGCATCGTCGGCGACAACCACTGCTTCACTGGGTCCAGCTGGGAGATCGATGCCGACATCGCCGTAGACCGCGAGCTTCGCGGCGGTCATCCAGGCGTTGCCTGGGCCAACGATCTTGTCGACGCGCTCTACGGTCTCGGTTCCGTACGCCAGAGCAGCGATCGCCTGGGCCCCGCCTGCCACGTAGAGGTCTTGCACGCCGGCAAGTGCGGCCGCCCCGAGAAGGGCGGGTGACACCGCGCCGGACTGATCCGCAGGCGACATGACGGCAACCGAAGAGACGCCTGCGACGACGGCAGGTATCACGGTCATGAGCAGGGACGACGGGTAGACGGCTTGTCCCCCCGGTACGTATGCACCGGCTCTCGAGATCGGCGCCCAGCGGCGGTGGACGTTCACACCGGCCGAGACTTCGGTGCTGACATCGGTCGGCCGC
Organism: Acidimicrobiia bacterium; assembly: GCA_013003395.1. Classification (GTDB taxonomy): domain Bacteria; phylum Actinomycetota; class Acidimicrobiia; order Spongiisociales; family UBA5794; genus JABDJC01. The sequence goes on from JABDJC010000014.1 coordinate 2,177, forward strand.
TGTACGTCATGGCACAGGCGGATGTTGTCTATTGCAGTCTCGAGGGCGCTGATGAGGTCGCTCGGCAGGCTGGCAAGCGCTGCCTTCATCTCGATTTCGGACACCCGGAGTCGACCATCTAACAGACCGCCTCCGAAGCGTTGGTTGGCGTCGATGAGGGCTCGATCACCTCCATCGCGCACTGCACGCACGATGCGCATCGCCTCATCTCGAACTTGGTCACTTGGAACCGCTGATCGTCGGGTGAGGTTGCGGATCGACTCGGCGTCGATCGCATTCAGCGAGTAGCGCGTCATGTTCACGGGATGAGCTGCTCTACCGGGAGCACCAAGATGCCGGAGGCTCCGGCATCTTCGAGTTGGGGGAGGACGTCCCACAAGTCTGCTGTATCGACCACCGAGTGAATCGCGACCATGTCGTCGTGGGCGAGCGGAACGACACTGGGTGCAGCGAGGCCAGGAATGAGGGCTTCGATCGCGGCGACGGCACTCGACGGCGCATTCATCAGAAGGTAACGCTTGCGCCTCCCGGCGGTGACCGCCTTGACCATCGTGACGAGACGCCGGATTTCGCTCTGTGGCGCTTGGTCGGATTGACCGATTAGTACCGCTTCCGATTCGAGAATCGTGGTGACCGGTCTCAGTCCATTGACGAGCATCGTGCTACCGCTCGACACGAGGTCGGCGATGGCGTCGGCCACGCCGAGCTTGGGCGCGGCTTCCACAGAACCGTGCAGAGGTATCACGGTGATGTCGATGGACTTCGCATCGAAGAAGGCCTTGGTGGCACGCACATGGGTGGTGGCGACTCGCAAGCCTTCGAACTCAGAGATGCTTTCGACCTCGGAGTTGTTCGGGACGGCAGCTACGAGACGGCATCTCCCGTACCCGAGGTGCGTGAGCACGCTCACGTCACCCGGCGCCTCACTCACCAAGTCGAGTCCAGTCACTCCGAGTTCGGCGACACCGTCGGAGACGAGTTCTACGACGTCATCGGCTCTCACGAACAGCAACTCGATGTCGACGTTGAGCGCTGGCACGGTCAGCGACCTCGCCGTCTTTTCGAAGACGAGTCCAGCGTCCGCCAGCAGGCGTTGAGTTGGGTCTTCGAGACGGCCCTTGTTCGGTAGTGCTAGTCGTATCGTCATGAGGCTCCGTTGGTGTGTTCGAGCATCCACTTGTATCCGCCGAGGCCATGCTGGAGCCACTGGTTGATGCGGGTGATGGTTGCGGTGGATGCGCCAGTTCGTTGCGAAATGTCGCGGTAGTGGTGGCCTGCATCGAGCAGCTTGACCACCTGCCAACGCTGCGCCATGTCCTCCAATTCGCGCACTGTACAAAGGTCCCGCAGGAACGCGGCGGCAGTCTCGGGCTCATCGAGCGTGATCATCACGTCGATGAGTTCGTCGATCGACTCGGTGTGCCAGTCGTTGTTCGGTAAGGTCATGCGTACTACTCGGTTAGTGTTGTAACACGCTAAAACACTTTCTGAGCAAACGCAACGTGAAATGAGGACTCCGTGAACGTCATTCCTGCTGTCGACGTCCTCGATGGATCAGTGGTGCGCCTCATGCGCGGCGCATACGACGAGGTGAAGACTTACGGGGACGACCCTGTGGCCGCGGTTCAGGGATGGCACGAGGCGGGCGCCGATCTCGTTCATGTCGTTGACCTCTCGGGGGCGCGCACGGGGGAAAGTGACGCATCGCTGGTACGACGACTGGCAGGAGCGAACTGTCGGTTCCAGATCGGCGGTGGATTGCGCACGGTCGACGACGTTGAGGCGATGCTGGCCGCGGGCGCACAGCGCGTGGTCGTCGGAACGGCAGCCGTGTTCGAACCAGTTGTACTACAAGCGATGTGCGCGGCGGTTGGCAGCGATGCGATCGTGGCCGCTCTCGACGTGCGTGATGGCCGCGCCCGCGGGTCCGGGTGGGAGGACGACGGCGAAGACTTGGAAGTGGTGGTTGCTCGCGTGGCCGCCGCTGGAGTTACCAGAGCGCTTGTCACCGGTATCTCAACGGACGGCACGATGGAAGGTCCGGACCTCGAGGTTTTACGAGTCGTGGGACGCAGCGCTCCTGCGATGCGGCTGATCGGATCAGGCGGCGTCGGGACGCTGGCAGATCTCGTACAGCTGGCGTCTCTCGATCTGGAGGCGGCCATAGTGGGCAGAGCTTTCTACGAGGGCCGATTCACCTACGCAGAAGCGACAGCAGCACTCTCCTAGGCCTTCGAATATCGATTCAACGCGAATTCGACGTCGTCCCAAGTGACCTCGATAGCAGTGGCGTCACGGCGGAGCGCTTGGAGCGCTGCCTCACGCAACACCCCGGAAAGTTCCGCAAATGAAAGGCCCTCGGTGTTGTCGACGAGCGCCTCGATCGTCACGTCATCGGACAGCGGTACGTCGCTGATCTCGAAAAACGCCTTGCGCGATGGAGCCGGCGGCAAGTCGAGCAAGAGGTGCACTTCGAGCCTGCCTGGTCTCAGAAGTGCGGAGTCGACGAGGTCCTTGCGGTTGGTCGCGCCGATGACGAACACATCCCCGCGGTCGCTCACCCCGTCCATCTCGGTGAGCAGCGCGGCGACGACCGAGTCTGTGACGGCGTTGTTCGAGTTGCCGCGGACTGGCGCAAGCGCGTCGATCTCGTCGAAGAAGAGAAGCGAAGGCGCCACCGCTCTGGCGCGGGCGAATACCTCTCGGACCGCTCGTTCAGACTCGCCAACGTATTTGTCCAGCAGTTCTGCTCCCTTGATCGGGAAGAATGCCGCACCCGACTCGTTGGCGAGGGCTCGGATGACGAACGTCTTTCCTGTGCCTGGCGGTCCATAGAGCAGAAGGCCGCGGGGAGGCTCGATCCCCAGCCGGGCGAACCTCTCTGGCTCGGTCATCTGCCAGATGACCGACTCGGTAAGGCGCTGTTTCACCTCTTCGAGGTTGGCCACGCGCTCGAAACCGTATGACGGCATTTCTCCCATGGACGTGCTGGCAAGCGACGGCGTGGTCTCCTCGATGGCCCGAAGCAGGATTTCCTGGCTGACCGAGCCTCCATTCGGCGCGATGAACGCAGACGCATGCACGATTGCCGCAAGAACATCTGCACCCGAGAAGCCGGCACTTCTGGCCGCCAGTGCGGCGAAGTCGATGTCCGAAGTTGGTACTCGTGCCAGGGCTGCTTCGAAGAGGAGGGCACGACGATTGAGGTCTGGAGGCGGAATCGCCAACCGGCGGGGAAGCAGGGGCGACATCGCCACCGAGTCCGCCAGTTTTTCAGCGCTCGAAATGCCGAGTACTGCTGCGATCCGTGGTCGATCGGCCACGGCGTCGACGAACCACCGAAGGATCGCCGCCACTTGGTTGCGGAACATGCCTTCGTCGCCGGCGACGGAATCGAGGCGATCTACGAAGATCACCGCCGGGGCAGCAGTGGTCTTGGTGGCCTTCTCCAGGACATCGAGGAGCTTGTCCGGCTTGAACACCATTTCGAGCGAAACCTCGTGAACCGTCGCGCCGACGGCAGCTGCGGCCGCAGCGACAAGCTCCGACTTTCCGCATCCGGTGGGCCCTTCCAGAAGTATGCCGGCGACCGTCGGAAGACCCCACGCCTTGGGGAGATCCGCTGATGAGGTGAGCAGCGCCAACCATCCGGTGAGTACTTCGAGCTCGGTGTCGAGGCCCGTGAGGAGTGCCTCGGCCGTTGTAGGTGCTTCGCCGACGACCGTGCCGGCCGGATGATCGACCACCTCGACAGCCATCGTGGCCATTTCTCCTCTGCGGCCAACGATCGAACCTGAGCCAACCATCGCTGCACCGTCGGGGACCACGTCTCTGACAACCACCTCGAAGGCCTTGCTGGAAGCATCGCCGTATCCTGCTTCGATGCGGACCCGATCGCCGGTCGTGACGGGAATGCCTTGCAAGGCTCTCGCGAGATGTCGGGCATCGAGAGGCATCGATTCGGCTTCGAGTTCGACACGTTGTGCCTGCGGGAGGATCGTCCGCTTGGCATCAACGGTGTCACCTGAGGCGTGACCGGCGTTGGCCATGGCCAGCTCCCCGATGGCCAGAGAAGTAGGGGAGGTGACGTCTCCGGGTTTGACCATGCAGTGGGTCGAGCCAACCTTGAGCACTCCGCCATCAGGCATACCCATCGCCGCGAGAATCGCTCGGTCGGCGCGTGCCACGGGATCTGTGCCCGGTCTGATCTGAAATCGCATCGATCAGCAGGCTAGCGATGGTTCACGAACAGCGGCCCGAGCATCGCTCGGGCCGCTTCGATATTGGGGAGTCTGGTTGTGGTCTGGTCAGCTCCAGTTGTTGCCTGACCATGAACTGCCTGACCAACTCGATCCGGACCAGCTGCTTCCCGACCATGACGAGCCGGACCATGAACTGCCTGACCAACTCGATCCGGACCAGCTGCTTCCTGACCATGACGATCCGGACCATGAACTGCCTGACCAGCTGCTTCCTGACCATGACGAGCCGGACCATGAGCTACCCGACCAGCTGCTTCCTGACCAGCTGCTTCCTGACCACGAAGACCCGTTCCAATCTCCGCCTGACCAAGACGACCCTTGGGCCGCAAGTGGGGCCCAGACTCCCGGCACCCACGGGTTGCCGAAGATGTCGATCTCGCCGTCGAGTGTCACACCATCGTGGATCAGTTGATGATCGCCTCTCGACCCATTGATGGTACCGAGTCCGGTCGACAGGACATGAGCTTGTGTCACGTTCGGCAGCGGGGCGTTGTAGGTCGAACCCATGTGAACAGTCCCGCCGGTGAGGCATTCGTCCGCAAATCCCTTGATCTTCTTCGAGCTGTCCTTCAGGAGCGCCTTGACCTGATCCGGCGTCGCTTCCGGACGCTGGTCCAGGATCAACGCTGCAAGCCCAGACACGACCGCGGTTGCCTGCGAGGTGCCAGAACCCTTGAAGAACCGGTCGTGAATGACAGCTTGCGGGTTGGCTTCGTCGATCGTTGAGCCCTTCACCCGCAGGCTCAGCAGTGTCTGACCTGGGGCATAGACGTCGATCGAACGAGTGCCGTTGCCACAGTTGGAGAAGTCGGTCACTTCGTCGTCTGAAGTGTCGATGGTTCCGTTCGAGTTGATGGCACCGACCGCGATGACGAATGGGTTGGTCGCCGGGTTGCGAAGTTGTCCGCCGTTGCCGTCGTTGCCGGCCGCCACCACCACGACGATGCCGTGGTGCCAGGCCTGCTCGACTGCGTATGACAGCGGATCGAGTTGGTAGTCCTGCACGCCGGAGGTCCCGAACGACAGGTTGAGCACTCTGATGTTCATTCCGTTGTCGTTACGATGTTGGACGACCCAGTCGATGGCTGCGATGACCTGGGAGACGTCGACGGCTCCGCTGTGGTCGGCGACCTTCACGTTGATGAGGCGAGCACCCGGTGCGACGCCGTAGAACTCTTCCTTGATCTTTTCCATGGATGGAGCTGACGCCGTGTCGTTCCCGGCGATGATGCCCGCGAGATGCGTGCCGTGTCCGAAGTTGTCGAGATAGCGGACCTCGTCGAATATCGAGTCGAATGAAAGGTCAGCGCCGTTGATCACCTTGCCAGGGCCGGTGAGGCCGGCAACGGGCGCAATGCCAGAGTCGATGATGGCGATGTCGACGCCGGACCCGTCGAAGCCGTTCTTCCAGTACTCGTCGACCTTGACTGCCTTGAGCGTCTCTTCTAGGAGGTCGAAGGCTGCTCTGCGAGAATACTCTTCGGTCTTCTCGAGGTCGTACAAAGCCTTGTCACGATCTTTTTCCAGGGCGTAGATCTTCTCGCCAAGGACCTTCACCACCTCCGTCTGTTCTTCGACCGCGGCGAGGTTTGATTCGGTGTTCTTCTTTTCGGCCTTCTCGATGGCCTTGTCGAGCACGGCCAGGGCAATCGCCTGCTGCTGCTCGAGTTCGGAGAGCGCGGCATCGATGGCCTCGATCTGGGCCGTGTAGTGAGCGATGGCCTGATCGAATTCGTCTGAGGCGTCGTCTTCGCCGTCCTGCAGCTTCTCAGCGGCCTTCTTGCTGGCTTTGTCGGCCTTCTCCTTGGCTTCGTCAGCCTTCGCGGCTTCCTTGTCGCTCGTCTCTTTTGACTTGGCAGCGTCCTTCGCTGCGTCTTCGAGATCCTTGGCCTCCTGCTCAGCGGCCTTCTCTGCGTCTTTGGCGGCTTGTTCGGCGGCCTTTTCTGCGTCTTTGGCGGCTTGTTCGGCGGCCTTCTTGGCGTCCTTCGCGGCCTTCTCTGCGTCTTTGGCGGCTTCCTCGGCTGCTTTCTCGGCTGCTTTCTGGGCTTCCTCGGCGGCCTTTTCGGCGTCCTTGGCTTCCTTCTCGGCTGCTTTCTGGGCTTCCTCGGCGGCCTTCTCTGCGTCGGTGGCGCCGTAGAGTTGGACGCTGCCGTCGAGAACTACGGAAAGCACGAGTGGCGAGTTTCGGAGCGTCTCGATCTGGCTCGCGGGGAGCTCGGCGGCAAAGCCGTTGACCAAATCGAGCGGTTGCGTCACGGCGCCGCCCAAGGCGACCACGAGAGCCTCGGGCGCAGCGCCAGACCCGTCGGCTTCGAGGACGATGATGTTGGCGTTGGTCTCCGCTGCCTGAACGGGCGCGGCAATGAGCGTGGACATGGCCACCACGATGGACAGCGCCAACGCGGCGAAGCGCTTCCCGTCCCAACTGAGTCCCAGTGCGATGTTTGGCATGTCGATTTCCGTCCTTGGCTGATTTGGTCTGTCTCCTTTCATCGACCAACGTGGCGCGAAACCTGGGAGGCATATCAATAGCCGCACTTGTGACTAGTCACACGAAACGGTCGCTACATTGGCGTGATGCCGACGTTCGATGACTTTGCTGCTCTCGAGATCCGATCAGGAACCGTGACTCGTGCCGAACCGAATGAGGGGGCGCGAGCGCCGGCATTGAAACTCTGGATCGATTTCGGTGAGCTTGGCGAATTGCAGTCGTCGGCGAAGCTCACCGAGCTCTACTCGCCTGAGGAGCTCGTCGGGCGCTGTGTCGTGGCCGTCACAGGGTTCGAACCGATGCGCGTAAATGGGTTTCGGTCAGACGTACTTGTGCTCGGCGTTGAGACACCAGACGGCGTACGGCTCTTGAGTGTTGATGGACCGGTCGATCCTGGAAGTTCGATTTCATGACGGTGACAATCTCACCACGCCAACTCCGGAACGGGATGAAGCGGCATGGCCATGGTGCCGGTCATGTCGACGATCCGAGTTGAAGGCTTGTTGAGCCACTTCCAGATCAGGCGTGCTTCTTCGGCAACGGCGACCGACTCGGGCACTTGGGATCGTGACTCTGTCTGTGCGGCGCTTGCAGTGAGCGGGACCTGTGAGCCGGCTTCCCAACAGGCCGTGAGCCGACCGGCTTCGACTGCGACGCCTTCCCCTTCAGCGTTTTCGGCCCACAGCATTCCGGCCTGCTGCAGCGCGGTCCACGCTCGCCGCCGCTCGATGGTCCTCGCCAACGCGCGGTAGCGGTCACGGCACCACGCAGCTTCCTCGAATCGCGACGCTTCGGCGTGACGTCGCATTCGATCGCTGATTCCGTCGAGCATCAGCTGTGGCGCCGACTCGACGCCGACGCGCAATGCAGCCACGATCAGCTCGTAGTCGGCATCTGAGATCGAACCGTCGCACGGGCAGGCAGCCACTCCAAGCTGGCTGAACTGACAATTGCGTGTTCGGCGACCTCCCGCTCCCGTGCATCGACGAATCGGCACGGCATCCCAGACTGCGTGCATGACGATTTCGGCGGAGCGCTTGGACCGAAATGGTCCGAGATACAGGCAATCGTCGTCGCGGTAGGTCCGCACCAGCGACAGTCGGGGGAAGCGTTCATCGGTCAGTTTCACCCAGTAGGACGACTTGGGAGGTTTGGAGCGGCGGTTGTATCGCGGAATGTGTGCCTGAATCAGGCGTAGCTCGGTGATCTCGGCTTCGAGGTCGGTGCTGCACACCCGGTAGTCGATGCTGTCGAGGTCCCGCATGAGCTGTTCGGTGGTGCGTCGGTCGTCGCCGTAGAAGTACGACCGCACGCGAGTACGTAGGTTCTTCGCCTTGCCGACATAGATGATGGCTCCGGTGCGGTCTTTGAACAGATAGACCCCTGGTCGTCTCGGCAATGCGTCGCACAACTCGATCTTGCGATAGTTGGGCGCGCCACGTGCCGTGGGGAGAGCCATGAGATCTTCCAAGTGGGTCACACCGAGTACCCCGGCGCGTTCCAACAGTTGCCAGAACACGTGAGCGGTGGCCCGAGCATCGTCAAGAGCGCGATGTGTCGGCTGCACCGGAGAGCGGAAGTGCGCTGCAAGGGACTGCAGCTTCAGATTCCTGACTTCGTTGCGGCACAACCGTCGAGCGAGGCGAAGCGTGTCCGTCGATCGATTGGGGAGGCGGCCATATCCCAGGCGCGTCGCCGCAGCGTTCAAGAAGCTCAAGTCGAAGCGCACGTTGTGACCGACGATGACCGCGTCACCGATGAACTCCAGGAACGATGGAAGCGCTTCGCCGATCTTTGGCGCTTCCACCACCATTGCCTGGGTGATCCCGGTCAGCACGGTGATGTACGGAGGTATCGCGAGACCTGGATTCACGAGGGTCTGGAAGCGTCCGGTCTCCTGTCCCCGCTCGAAACGGACCGCTCCGATTTCGGTGATCTCGCAGTCGGCGGGTGAACCACCGGTGGTTTCGAGGTCGAGCACGCAGAACGGAACTTCGAACAGCGGTGCGCCGAGATCATCGAAGCTCCGTTGCACTGGTAGCGGCATGACTCCTGCTTGACGAGGGGAGCGCGACGCTAATCGAACATATGTTCGATAGCAAGGATCGTCGTGCCAGCGAGGTTCGTCGACACCGGTATGGTTCCGGCATGCGTTTCGACGGCCGTCTGTACTTCGACTTCTCGTGCCCGGACGTGTGGCGTTTCTACCGCTTTCTTGTCGCTGCCGTGGCCGATGGAGCGGTGTTGGGGCTCGACTGGGAGCCGTACATTCGGCGAGACGACAACCGCACCTCACTGCTTGCGCATGTGGCGATTCGACGAACGCATCCAGAGAAATCCGGAGCCTTCGTTCAGGCGATGCTCATGGCGGTCCACGAACGGAATGAGCCCCACGACAGCTTCGAGACGATCAAGGGTGCCGCGGTTGCTGCGGGCATCGACGCCGAATGGCTGGCCGAGGCGATGGCCGCAGCCGATGCTGCGGATGCTTTGGACGCCGGCCAAACGGAGGCCGTCGAGCTGGGTGTCACCGGCACTCCGACGTTGTATCGCAACGGGCCGGTGTTGTATGTCGAGGTGTCGGGAGCCGCACCCACTGGTGACGTGCTCGATCGACTGCGGCTGCTCGACCGCGTGCTCACAGACGACGGCCTTTGGGTGCTACGAAAGCCGTAACGCTCTTTGGCGAGCCGCCTCGAAGAGCAGGACAGCTCCTGCCGCAGAGGCGTTGAGGCTGTCACCGATACCAGCCATCGGAATCGAAACTGCCCCCGGCAGGCCGACCCAATCGGCGGAAAGACCTCTGGCTTCGGAACCGATCACCAGGGCGACGCCCCCGGTGAGGTCAGCCTCCCAGCAAGTGAAGCTCGCATCAGGATCAGCCGGCCGAATCGTGAGTTCATGCGCCTCCAGCCATGCCTTGGCCTCGCCGCCGGCACACGTTGCGACGGGTAACGAGAACACCGTCCCTTGCGAGGAGCGAATGACGCCAGGGTTGTACACGTCCGTGCCGGTACCGGTGACGACCATGGCAGCGGCTCCGGCAGCGGCAGCGCTTCGTACCAGTGCGCCAAGGTTGCCCGGCTTTTCGATCGCGTCGGTGACGATCACCAGCGGTGCGTCTCCGATCTCGAGGGACTCCAGGTCGACTCGCGCTTGATTCGCCACGGCCAGCACTCCATCAGGTCCCTGGCGTCCCGAGGCCTTCTCGAAAGGAGCCAGCGACGTCTCCGTCACCGGCAGGCCCTTCCTCTCGAGCGCGGCGACCAACGCGGTTGTCGGCGGCCGGTGTAGCTCTGGACAACTGAACACGTCGGTGATGTCCACGCCGCATTCGAAAGCTCGCTGCAGTTCTCGAGTCCCTTCGATGAGGAACTCTCCGGTCCGGTCGCGCTCCCGTCTTTCTCGAAGGCGCACGAGCCGTTTGATCGCCGGGTTCGCGGTGCTGGTGACGATCACCAACCGCTCCCGCCTCCGCCTCCGCCAAAGCCTCCGCCTCCGCCGAATCCACCGAACCCGCCGCCAGAGAATCCGCCTCCGCCCCACGTCGATCCGCCAGACGACGATCCGCCTCCGCCGAAACCTCCTCCGCCGCCCCACCAAGAGCTACGGTCGCCGGCCCACGACGTGTCGCGGTAGATCGGCTCCCAGCCATATGAGCCTCGATGGCCCCGGGTGATGACCCAGTGATAGAACAGCAGCGTGTACGGGTCGAAGGTCGAAAGGCCGCGCGGTATGCGTTCTCCTGTCCACGAGTCACGACGATCTCTCGTGCCGGCGTGCGCGAGTTCTGGCGCAAATCGGTCAGCGTCATCGATGCTGCTCTTGGCCAGCGCTTGGCGTTGAGCGGCGTACGCCAGAGCGAATTGGCGCGGCCCGCGAGGGTCAGATGCTCCGAACGCGGCTGCAACGTCGGCGTAGCTCCCTGACAGGCCGAGTGCCGCGAGCGCGGCCCGAGCCTCGAGCCAACGGCGGACCGCCTGTGCCGGCTCGAGAGAGATGGCCAGGAGTCCTGCAATCGTCTTGCGGCTGTCTCCCGTCACGCCTTCGGCAGCGAGCTCACGAGACAGCTCCTCGTACACCTCGGGACCGTCATCTCGTCGCTTGATCAAGGCCGCCGTGATGGCGATCGGAAGGCCGAGACGTGTCGACTCTCGGCGGATGAAGTCGACTTCGCGTCGATCTTTCAAGCCGGCGAGAGCGTATTCGACAGCGTCGCCTGGCTCGAAGCCGCGACCACGGTTCTTCTCGTAGGCCTCGACGAACTCCGCAACATCCGCGTCATCGTGATTCATCACCAGCAACGCGGCAATCGCCGGGATGTCCAGCCCGTCCCCGGTGAGCGCAGATCCGTTGGCTTCGAGCTGAGCTCTCGTCGCTTCGTACAACTCCAAGCTGGTGTCGGTGTCGTCTCCGAGGTCCGCCAGAGCAGCGGCTACCGCGGGACGCGTCGCCGACTCGGGCAGCTTCGTGTACAAGCTCTCGAGGCGTTCCGCCTTGACCGAAGCCTCCACATACGATTGTTCGAGGTCGGCAACGGAGTCGGCAACGTCTTGGGCCGAGTCGAGAGCCGGTCTCGCCTGGAGCAGGCGCTCTCCGCGTTCCGTGAGAATCGCATGCCCGAGCGGGGTCGACGTCAGGCGAAGGTCGATGGATTGCGCGGTGCGGCGGCGTTCGGCGGCGATCCGATGCGGTCGCAAGCTCTCAACCAGCGACTGGACCTGATCGAGCCTCACTTTGAAATCGGTCTCGTCGCCGACGCTGGCGCCCAAGGCGTCGCGTGCGGCGTCCTGGACGGCCTGCTCGAGGATCGGTCGCTCCTGTGACGCTCTCAGCTCCAGCGGGATCTCGTTGGCCTCGAGGAGGGCAGTTCGATCGACGAACCGGATCGCGCCGTTGCGCTGCAAAGCCCCGAGTGCGTCGACGTCACTCGGGGCAACACCTCCTGCGACCTGATCGAGAACTCCCAAGGCTTCTCCCGTGGCGACGGCGACGGCGGCTAGCAACGAGGTCGGCTCGACCTCAAAGTCCTCGGGACGCGGAAGCTCGTGACCACCCGGATCCAGCTTCGCCAGAACGCCGTCGATCAGCTCAGCGCGTTTGGCCATGATCTCGTCGTTGCGGCGCTCACGACTTCTGTAGAACACCAGTCCACCAGATCCAAGCAGTCCAGCCAGCAAGACATACCGCATGGCGTTGCCAGGGACACTGCTGCCGTCCGTGCCGACATCAGGGACGCTCCCACCAGACTCGATGTCACGGAATTGGGATTCGAGTACTGCAGCGATGTCCGAGGCGCCTTGGTCGAAGTCGCCGGATCCGAACCCCGAATTGCCAGCTTGAGCGATGCGCTCGGCGTTCAGAGCGATCCCCGGGCCCGTCACCACCTCGGTTCTCCGGTCGGCAAGTGACACCAGGACGACGACGCCATCTTGGTCGTCAGCAGATCCGACGCCCCAGGCGTTGCCGAGCTCCGCGGCGAAGTCGGCTACATCACCCGGCGCGTCTTGCACGATCACGAAGGCGATCTCGTGCCCAAATTCGGCGACAAGCGCGTCGAGCCGCGCTTCGATGGCCGCCGGGTCATCGGTGACGTTGGCATCGTCGGTGAACCATCCGTCACATTGAACGCCGGCGTAGGTCCCGCACGCGGCTTGCTGAGCTGATGCACTCCCGGCCATCATCGTCATGATCGAAACGCCAACTGCCAAGAACAACCGAAGCGATTTCATGATCGTCACGCTAGCTGCGTGGCGTTCGGGCGTTCCCGGAACGGGGATCTGGAACTCAAGCCAGCTTGGTGCGCCGCAACTGCCGCTACGACTACCGGCACCATCGGCACTGCCTCACCACTAGCGAGACCGACTGAGGGATGGCTCTGGTCATCCCTCAGTCCCGGAGCGGACGCTTCGACCGGGCTGTCCAGGAGGGTTTCCACAACGATCGCGAACTTCGGGCGACAATGCATCGACCCCGCTCGACCGTAGGATCGATCACCATGGAAACCGAACTCTTCACCGTTGCGACCCCTGGTCATTCTGCAGTTATCGATCTGACGGCTCGTGCGGAAGCCTTCGTCGACGGGCGAGGCGACGGGTTGCTCTCGGTCTTCGTTCCGCACGCCACCGCAGGCGTTGCGATCATCGAAGTCGGGGCAGGAAGCGACTCTGACCTTCTCGATGCGATCGAAGTGTTGTTGCCCAGAGACGACCGTTGGCGTCACCGCCACGGTTCGCCAGGTCACGGAGCGGACCATGTGCTTCCCGCCTTCGTCAGCCCGTCCACGGTGGTGCCCGTCATCGATGGAGAGCTTCAACTGGGCGTGTGGCAGTCAATTGTCCTGGTCGATCCGAACGCCGACAACCGAGAACGGAACGTCAGGTTCAGCTTCGTGGGCTGACCTGCCAGGACTCAGCCAAAATCGATCGGAAGGTCGATCGGGCGATAGAAGTCTGGAGTCAGATCGCCGCACTCTGCCAAAGCCCCGGCGAGTTGAGTGGTCGTGCCCTCGACGCCGGGGTAGCCGCCGGCTATCTCTACCTCGATCCTGGGCGTGCCGTCGACCACGATTCGATCGAGCGGATCAGGCAGGTTGAGTGCGAAGGTGATGTCGAGAGAAATCGTGCGACCGTCTGGCGTTCGCACTTCCGCCTGTTGGCGGATTCCGGCGACGAGACCGTCGTCGCCCAGTATCGGTTGTGCGTGTTCGCTCACATCGTGAGCCGGCCAACCGAGTCCGACTGCAAGCATGCGCGCACTTGCTGACAGTCCGACGTGTCCATGGGTGCCTGCTCGCAACCCCGCCGCCAGTTCTTCGGTCGTCAGGCCGACGCCGGTGCGAATGCGCAGTCCTTCGCGATGATTCGCCGAATCCACCCGTCTCTCTACTCGGACGGCCTGCACCTGTCGGCTCGACGACGCCAGCAGGAGCGGCAAGCGGTCCATCGAGAATCCGGGGTTGGCGCCCACCGCAATCACCGAACGACGGCTCGACTTCGCAGAGCTCGCAAGCGCATCTCGAACGTGGCGCTCCGGCCAGGCCAATTCCTCGGCGGGGGTCACGACGTGATAGCCGGACGAGAGCAGCCGGATGATGGTCTTGGTGACTTCCTCGGCGCGTGACGAGAAGGCCACGATGGCGCGGTCCCCGGGTTCGGCAGGCGGGACGTCAGCCGATGTGCTCCAACCTTCGCAGTCGAATCGACCTTGGAGCTTCTGGCGCACATCCGCGTCGCGGTCAACGATGCCAAGGATGCCAGTGACCACTCCATCGTCGAGAGCCGCTTGAGCGGCGCCAGTGCCGATGGGTCCGCCGCCGATGATGAGCAGTCGAGCCATTGGCGGCGATGCTAACCCAGCGAGGCCAGTCGACGTCGTACCTTTGACGTTCCCGGTCTCGCTGACGTCAGTCCGTCGGATCCAGCGCGTCCCACAATGCCGGCGAGTCGAATCCGAATCGCCAAGCAGCCCAACCGGCCAGGCCGAACTCGTCGACCAACCCAAGCCGTCGAGCAAGTTCTTCCGGCGACTCGTTCCAGTAGAACCGACCGTCGTCGAGAACGACCTTCTCCAGGTTGAAATCGCTGTCGAACGACACCTCTCCAGGTGCGGGTAGGCGACTTACACCGACGGCTTTGGGCGCGTCGAGTGCGTCGGGGTCCCATACACGGCCGTAGAACGGAACCCCCAGCACGACGTTCTGACCGTCGGCGTAGCGGAGCAGGTACTGGAGATTCTCCACTACCCAGTCAGGAGCAGCCACCGGTCCGGCCGGGCGAAACCGATTGTGTTGGTCGTAGGCCATCAGGATCATGCAGTCGACGGCTGCGGCGAGCTCACGACGCTGGGGCGCCGTTGACCAGAACGAGAGCTCGGGCGGAGTGACCTCCCACATGTCGGTGCGTGGGATGACGTCGTAAGAAACGATCCCGCCCCACTCGTGCACCATCGGTACCAGCAGTTCGACGAAGGCGGTGAACGCGGCTGCGTCTTCGTCTCGGTAACCCTCGATGTCGAGGTTGATGCCATCGGCGCCGATTGCGTTTGCCCGCTCAGACAGCTGCTGCGCGATGGCCAGTCGTTTGGACGGATCTGTGAAGGCAAGGTGATTGGCGTCCGCGTCGAGACCGGCGATGGCGGGCCAGATCGCACGACCCCGCTCGTGTACATCCGCGACGTAACCAGGGTCGGCGACGTCGCTGACCGTGCCGTCTGCCTGCACGAACCACCAGATCGGCGATACGACGGTGACCAGATCAGGGGCGGCGTCGAGCTGCGCCCGGTACGAGGCTCGGTCACCGAGGGATTGCCAGATGACCACGACCGGCTCTTCAGGGTCGGCGAGAGTGCACCGCTGCTCGTCAGCTCGCCAAGGTTGCCTGAGCATTGGGGAGTCCGCCGAAACGGTCTGCGTCCATCGCACTTCGCTGTCGGACCCGGCGTGCCTGAAGGTGGCTTCGACCGCGGTCTCTTGGGCGAGCGTGACCTCTCGAGATGGGGTAGTGGCCGTAAACGAAGTGCTCCAGCTCCCGTCGACGGCGCTGACGTAGACGGATCCCTCCGGGCCGAGTGCGCGTTGCTCTGCCGGGTCGAGTGTGAGTGTCACCACCGGCAGGGTCGAGGTCGTAGTCGTTGGTGCGGCCGTGGTGGTTGGTGCAGAGTCAACCGTCGTCGCGACGAGTGGAGCGTCAGTCGAGGTCGTCTGCGGCACAGTGGCCTCGCCTGATACGCAGCTGGTTGCGCCGACAAACAGGAGCGCGATCACCAGCCGGCCCGACTTCACTGTTGAGGCCACGTGTAGGAAGCCCTGTCGACCACTCGGCTTTCGTCGATGGTGACGTCGAGACCGAGGCCTTCACCCGTCGGGACCTCGATCAAGCCGGACTGTTGCTCGAGGCGTGTCAGCTCGGTGGGGAAGTGCCAGCCCGATGCCGAGAGGTCGCCGAATACCGTGAAACCCTCACACGCAGCGAGCGCCGCACCGATGGCCCTACCGACGCCGGTTTCGAGCATCCCGCCAACTCGCAGCGACACGCCATCGGCGACCGCAAGATCACGTGCGCGAAGACAATCGGTGACACCGAGACGCGCGGGTTTGACGGTGAGGACGTCGACGGGCGGTCCCGACAAGACTTTGGTCACGTCCGTCAGGCTCCTGATCGACTCGTCGAGGGCCACCGGGGTCTGGAGAACTGCGGCGAGTTCAGCAGTTTCGCGCTCCATACCGACGGGATACGGCTGCTCGACGAAGGCGATCGATGAGACATCGAGAGCGCGCAGCTCGCTCATGTCGTCAGGGGTGAACGCCCCATTGGCGTCGAGTCCGATCGCAATGTCGGGAAAGTGCTTCCGAATGACGGACGCGACTGCGGACGGCTGATGGGCGACCTTCACTTTCAGACATCGGTACCCCGCGTCCACCGCGAGTCCCACCGACGACAGGAGGGAAGGGGCATCTGGTTGCAGCCCGATGCTCGCAGACGCTCTCACGGAGAGGCTGGTCGCTCCCAAAGTGTGGCCGAGCGGTTTACCCTCGACGGCAGAGCGCAGGGTCACCAGAGCGCCATCCAAAGCGGCTCGGCTCGAGCTCCCGTCAGCGATCGGGTCGATGTCGACGTATCCGTTCGTAGATCGTTCGGCCGTTGCCACCAGAATGTGCCATGCCTCATCGATCGAGTCGGAGGTATGGCCGGGGTACGGGGCCGCCTCGCCCCACCCGACACGGTCGCCGATTGCTGCCCTGACAAGGATCACCGGACGCGTCGCCGTCTCACCGTCCACGGTACGAAACGGCTGCCGCAGCGGTAGGTCGAGTCGGACGAGGTCGAATGCGTCGAGTTTCACTGCTGGCGCTCATCGAGATACAGCGACTGCAACGCGATTCCGAACCCACCGGTGACGTCGTACATCGACGACTCCGTCAGTCCCGAGCCCGATCCGGCGTGGCGCGTCGTCGAGGCCACTCCGATCCACTCGCCGGACGGGGGCCGGAACGAATGAAGGCTCAGGTCGGGGTTGATGAAAGCGACCTGTTGCGGGTCGAACAACGAACTGATGCCGTTGCCGAAGTCCGCCGCCGCAATGGCGCGTGATTCGGGAAACATCGGCTCCCCGTCGACCGTATCGACGAGAAGGCGATGCCAGGCGAAGCCAGGTCCGCGAGTGTGAAACGAACCTTCGACGAACCGGATCTCGGATGCCTCGTCGGTGAAGGCGCAGACCATGCCTGCGAAGGACCCTTGGGTTCCAGCCGCAGGGACCGCGGGAGGCGGAGTCAAGGCGGTCGGTTCGGGGATGTCCGATGTGCGAATGCGCAGAGCTCGCGCGTGAACGAAGGCCACGGTGGCGTCGCGAATGGTCACGTCGACAACCTGAATCCGCTTGCCCTCACGCAGCACCGTCGCCTCGACGGTCAGTTCCTTCACCGGCACAGGTCGAACGATCTCGCAGGTGATGCGACTCGTCGCCATCGGTGCGAGCGAAGGGGCCAGTGCTACCACGTGGGCGACCAACGCGGCCGGAGCGCCGCCGTGCATCGCGCCTTCTTGCCAGGGTCCCTCAGTGAGGTACGAGGCCAGAAATCGGTTGGCGTCTATGCGGGTGAACAGCGCTTCGGTCACCCCAGCAATGGTAGGAAGGTCAGCGCTGTGAGTTGCGGAACGTGCCGGTCTGTTCCATCACGCTGAAACCGTCATCGGGCGATGCGTAGAGAAGACATATGGATTCGCGGTCATTGAAGTCTTCCCAGCCCTCACGCACCGGCGACAGGGTGTAGATCCACAGTTCCGAGTTCTCGTATGGGACTCCAACGTACCCTTCGAACTGTGCCAGACATGCGTTGAACGTGGTGTCCGACAGCGCGTCTTCGCCAGGGAATGCGTCGGACGGAGCCCCGACTTGGACGACGCTGTACACCTCGAGGCTGTGGGGATCGGCGCAGTCGATGAGGCGGACGTCGCTGATTTCTTCGAATCCGAGCTCAGGCAGGCAGTCGCCCGGCGAGAGCTCTGCGACATCGGCAACGCCCGAATTGAAGAACGCACGACCAAGTCCAAACGCAATCAGGCCAACGATCCAGATCCATCGAAACCGGCTGCCGGAACGCGATTTCGCGGATGACGGTGGCATGGGCACCGGCGGGGGAGGGCTGGTCTGCGTCCCGAACGGGTCGGCGTCGCGACCCGGAAGGTTCAGGCCAAGACGGTCGGCGCGAGAGCGCTCAACCCCCTCCGCGGATTGGAGGTCCCACTCCGAGGGTGGGGTTTCGTACGCAGCGGTCTCGTCGTCATCGGGTTCGGTGTGGTCGAGGCTCGATGGGCTGAGAGGGATCGGGTCGTCCTCGCGCAGAAGCGAGTAATCGATCGGTTCGTCGTGGAATCCGGCGTCATCCGAGGTGGCGTCCTGGCGAGGTTCCGGATCGGACTCGTGGGTCATCTCTTCGGACGAGGCGAACGTCTCGCGCGCCCTGCGAAGCAGCTCTTCGCTCGATAGTGGCTTTTTGTCCATGCTGGTAGTTCGGCACTCCAATGCGGTCCTTGAGGGGGTGAACCGTACCAGCGCTGCCGGTACGCTCCCTGGTTGTGCAGCCATCTCGAACGTTCACCATCGATCATCAGGTATCCCTCCGACACAGCCGTACGCCGTTGCGGTTTCGGAAGGGCCTGCCTGGCCGATGGTGGGCGACCAGAACGCCCGACGGAGTTGGGACGCTTCAGGTCGAGCTCGTCGAGCGGAGTGTGCGCGCCACGGGATGGGGGCCCGGAGCGCAGTGGCTTCTCGAGCAGACGCCCCGACTCCTCGGATCGGAGGACGATCCAGAGGGATTCGAACCCCGGCATGAACTCATCGATCAGCTGGCGCGCAAATTTCCGTTCGGTCGATTCGGTCGTTCTGATCGGGTCTTCGAGTCCGTCATGCCGACGATTCTCGGACAGAAGGTGACGACGATCGAGGCCGGCCGGTCACTTCACAAGATCTTGCGAAGGCTCGGAGAGCGGGCCCCAGGACCCGCCGAGCTGTGGATACAGCCGCCACCGCAGCGACTGGCATCGATGGGGTACGAAGACTTCCATTCTCTCGGTGTTGAACGGAAACGTGCCGAGACGATCATCCGGGCGGCTCACCGCGCTCGACGGATGGAGGAGATCTGTTCGATGTCTCCTCAAGACGGCCTGCGGCGACTCTTGGCGTTCAAGGGGATCGGAATCTGGACTGCCTCTCAAGCCCTGGCCGCAGCGACTGGGGATTCCGACGCCATCGCCGTCGGCGATTACCACCTTCCGAACATCGTGACGTGGGCTCTTGCCGGCGAGCCGCGAGGCGACGACAGACGAATGCTCGAGCTGCTCGAGCCGTACGCTGGACATCGAGGCCGAGTGATTCATCTGCTGGGTTTGGCGCATTTTTCGGCGCCGAAGTACGGGCCGAGAACCGCTCCGCGATCCATCGAACACCTCTGAAATCGGCCTCGGGCTTGGTCAGTTGTTGGTGGCTTTCTGAAGCGCTTCCACCAGCCGGCCCGCTCTCGTGATGTCACCTGGCGCGTCGAACTGCAGAGCGTTCGGCACGTATGCAAAGCCGACGCCTGACGTAGGATCGGCGAAGCCGACCGAGCCGCCGAGGCCGCTGTGCCCAAAGGCGTCCGGCAAGGCGACGTACGGACTGAACTCACTAGGTCGGGCGAAACCGAGAGCAAATGCTCCGGGAACGAGCAGCACTCGGTCGTGGCCGCGCACCTGTTCGGCGGTGTGGGTGGCGATCGTCTCAGCCGACAGCAGTCGTTTCCCATCGAGAGTTCCGCCGTTGGCGAGGAGTGCGTACAGCCGAGCAATCCCTCGAGCTGATCCGATGCCACCACCGCCGGGTATCTCCGCGCTGCGGATTTCTTCTTGATTGAAGGTTGCGCCGATTGCTGCGACGCCATCGCGGGTCATGAAGTGAGCCTGGCCCGTCCACGTGTCAGGGTTGAACAAGCTCAGGTAGGCGTGCATCATCGGATGGTCGGGAATCGGGTTGTCGACCAGATCCGCAATGCGATCGTGTTCGCTCTTCGGCGGGGCGAACCAGAAGTCGATGTCGAACGGTTCGCCGATGTGTTCCCGGAACCACTGCCCGATGCGAAGTCCGGTGATCTTGTACACGACCTGCCCGAGGATCCAACCGTAGGTGAGTGCGTGATAGCCGTGGCCCTCTCCGGGTGGCCAGTACGGCGCCGCCCCCTCGATTCCGGCGACGATGTCCTCGAGGTCGGGCCACACCTGGCTTCGCTCCACCAAGTCCAGATATCCAGGAAACGAGATCACCCCTGCTGTGTGCGTGAGCACCTGTCGGATCGTCACTTCGGACTTGCCGCTGTCGCCAAACTCCGGCCAGTAGTCCGCCACCCTGGCGTCGACATCGAGCAACCCGCGATCGACGAGAACCGCGACGACAGTGGCGACGATTCCCTTGCTGACAGAGAAGACAGTTGCGAGAGTATCTTCCCGCCATGGTTGATCGGGTCTGGCGGCTCCTCCGTGCAGTGAAACGACTTCGCGCCCTTGTCGATACACGGTGACCGCGGCTCCGACCTCTCGAGCCGTGGCGAAGTTCTCGGTAAAGGCGGCGGCAACGGCCTCATACTCCGGGTCGAAATGGCCGCGGATGTCAGTCACTGGGAACGTGCCATCCGCCACGCATCGCGCATCCTCGTGCGCTGCCCAACGCCAAGAATTCCACCTGTGTAGATCCGCGCAGCAAGCCTGGTCATGCCGACGACAGAGGCGAACATGATGGTGACAGATGCGGCGATTTCCCATAGAGCCGCATCGCCTGTCGCCATCCGAATGGGCATGATCGTCGGGGCGAATGGTGGGAGGAACGACGCTATCCGAGCGACGACGTTGTCACCGGCGAGGGCAGACGTTGCGATTGCGTATGACACCACGAGGACCATGGTGAGTGGGAAGGCGGCGTTCTGTGCATCCTCCTGACGTGACACGAGGGCACCAGTCGCCGCGTATGCCGTGGCGTAGAACGTGAATCCGAGAACGAACCAGACGACGACGGCAACGATGGCGGTACCAGCTGCGTCGGGAATCGTGAGCGTGTCGCCAACCGACGCAGCAATCAGCGCAGTCGCCCCGACGATCAACAGCTGAGCGAACGCCAGCGCCCCGATCCCGAGGATCTTGCCTGCCATGAGTTGTCGAGCCGGGACGGTTCCCAGTACGACTTCGACTACTCGGCTGGTCTTTTCTTCGATGACGCCGAGTGCGATCCACTGGCCGTAGGTGATGATTGAAATGAACAGCAGCACCGTGCCCATGAACGCGAATCCACGGTTCGCGGCATCCTTGTCCTCGTCCGCCTGGGACGACTCGTACTCGACGACTATCTCAGGATCGGCAAACAACTCGGCCAAGACGTCCCCCTGAATGCCCAACTCGGCCGACCGCTCGGCGAACACGAGTTGTGAGAGCGCTGTGACCAGAACCGATTCGAGTTGCGCCCCAGCACCGTCTCCGAGGCTCAGCGTTCGAATGGAGGGCACAATCGCTTCCAGTTCGCCTTCGTCGAGTAGTTCTGTCGAGTCTGGTTCCAAGCCCTCGACCTCGATGAGGAGCTCGAGTCCATCGAGCGCCTGACGCAGCGGGGCCACCAGTTCGGCTTCGGCTGCGATACGGATCGGCTCGTCCCCGTCGTCGAAGAACGTCGGAATGATCACGACCGACAGGACGATCACCACCGTGAACGCCGTCGAAAAGACAAACGCTTTCGAGCGAAGTCTCTCGAAAAAATCGCGACGGGCAATGAGGGCGACTGTCGTGCGTGACTTCACCGGTTCACCACCTCTCGGAACACCTCAGACAACGTCGGAGGCTCGAACGAGAAGTCGGTGATCGTGCCGAGCTCGTTCACCGCAGCCAACACTGTTGGGAGGTCGACGTCGGCGTCGACAACGGACCGGACGTGGTGGTCGGATGCGACCAAGGGACTCCCGGGCAACGACGTGTGCCAACCAGACTCGGCGCCCCGCATTCCGACTTCGAGGTACCGCTTCTGAGACGACGATCGGAGGTCGCGAACGTTTCCTTCGAGCGCAACGGCGCCGCGATTGATCACCACCACCTCCTCGCACAGTCCTTCGACGACATCGAGCTGGTGTGAGGAGAACACGACCGCCGCACCGGATGCTGCTCTTGCTTGTAGGAGGCCGCTCAGCGAGGCAACACCGATCGGATCGAGACCGCCGAACGGCTCATCCAGAACCAACAGTTCAGGGTTGTGTAACAGTGCAGTCGCCAGCTGCACACGCTGCTGGTTGCCGTGCGACAGCTCTTCGAGGCGATCTTTGGCGCGATCGGCCAAGCCCAGTTCGTCGAGAAGCTCTGCGGTGAGACGACTCGCTTCAGCCTTCCCGAGTCCGTGAAGTCTGCCGAAATACACGAGCTGTTGAGCGATCTGCATCCGTGGGTACAGGCCCCGCTGTTCTGGCATGTACCCGAATCGGAGACGCTCGGAAGCCGTGATGGGCCTTCCATCCCACGAGACGCTTCCCGAGTCCGGGGTAACCAGCCCAAAGACCGAGCGCATTGCGGTGGTTTTCCCGGCTCCGTTCGGCCCCAAGAATCCGACCAGCGAGCCACGCTTGATCTCGAATGAGCAGCCATCGAGAGCGGTCACACTGCCATAGGTCTTGTTGAGATCGCGAAGTTCGAGCATGCGGAGCGCGAGGCTAGCTGGCGCCGTGGTCCTCGCGACCGTCGCTCGATGACGAGTCGGTGGTCCATCGGTCCCAATGGACCACCGACTCGGTTGCTCGTCGTCCTCTCGCCAGTGATCCCGATCGGCGGTCTGCGTCTGGGTGGCCGATCGTGACGACACCGATCGGGTCGACGCCTTCAGGTATCCCGAGAACAGATGCGAGCGAGTCCATCGCGTGTGAACCCAAGAATCCGGCGGCGAGTTCCTCCGCCACCGCCGCGAGCAGTATCGCCATCAGCGAAGCTCCTGCGTCCACCCACCAGTACGGCACGGGCCAGTCCTGCGGTTCGTCGGGGTCGTCGGTCTTGTCCGGTTCGGCATACCGCTCGCGATAGAGGCTTTCACTCACACAGATGACGATGTGCACAGGAGCTCGCGAGATCCACGGATCGAAGCCTTTCGCCACGTATTCGGCTTCGCCCGCGATCGATGCGATCTGGTTCCGAACTTCTGGATCGGTCACGACGACGAACGATTGACCTTGCGTGTTTCCTGCGCTGGGGGCGCGGCGTCCCGCCTCGACGATGCGCTCCACCGCGGCAACGTCGACGGAATCGGGTCGATAGTTGCGTACCATGCGCCTGCGACGCACTACGTCGTGGAACTCCACGTCAAACGTTGGCGACAGCGCGCACGAGGCCCTCCAAAGCGACCTTGGCGTCGGCAAACAACATCATGGTGTTGTCCTGGTAGAACAGCGGATTGTCTATTCCTGCAAAGCCAGGCGACAGGCTTCGTTTGATGACGACAACCGTTCGAGCATTGTCGACATCGAGGATCGGCATGCCGTAGATGGGGCTGCCTGCGTCGTTTCTCGCAGAAGGATTGACCACATCGTTGGCTCCGACGACGATGACGACGTCCGTTTGGCTGAACCGCGGATT
The DNA here is from genome assembly GCA_013003395.1 of Acidimicrobiia bacterium. Taxonomy (GTDB): domain Bacteria; phylum Actinomycetota; class Acidimicrobiia; order Spongiisociales; family UBA5794; genus JABDJC01. The sequence goes on from JABDJC010000014.1 coordinate 25,558, forward strand.
GGATTCCTCTAGGTCGAGCAGCTGTTCGTACGGGACGTCGGCTTCGGCCAGCAGGACGTTCATGTGACCCGGCATGCGACCCGCGACGGGGTGGATCGCGTACGTGACCGAAACACCACGGGCTTCGAGTGACTGAGCGACATCGCGAAGCGCGTGTTGAGCTTGGGCGACGGCCATTCCGTATCCAGGGACGACGACGACGTTGTCGGCATATCCCAGAGCGATCGCGACGTCCTCCACCGTCGCTCGCTTGACCGACGCAGCGTCGCCGCTCGGGCCGGAGGCGTCGCCGCCGCCGAATTTGCTGAACAGGACGTTGGCAAGTGACCGATTCATCGCGTCGCTCATCAGCACCGACAGGATGAGGCCGGCGGCACCGACGAGAGCCCCACCGATGATGAGTGCCGAGTTGCCGATGACGAAGCCGGCGGACGACGCGGCCAGGCCTGACGCCGAGTTGAGGAGCGAGATCACCACTGGCATGTCGGCTCCTCCAATGGGGAGGACGGCGAGCACGCCGAGCGCCAACCCGAGGCCGGCGAGGATCCAATACGGCAACATCGTGCCGGCAAGCGTTGCCCAGACGCCGACACCAAGGGTGGTGAGCGCCACCAACAGGTTGATGGCATTCGTGCCAGCAAAACCGATCGGTCGACCCGCAATCAGGCCTTGCAGCTTTCCGTAGGCGATGAAGCTGCCCGACAACGTCAGGGATCCGACCACGACGGAGAACACCGTCGTGATACCGGTTTCAACCGACAATGTGCTCGGATCGGCGCGCAAGGTCTCGGCAAGCGCAACGAAGGCAGAGGCGGAGCCGCCGAATCCGTTGAAGGCGGCAACCAGTTCGGGCATCGAGGTCATCTGGACTCGGCGTGCCAGCACGGCGCCAACCACAGCGCCTATTACGACGCCCACGATGACGATGCCCCAGCTGACCGTGCCGAGGTCGATGAGCGTCACGACGACGGCCCAGAGCATGCCCAAAGCGGCGAGTCCATTGCCAGATCGTGCAGTCTTCGGATGGCCGAGCCGCTTCAGACCAACGATGAACAGCACTGCCGCCGCAAGGTACGAGAGTTCGATCACGCCTCACCCGCCTCGTCTTGCGCGGATCGTGGACTTGGCTTGCGCTTGAACATCTCGAGCATCCGGTCGGTCACCATGAATCCGCCGACGACGTTGATCGTGGCGGTGATGATCGCAAGGAGGCCGAGGATGCTGGCAGTTGTCCCAGATCCGAGGGATGCGGCGGTGATCGCCCCGACGATGGTTATGCCTGAGATGGCGTTTGCGCCGGACATCAACGGGGTGTGGAGCGTCGGAGGCACTTTGGCGATCACCTCGAATCCCACAAAAGAGGCCAGCACGAAGACCACTGTTCCGGCGATGACGGCCTCGCTCATCGAGCGTCCAACGCGGTCAGCACCCGTTCGTTGCGGACGGCGCCGCTCGATGTGATGCACGTCGCATCGACAATGTCATCGTCGAAATCCAGCGATTCGCCGGTGGTGAGGTGATTGAGGAACGTGGTGGCGTTCTTGGCAAACATCCTGCTCGCTGCCGCAGGGACCTGGCTGGGGAGATCCGTTGGGCCGAGAATGCTGACGCCACCCACAAGCTGTGGCTCGTCGGCCACGGAGCCGACGACATTCCCGCCCGAACCTGCCGCCATGTCAACGATCACCGAACCCGGCGCCATCGACTGCACCATTTCTGCGGTCACGAGCACAGGGGCCGTCCGGCCCGGCACCTGTGCAGTGGTGATGAGGATGTCCGTCTTCGCCACCACCGCTGCCAACGCTTCTTGCTGTTGCATCCGCAAGTCGTCGTCCACTGCTCGGGCATATCCGCCCTCGTCGAATGATTGCGTCGGTGCCGCAACGAACTTGGCTCCAAGACTTTCGACCTGTTCCTTGGTCTCAGGTCGGATGTCGTAGGCGGAAACGGCAGCCCCGAGGCGACGGAGAGTTGCGATGGCCTGGAGGCCGGCGACACCAACTCCCAGCACGAGAGCTTTCGCTGGAGGCAACGTGCCGGCCGCGGTGATGAGCATCGGGAGAAACCCTGGGAACTCCCTCGCTCCCAGTAGTGCAGCGGCGTAGCCACCGGCCGTGGCCTGCGACGACAACACGTCCATCGACTGAGCGATCGTGGTCCTTGGCAGTTGCTCGAGAGAGAATGCAACGATGCCGCGATCGGCCAGATCCCGCATCGATTCGGGTTCGCCCAGCGGGTTGATGAGGCCGATGAGCCAACTGGAAGAGCCCATCTGTGCCAGCGACGCGCGCGGGATCGGCTGTACGCAGATCACGACTTCGCTGGCCAGCGCCGAAGCGCGGTCCACGATCTCTGCCCCAGCCGAACGGTACTGAGCGTCCGTGTAGCCCGAAGCCGCACCCGCGTCAGACTCGATCAAGACTGTGCGGTCGTGGTCGAGATGTGACTGCACCACATCTGGGGTCAGAGCGACGCGACGTTCTCTTGGAGCTGTTTCACGGGGGATGCCAACACGCATTGTGCGGCAATCTAGTAGGCGAGACGTCCGGAGTCGGGGTACCTCGCGAACGTCGGATCACATGCCAAATTCCTCGAGGAGGCGCAGCCAGACCTCTGAAATAGTTGGGAACGAGGGTATGGCGTGCCACAGTCGATCCAGGGTGACCTCGCCGACGATGGCGACCGTCGCCGCATGCAGCATCTCGCCAACTCCCGGACCGACGAAAGTCGCTCCGACGATCACGCGCTTGTCTCGGTCGATGACCAACTGAGCCGTTCCTGATATTCCTCGCCCGGCGGCCGCAGCGCCGGCGGTGTGTCCCAGGTTGTAGCTCACGGTTTGTACGTCGATCCCTGCGTCGCGTGCCTGTGCTTCGGTGTGTCCGACTGCCGCGATCTGCGGATCGGTGAAGATCACCCGTGGCACGGCGCTGAGATCGGCCCATGCGGTCACGTGTTCGGTGGCTCCGGCGATGTGGTCGCCGGCAACTCTTGCCTGATACTTTCCGGTATGGGTGAGGAGTGCCCGACCGTTGACGTCGCCGACGGCATACAACCAGTCGTGGTCGACAGCCTGCAGGTGGTCGTTCACCTCGATGTAGCGCCCGGGCTCCAAGCCAACCGTGTCGAGGCCGATGTCGGACGTGCGCGGCCGGCGGCCGACTGCAACGAGAACTTGGTCGGCAGCGACAGACGACCCGTCGCTGAGCTTCGCGTGGAGCGGTCCGTCGGTTCCATCGCGACGGATCGACTCCAGCGAGACTCCAGTCAGGATTGCGATGTCGAGCTGTTCGAGCGCCTTCTGGAGTTCTGATCCGACGAACGGCTCTTCTCGAGGAAGTAACCGATCCTGCATCTCGACGATGGTCACCTCGAGCGAGCCGAGCGACTTCCATGCCTGTGCCATTTCGACGCCGACCACGCCGCCACCAATGACCAACAAGCGTAGAGGTACCTCCTTGGCTGTCGTGATGTCGCGGTTGTCCCATGGATCGACATCGGCAAGGCCGTCGATCGGCGGATGAGCCGCGCCGGTGCCGGTGGCGATGATGACTGCTTTGGAGGCGACGTAGCGTTCGATGCTGCCGTCTTGACTCTCGACGGTGACCGTTCGTTCACCATCGAGCCTTCCGTGACCTCGCAGCAAGTCGATGTTCTGTCCCTCGAGCCACTTCACCTGACCGGCGTCATCCCAGTTGCTCGATAGTGCATCTCTGCGGGACAGCGCTGCGGCAACGTCGATCTCTCCCGTGATCGCCGCTGCGGCGCCCGGTACTCGCGCCGCAGCCCGCAGAGCCTCTCCTGGTCGCAGCAGCGCCTTGGAGGGCATACAGGCCCAGTATGAGCACTCTCCGCCGACAAGTTCGGACTCGACGATCGCGGCGCGTAAGCCTGAGGCCTGGGAGCGGTCTGCGGCGTTTTCCCCCGCTGGTCCGGCGCCGATGACGATGACGTCGTAGTCCGTATTTGGCATGCGGTCTCTCCTGATGGCGGGTCATCAACAACGTAGCTGGCCACGCGTATCTTCCGACGACGTGCGAAACGTGGCAGTCATGCTCCGGAAGAAAAAGAACCGGAAGGGGAGGGGCTGAGGGGCCACGCCTCCCCCTCCGACTCCACGAGACCCCTAGGGAGAGTCCCGGACTGTGCGCGTCCGCAGGCGGGGGCTGCAGGCCTCGCGCTTCTGCTGCAGGGAGGGGGGATTCCCCGCAGTATTCTCTCTTTAGACCCGACAGCGACGACAAAGTTCCCAGATTTATCAAGATCTCTTGACGGAGCTCACAAAGAGGCCGGTAACCGCATCGAAGACTCGACAGAACCTCAGAGTTCCGGCGACGCACTGGGGGACCTCGGCGTCTTCGCCGGCATGGTTCGACTACATCAGGATTTCGTATACGGAGCGATACTGCGAGTTGTGCGTAGCCCGATCCTGGCTGAAGACCTGACCCAGGAGACCTTCATTCGCGCCTACAGGGGTCTCGACGAATTCCGAGGAGATGCGCAGCTGAGAACATGGCTGTATCGCATCGGCACCAACCTGGCATTGAACGCCGTGACGCGCCAGCGTGAGGCCCCGACGGACCAGCTGCCTGACACCGCGCATCAATCGAGCCCAGAGACCGATGTCGAGTTGGCCCATCTTCGCCGCCACCTGTCGGAGACGATCGAGTCGCTTCCGGAATCACTGCGTACGCCACTCATTCTGCGCGAGTACGACGGAATGAGCTACCAGGACATCGCCGACGATCTGGATCTGCCGCTGAACACGGTCAGGACTCGGATTCTCCGTGCGCGCCGAGCGCTGAGGCGCGAGCTCGAGCCCTGGCGATAGCGCGGGGTCGCCACCCCCCGGTGATCGACTGGTCAGCTCGATCGGCTGCGATATTCCCAACCGGTCCACCCTGTGACCGACACCACGATGGCGGGACCTTCAGGGCGCCGATCACGGTATTGCTCGTATCGAGCTTGAAGCGCTGCTGTTGCTGTCTCCCAGTCGTCGCCTCGTTCGACAACGACAGCGTCGCCGTCTGCTCGAACCCACCACAGCTTCGACCAGTCGTCGTCATAGGCCTGTACGAGCAGGCTGACTTGGGGGCAGTGCTTGATGTTTGCGAGTCGACGGAGATCGGCGGTGCGTTTCGGTTTGTGATCGACTGCCGACACGATGCGGTCCTGCTTCACCGCGAAGACGATCGGCACCACGTGCGGACCCTCGGGTCCGACTGTGGCGAGCACTGCGACCGGCTGGGACGCGAACAGCGTTGTGCACCGCTTCTTGGTGAGGGAAGGCATCAACGGATCCTACGGCC
>JABDJC010000022.1 GCA_013003395.1 Acidimicrobiia bacterium
GAAGAAGCTCGCTTCGCCATGTTGGAACGAGTCAATCCGAAACATGCGGGCGAGCTGATGACGCGAGCACAGCAAGACATAGACAACCGTTGGCACGTCTACGAGCAAATGGTGGAACTGCACAGAACGGCCGAATACGTGGAGGTTGAAGAATGACCGTTGACATGACCACTCGCTATCTGGGTCTCACGCTTGCCAATCCTGTGGTGGCGTCGTCGTCCCCCATGACAGGCGACATGGACCGCCTCCTTCAGTTGCAGGAGGCTGGGATAGCCGCGGTCGTGCTGCCGTCCCTGTTCGAGGAGCAAGTCGAGCACGAGGCGATGGCCATGCACAACTCGCTGGAAGTCGGTGCTGGGGCCTTCGCAGAAGCGACCGATGGCTACTTGCCCGAGGTGCAGGGGTACACCCCGACGGTGCGCGATCACATCCAGCTCGTGGAGCGGGCACATGCGGAGCTCTCCGTACCGGTGATAGCAAGTCTCAACGGGGTGAGCACTGGGGGCTGGACACTGTATGCGCGCATCCTCGAGGAGGCTGGTGCTGACGCCATCGAACTCAACGTGTATCTGGTGACCGCAGACCCAACCATGTCGGGTCAACAGATCGAGCGGCAGTATCTGGACTTGGTCAGTTCCATCCGTGGCTCGGTAGACATACCTGTTGCGGTGAAGATCGGTCCGTTCTTCTCGTCGATGGCGCACATGGCCGGTCAACTGGTCGATGCCGGAGCTGACGCGTTGGTGCTCTTCAACCGTTTCTATCAGCCCGACATCGACATCCACACGTTGTCGGTGACACCCAGTCTCGAGCTGTCTGCCCACCAAGAGCTGCGTCCCGTGTTGCGTTGGATCTCGATTCTGCGGAGCCAACTCGAGTGCGGCTTGGCCGGCACGACCGGGGTTCACTCGGCTCCAGAAGTGGTGAAGCTGCTGCTCGCAGGCGCCGACGTCACCATGATGGCCTCTGCGCTGCTTCGAGGAGGCCCGGACCAAGTGCGCACCGTTCTCGATCACCTCGCGAAGTGGCTACTCGAGCACGAGTATGAATCCGTTGATCAAGCGCGGGGGAGCGTCAGTCAGCAGAACGTCGACGACCCCTCAGTCTTCGAGCGGGCCAACTACATGAAGACGCTCGTGTCCTACTCGGCCGAGTGGTCGAGTAGGCACTGAGCCAAACCGGTCGCTACATCTTCTGACGGGGAAGGTCCGCTTGCTTGAGGATCTTGCCGTCTTGGTCCATGATCCCGGCCTTTGAGCCGATCGACAGGTTGTTGGCGGCGAAGAGGTCGGCGCGATTGATCACCAGCCAGCGGTAGCCGTCGACCTTCTTGAGCCGCTTGAACGCAGCCTTGTAGTCCTTGGGATCGGCAGCGACAACGATGTTGCCCTTGTCGTAGACCAGGTCGGCTGCGCCAGAGGGATCGGGGGTCGCCCCGGTGACTCCGACGATTGCTTCGGTGAGTGCGGCTTGGTCGAGCTTTGCCATCAGGCCTCCTCTGTGGATTGCAGGATTTCAGTTACGAATGCGACGGCTTCGTCTGCGTCGGCACCCGTTGCGGTGACGGTCACGACATCGCCAGTCGACGCTCCGAGAGCGAGAATGCTCATGATGCTCTTGGCTTTGCCCTTTTTGGTGCCGTTCATGATGACGATCTCCGAGTCGAACGTCTTGGCCCTCTCGACCAACATTGCGGCGGGTCGAGCGTGGAGTCCGGCCGGATTGGTGATCTCTACTTCAGCCTGTACCGAATCTGGTTCATCGGCCGGCATTGCGTTGGCCACTGCATCGACAAGTGGCTCGGTCTCTGAGGATCCGTCGCTGATCAATGTCTTCCACCCTTCTCGTTTCAGATAGTCGTCGAGTTCTTGTGCGCCCTCGACGTCGCTGTCGCGTAGCGCCAAACCTGCGGCAATCACTGCGGCAAAGCTGCTGAGATCGTGACCCAGCTTTTCGGCTTCGCGCGCCGGTCCGAGGATTCGTTCATCGGGGGCGAGCTTCGCCAATGGATTCCGTGCAACTCGCTGCGTCGGGTCCGGAATGGTGCGGTCCGAGAATCGCGCCATGCTCGAAGTGGCGTACTTGTTCAGGGCCTCTTCGGTGAACTCGTCATGACGAGCTGCGAGGACCTGAACCATCGTTTGTGCCAATGAGTCGACGTGCGACCGAATGTCTCCGTCTTCGATGGCGTCGGCGATGGTCTCGTGCCCTTTCGAGATGCCGAGCCAGGCCGTGGCCGCATGCAGCCCGTTCACCAGCCAGAGCTTGCGTTGCTTTGTCGGAGCAAGGTCATCGACGAAGCGGATGTCATCGGTGACCGGCTTGGGTCCCGACCACTCGCCGCCATGAATCGTGAACTCGAAGTGATCCTCCGCCCGCATCTCTAGCGGGTTCGTCGGATTGGGCACGATCCGGTCGACCACGACATCGGGAAATCCGGCTCTTTCCGCCGCTGACTCCGAGTGCTCGGCAACGCAGGTCTTCAAGTACGAAGAATTCGGATGCAGGTTCTCGCACGCAACCACATTGACGTGGTCGCGTGAGGATGCATCCAATCCGGCGGCGATCGGCTCGGCAACGACCGGCAGAATCGCACCGCCGACAGCTGTGGCGATGATGTCGCTGTCAGCGATTGCGGCTACGACGGCGTCTCGGTCCATGGCCGAAATCGCTTTCGCCACCGCCACTGAGTGCCGGCCAGAGCCTTCGGTGATCACCTCGTAGGTTCCGGCTTCGTTCAGGGCATTGACCAGGTCCATGTCGACGTCGATGAACGTCACGGCGAAACCGGCGCGGTCGAGTGTGTATCCGACAAGTCCTCGGCCGATGTTTCCTGCGCCGAAAACCGTGGCGTTCATTCTTCTGGTTCCGCGGTCAGCGTTTCGTAGACCAGATCGGCGTTGTCGGTCGTCCACAGCTGCTCGCAGAGCTCTTCGTCTTGCAGCACCTCTGCAAGTTGCGACAGCACCAGGACGTGATCCTCGTTGGCTGCGGCGAGTCCTATGACGAGATGCGCAGTTGCGTCGTCACCCCAGTCGACACCGTCTCTGAACTGTCCGACGACGATGCCGGTCCCTTTGACTGCCGACTTCGCTTCGAACGTGCCGTGAGGGAGCGAGACGCCGTTGCCCAGGAACGTTGAGAACGATTCTTCACGGAGCTTCATCGCTGGAACGTAGCTCTCTTCGACGAGTCCGAATTCGACAAGTTTTCCGCCGACGAATTCGATGGCTTCTGCCTTGGATGAAGCAGGCAGATCCAAGAAGATCGCATCCCGCCTCAAGATCTCTGGTGAGTTCCCCTCAGTCGTCATCTCAGAGTGCCGATTCGATGGGGGTACCGGCTTTCAGCTTGTCGACCAAGCCCTTCACCGCTGGATCGTTGAAAAACATCTGGAAGGGCACGATGGCTGCGTTCGGAGCCTTTGCCTTGGCGGCCGCCGCCATACCTTGGTGGGTGACGATGATGTCGGCGCCATCAGGCACTTGCTGCAAAGGCGAATGGATGACCTTCACGTCGAGCTTGGCCTTCTTGCACATCTTCTTGAGCTGATTGGCCCCCATGAGGCTGCTGCCCATGCCTGCTTCACAAGCAAACACGATGAGCTTCACGTCGGCTGGTTGTTTCACGATTCGGTCAGTCACCGTTCGCACCTTTCGTTGGTCAGATGAGGTTGTCGGCGGCGCCTCGGGTGGGTTCCGAGACGCCGCCTAACAACGGTTGCTTCGATTTTGCTCTACGCGGTGACGACACCGGGGATGTGATCGATGGCGTCGCCGATGTCTGCATCGGCATCGGTGTCCGCCATGTCCTTCACTGGGAAGAGCCTCAGCAGGATCACACCGACGAAGAACGCCGCCACTGCGCCCACGGCTATGCCGAGTAGCACCCCTATCGCCGCTCCTACGTCGCCCGGTAGGAAGGTCAGATACGCAAAGATGCTGCCTGGTGAAGGCGGTCCGGTGGTACCGGCGCCTGTCGCCACGAACACGATGTCTGCGCTGATTCCTCCGGCCCACATCGCCACGATCATCACTGGGTTCATGAGCACGTACGGGAAGTACACCTCGTGAATTCCACCGAAGAACTGAACGATGATGGCACCAGGAGCGGACAGCTTGGCGAGACCCTTACCGGCGAACCAGTAGGCCCCGAGCAATCCGAGACCTGGGCCTGGGTTCGATTCGAGCATGAAGTAGATCGAGCGGCCCGTCTCCGCGACGTCCGCCGCCCCAAGAGGCGTGAGCACACCGTGGTTGATGGCGTTGTTCAAAAACAACACCTTCGCGACCTCGATCGGGATGTCTGCAAGCGGCAGCAGCCCAGCGTCAGCGATGCCTTCGACCATTCCGCCGAACGCTGACGCGATAGCACCCATAACGGGTCCGATGATCACGTAGCTGATCAGCACCAGGAACAAGCCGGCGAAGCCCTGAGAGAAGTTGTTGTACAACATCTCGAAGCCTGCCGGAGTGCGGTCCTCCAGATAGTCGTCGATCTTCTTCATGACGTAACCCGCAAGTGGACCGATGATCATTGCGCCCAGGAACTGTGGAGGGCTGTCACCCGTAGCTCCCTGGCTCGTCGTGATCTCGAACGCCGCGCCGCCGATGGCTCCCATGACGGCAATGGCTCCAAGGACACCACCACGGTGCCCGTGGATCATCTTGCCACCGGTGTAGGCGATCAACAGTGGGAGCAGGTACACGATCATCGGGCCGACCAAGTCGCCCGTGATGCCGTCCCAGTCCCAGTCGAGCGACGTCTTCGCCAGCCAACCGGTTGGTATGAACAGCGCGGTGATCAGACCCCAAGCAATGAACGCCCCGATGTTCGGGATGATCATTCCTGCGAGCTTGCCACCCAAGCGCTGGATGGTTTCCTTCATTGAACCTTCCTCTCCGAGATTGGAGCCATTCAAGTGGCCCGAAACGGCCACCGCCACTATCACTACGGCAAATCGGTGCTGTGACATTTTGAGTCTTGGAGCCATCTCGTGATGGCGGAACACTCAGAGGAGTAGAGAGATCGCTCTGATGTCGTCGCCGGTGAGCAGCGCATTCACGACAACAACCGCAGCGGTGGCGGAGGACACTTCTACTGTGGAAATCACCATGTCGACGTCTTCGCGGGACTTCTCGGCAAAGTCGCTTGCGCTCACGACGCTCACGAGATCCAGCTGTGGAAACTCCGACTGGATACGAGAAACGAGAATCCAGGCAGTAGCCATGCCGCTGGGACACACGACCATCGCGCGTTTTCGTGGTCGGAGACGTGTACGTTCGAGGGCTCCCGACAGATACATCGTGATGAACCCGATTTCATCGGGTGAGATGGGCTGCTTCAGCCGATCAGCCAGGCCTTCCGAGATCTCGACGGCGACCTCGTAGACATCAGGGTATCGCTGCACGATGTCTGTGAGCAGAGGATTGTGAATGGGGAGGCCGTAATTGAGGCGGGTCTC
>JABDJC010000027.1 GCA_013003395.1 Acidimicrobiia bacterium
GAGAGTCGGCCAGAGGTGGTGCTCTCGGTCACCGGCTATCGAGATCAGGACTCCGGTTCGTCGTGCCCAGGAAATGCCGACATCTCGGTTGACGAGGGCGACCCAATGACGCTTTGTTTCGAAGTCGTCAACGTCGGCGACACGAACCTGCAGGATTTCACAATCAAGGACGCCGTTCTCGGGATCGAAGCGATCGACGATCTGACCCTCGTGTTCGGGGATCCAGCGAGTGTGCTCGAGCCAGGCCAGTCGATGATCCTTGCATTCGAACTGTCGCCCGAACGAGCGTTGCGGACCCAGACTCGCCTCACCGCGGTGCCGATTCTCGAAGACGGAACCACGCTCTCGGGGCGGACGGTCTCCCAGACCGAGTCCAACTTCATCGACGCACGCGACCCCGGAGGTCTTCCAGGGTTCAGCGACGGCCTCACCGCCGGCTGGGCGTTGCTCGTGAACCTGGTGAGTCTTGTGATCCTTGCGCTCGGCGCCATCCTCCCGTTCATCTGGCTCGCCATTCCGATCTGGCTCTTCGTCCGGCGCCGCCGCTCGAGGGCGTCGGCCGAGCGTGACCTGGCTGCCGAGCGTCGAGCGAGTCCTTCGACAGCGTTCGCCACGAACGATGACCTCTCGAGTCCCGAATGAGCGCTCATAGAGGCCGGAACTGAAGAGGAGTCGCTAGCGTTGGTTCCCCGATGAACCAATTGCTCGTCAAGGTCCTCGCGATCGCAATGTTGTCGGCAGCGTGCACCGGCGCCACGGTGAAAGAGACGACCTCCCTGCCAAGCGCCCCGCCATCGACACCTGTGTCAGTGCAATCAACACCGGTGCCGCCGCCGACGACGACGTCGACGCCGACGACCACGACGGCTTCGACAACGACCGCAGCCCCGCAGGCAGCGACGGTTGATCCTCTCCTCGATCGGTGGATAGCCGTGTTGGCGTCGCTGCCGATCGACGAGTACACCGAGCAGGAAGCCGCTCGAGAAGCCGAGACGTTTGGCATCGGCGATACGAACGTTCTGCTGTCGAATGAGTACGGGAGCCTCAACGGTGGCTACTGGGTGGTGTACAGCGGTGTCTTCGACCAAAGCCTGTGGGCATGGGATCGGTGTGCAGAGCTGGGTGGCGACTGCTACGCCCGCTATCTCGGGGGCGATCCCACGGTCCCCCCACTGCTCAGCGAAGGCCAGCTTTGGATCTGGCTCGAGGGCAGACTCGTTGCGGTCTCGGCCGAAGATGGACAAATCGTCCGCACGATCACCACAGGTTGGGCGGACGGCCAATTCGCAGGGCCGCTCCAGATCGCCGCCGATCGCGTCACCGGCTACTTCGCTCTGGGTTATGAGGATTCTTGGTTCGGTTGTGACGCCACCCTCGGACAATTCGTCGAGGTCGATCTCGTGACGGGCGACACACAGCTCGACCACGACGGAATCATGCCGACGGTGAGTCCCGATGGAGAACAGCTTGCCTACCTCGCGGCTGATGAGTGCTTGGAAGACCCAGACGAACCACAGTTCTACATCGCGTACCACGACGAGGTGGTGGTGCGGGACCTGGCATCAGGCACCGAACGGTCGTGGGGTCCCGCCTCAGGTATCGCCCCCGATGTCTCGGTGGTGCAACAGATCGCATGGACCGGTGACGGCAACGGCCTGTTTGTGGCCCTGTCCGATGGGACCATCCGGCTGCTTCCGCTCGATTCGTCTGCGGCAACCGCGTTGCAGGACCTCGAAGTGCTCGAGTACCGACCGTCCCTCGAAACGACTTACTCGCAGCCCGTCGGTCAACTCAACGATGGCGAGGTCGTGATGTGGGGATCCACCGTCGCCGACGACTCGTTCATCACTTTCGTCGATCTCTTCGACCCCGTGAATGGGACGACCCGGCAGATTGCGAGAGCGACCGGCGACGATCCGGTATTCGCAACAGTGGACATGGGGGGATCCACGGTTCTTCTCCAAGCAGGGAACCGCGTCTGGTCGATCGGTGAGGTGGCCATCGACCTGACGTTCGATGGCTATGTCCACGGCGTGGGCGGTTGATCGCCGACTCGTCGACTAGCCCGGCGGCGCCCAGAGCATCTCGAATCGGACCAACACCACCATCGTGTCGTCAGTGACCGTCCATCCATGTTCACCGAAGTGGTCGATGTGAATCCGACGCCATGACGCCAGTGTGCGGTCGCCTTCGCCCTCATCCCAAGCAAATGACTCATCGACATCGCCGAAGCGACGAACGTCGACCTCCGAGTTCCGGATGACGCACACGGGCCGGCCGTCGCCGTCGAGGATGACGCTCAATTCACCAGGAAGCGGCAGAGGATCGCCCTCCTGTTCATGGTCTTCGAGCAAGCCGGCAGTCGCACGTTTCGGCCCGTCTCGAACGAGCAGCGCCAGTTCTGTGGCCAGTTCGCTGTCGTCCTCACCACCGAACGCCCAAGCCTCGTACTGCCCGTCGATCCCGGTTGCTTCGACGAACTCGATCCAGAACTCGGCGATCATTCCTGGATCGAGATCGCCATGACCAGAGCGCGGTCGTCGGTGTGGGTGATGGTGACCAAGACCTTGTTCACCCCGATGCTTTGCGCCCTGGCCAGCGCTGTGCCGAACAGGTTCACCCGGGGGGCTCCGCCGCCGGTGATCTCGATGTCCTTCCATCGAGTCTGGCGAAACCCGATGCCAAGTGACTTCATGACCGCTTCTTTGCCCGCGAAGCGTGCCGCCAGACGGGCCGACGGGTCGGCAAAACGCTTGGCGTACTGCTGCTCGTGGTCGGTGAAGCAACGATCAAGGAACTTCTGGGGGTATTTACCCAGCAGCCTCCGGACTCGGCTGATCTCTGCCAGATCCACGCCGAGGCCGATGATGTCCACTATTCGACCGTGACCGACTTGGCGAGGTTTCTCGGCTGATCGATGTCGTGTCCGAGTATTCGGGCCGAGTGGTAAGCCAACAACTGCAGCGGGATGATGGCCAGCACCGGCGCGATGAGGTCGGCAACTCTCGGGATGCGTAGAACCACATCCGCGAATTCAGCGATAAGTTCGTCGTCCTCGTAGACAACCGCCGTGACATGAGCGCCGCGAGCTTTCACTTCCTGCAGTGCCGACAACGTCTTCTCGTAGACGTGGGTTTGAGTGAGAACCACGATCACCGGCATCCCCTCGGTGATGAGGGCCAATGTGCCGTGCTTCAGCTCACCAGCCGGCATTGCCTCGGAATGCAGGTACGAGATCTCCTTGAGCTTCAGCGAGCCCTCCGTTGCCACTGCATAATCGAGGTCGCGTCCGATGAAGTACACATCGTCGACACCGTTGTCGAAGTTGTCGGCCAGTGTCTGCGCCGACTCGATGACCTGCTCTTCCATCTCGAGGACGCGCTGCGCTGCAGTGGGTAGCTCCGCGAGATTCGATTCCAGTTGGATCGCCAGTTCGAGATCGACGGTCCCCCGCCGCTGTCCCAGGTGCAAGGCGAGCAGATGCAACGCGATCAACTGCGTGAGATACGCCTTGGTCGACGCCACGGCGATCTCGGGCCCGGCACGCGTGTAGAGCACGTCGTCGGCTTCGCGAGCAAGCGAGCTTCCGACCACGTTGGTGATCGCCATCAGGCGAGCACCCTTTTGCTTGGCGAGGCGCGCCGCTGCCAACGTGTCGGCGGTCTCGCCTGACTGGCTCACGGCGATCATCAGCGAACCAGGCAGAATCCTCGGGTCGCTATATCGCAACTCGTGGGCGTATTCGATCATCACAGGCACCGCGAGTGTGCGCTCGAGCAGCCGCTTGCCCACCAGCGCTGCGTGATAGGCGGTACCGCATGCGGTGAGCCACACGGCCGGAAGGTTGTCGACGAACTCGTCTGTGAGGTCGACTCCGTCGAGCACGACGTCGCCGTCGGTTTCGAGGCGTCCCTGAAGCGTCTCTGAAATGGCATTTGGTTGCTCATGAATCTCTTTGAGCATGAAGTGGTCGTATCCACCCCGTTCTGCCTGGCCTGGGTCCCAGTCGACGACGAGTTCGTCACGATCGACAGGATCTCCGTCGATCGTCTCGATGACCGCCCCGGCTTGGGTGATGATGACCATCTCGCCGTCTTCGATGAGCTTGAAGCGACGCGTGCGGTGCAGGACCGCAGGAATGTCAGATGCGAGGAACGTCTCGTTTTCTCCAATGCCGATGACCATCGGACTGGTCTTGCGGACCGCCACGATCTTGTCCGGCTCCTCTGCAGTCATCACGACCAAGGCGTACGCACCCCGGGCTCTCGCAACAGCCTTGCGAACCGCATCGGCCAGATCGCCGTCGTATTCGAGTGCCACGAGATGCACCAGAATTTCGGTGTCGGTGTCGGATGTGAAGGTCTGCCCGGCTGCAGTCAGTTCGGTGCGTAGCTCGTGGAAGTTCTCGATGATTCCGTTGTGAACGACGACAAATCGACCACTTGGGTCGGTGTGTGGGTGAGCGTTGAGGTCGTTCGGAGGTCCGTGCGTGGCCCAACGGGTGTGGCCAATACCAACGCTTCCACTGACCGGCGCTATCTCCAGCAGTTCCTCGAGCCGAGCCAGTTTGCCTGCCGCTTTCGCCACCTTGATGGCACCGTCAGACAGAACAGCAATTCCTGCGGAGTCGTATCCGCGGTACTCCAAGCGGCGCAGCCCGTCGACAACGACAGGCGCTGCATCGCCCGGTCCTACATATCCCATGATTCCACACACGCGTGCAGACCTCCCAGATCGAGAGGGACCGAAATAGGCACTGTCGCGCTGACAGCCTCACATCACGGCGGATTCTGTCCTCGGAGTCGCCTCCGAGTTTTGGTCCGCAGCGTCACGACCGTGAGCGGCCGAGAGGGCATCCGCCGAGTGGTTCGATGACCCTCTTCCTCGTCACCTCGAATATCCGAGGCCTGGCGCTGTTTGATTGGGTGTTCGGTCCCAAGTTGTATTTTGCATGGCCCTCGATGAGGCGCCACGAACGAACCCTAGACGCTCTCAGCCAGTACCTAGCTCGTCTTTCACCACTTCGGCAAGCTGCAATGCAACTTGAGAAGCGGTTGAACCGTCAGAAGCTTCAACCATCACGCGCACCTTCGGTTCCGTGCCTGAGGCGCGCACGAGAATCCTGCCGTCGCCAGACATGTCGCTCTCGGCGTCCTTCACCGCATCCCAGATTCGAGAGGACCCATCGAGACCTGCCTTGTCGGCGACCACAACGTTCTCCAGTACCTGCGGATACTCCGTCATGACCTTCCGCAATTCTTTCAACGGCTTGCCGGACGCGGCGATGACTTCGAGCAACCGAAGTCCTGAGCGGAGTCCGTCGCCGGTGGTCCGCTCTTCGAGAATCACATGACCGGACTGTTCACCGCCTACCGACAACTTGTTCACCACCATCGACTCGAGCACGTGTCGATCGCCCACATCGGTGGTGAGCACCTTGATCCCCAACCGGTCCATCGCCTTGTGGAGACCGAGATTCGACATCACGGTCACCGCAATCGTGTCGTTCGTGAGTTTCCCGAGTTCTTTCAGATGGGCCGCAAATATCGCAATGAGTACGTCGCCATCGGCAACCACTCCATCCTCGTCTACGGCGATCAGGCGATCCGCATCGCCGTCGAACGCCAGGCCGAGCCGTCCGTCCGCCACGCTCTGCAGGTACTCGAGCGATGTGGCGCCACACTCGTGGTTGATGTTCGTGCCGTCCGGCGAAGTGTTGTGCACCTCGATTTCGGCTTTGAGATGGGCGAACAGCTGTGGGGCGGCTTTGAATGCCGCGCCGTGTGCACAGTCGAGCACCACTGACAAGCCGCGCATCGAGTAGCCGGCGAGCATTTCGAGGTAACTCACATACCGATCCGTCGCGTCCGGCTTGGCGGAGTCGAAGCCGATCGTCGACCCGGTCGGGGACTTCCAGGGTCCGCCGGCGAGTACGCGACGTTCGATCGCCTGCTCTTCGTCGGCCGAGATCTTCATTCCGCTGCGTGAGAAGAACTTGATGCCATTGTCCGGAGCGGCGTTGTGCGAAGCACTCACCATGATGCCGTACAGGGCACGAGCCTCACGCGTCAGTCGGGAGACGCCGCCCACCGGAATGATTCCGAGGTCGATGGTGTCGACGCCCACCGAGTTGAATCCCGCTTTGAGCGCAGCATTGAGCATGTCTCCCGATCGCCGCGTATCGCGGCCGATGAGTACCTCGCCGGATTTTCCCTCGCCTGCGGCGCGCGCCAGGTCCATGGCGAGGTCAGGCGTGAGGTAGTCGTTTGCGAGGCCGCGCACACCGTCTGTACCGAACAGACGGGGCACTTCTCCAGTCGAATCGGGCTGGGTCACCGCTTGGTGAACTGAGGCGCCCGACGTGCCTTGCGAAGGCCGTACTTCTTGCGCTCGACCTGGCGGTCGTCACGACGAAGGTAGCCTTCCTTCTTGAGTTCGCCACGAAGCTCTGGCTCTAGCTTGACGAGCGCACGGGCGATTCCGAGGCGAAGGGCGTCGGCCTGGCCCGTCGTCCCGCCACCCTCGAGTTGGGCGTGGATGTCGTACTTGTCTTCGAGGTTCACCGACTTGATCGGATCGAGCGCACGTTGGCGGAGGGCGTGAGTCGGGAAGTACTGGTCGATGTTCTTTTCAACGTTCGTCTTGCCCAACAGAACGGTCTTGCCGGTGCCGGCGTAGAGGCGGACACGGGCCACGGAGGTCTTGCGACGGCCGGTTGCATAGGTGATCGGTGACGGCATCAGCTCACTACTTTCTTGATGTCGAGGGTCAGCGGCTGCGGATCCTGCGCCTCGTGCGGATGCTCTGGACCTGCGTAGACCTTGAGCTTGGTCATGATCTGACGACCCAGGCGGTTCTTTGGGATCATTCCGCGAACAGCGCCTTCGATGATGCGCTCGGGATAGCGTTCACGAAGATCACGCAACGAGAGTTCACGAAGGCCACCGGGGAACCCGGAGTGGTTGTAATACCGCTTCGCTTCCTCTTTGTTGCCCGTGACCGCGATCTTGCTGGCGTTGATCACGATGACGAAATCCCCACCGTCCATGTGCGGAGCGAACGTCGGCTTGTGCTTGCCGCGCAACAGCTGTGCGACATGCGAAGCCAAACGGCCAAGCGGCAGGTCGGTTGCGTCGACGACGTGCCACGCCCGCTCGATCTCGGAAGCTTTTGGAGAATAGGTCTTGTGCAATCTGGCCATCAGGAACCCTCAGCGCGGTGAAGAAATCGCTGCCCGGTTGGGAAGCGACGCAATGATAGGCGCGCCCGTGACGGCTCGCAAAGCCACATCGACCGGCGCGGTATCGATCGGTGCGGGTGTCGGCAGAGCCGTGCATTCCGTCGCTCAATACATGACCTCGACGAGCGTCAAGCCGTGCGCCGGTGCTGAACCGAAGCTGGCTTGTCGGTCCATCGATTCGAGAATGGCGCTGCTCACCGAGGGTGCGGCGCGGCCGCGTCCCACGTCGACGGCAACTCTGACGATCGAACGGACCATCTGATGACAAAACGAACTCGCCCAGATGTTCAGGCTCAC
>JABDJC010000043.1 GCA_013003395.1 Acidimicrobiia bacterium
GCGGTGGCCATGTTGTTCGTGGGAGCTGGCCTGTCTGGGCTGCGGGGCTATCGACAGCTGACCGATCCACAAGAGCTGAGCGACTCCTGGCTTGCCATTGGTGTCCTGGTCCTCGCGATTGTGACCAACAGCTACGCGGTCAGCCTGAGTGTTCGCAACCTGACCGAGAACGGCATCCACGGTGTGATCGATCGGTTCCGGGAGGGGAGCCAGCCGCTCGTGAAGTCCGCTCTGCTGCGCGACGTCATCGGTACCACCACCAGCATCATCGGATTGGTCGCGCTGATTCTCTACGCGGCACTGGACGCGGTGGAGTTCGATGCCGCCGGCGCCATCGCCGCGGCGGTGATGATGTCATTCGCCGCCGTCGTTTTGATGGCGCAGGCTCGTGGCTTGATCACCGGGCAGTCAGTGCCCGAGCGTGATCTCGAGCGGCTACGAATCGTGGTGAGCGGGACACCTGGAGTCGAGGCACTCAACTCGCTCGTCGCCGTGCACTCCGGAGCGAACCACGTACGCGTGGAGCTCGACCTCGATCTCGAAGATGACTTGGAAACCAACGACATCGAGGTACTTCTGGACGAGGTCGAAGCTCGGATCAGAGAGGAAATGCCCGAAGTCTCCGATCTTCGGGTGGATCTGAACTCGTCTGACCTTCTGGGCTAGGAGAGGAGCGAGAGGGCGACTCGAAGGTAGATCTTGGTCGCCGCCTCGAGCTCGGAGAGAGGTACGAATTCGTCCAGCGTGTGTGCCTGCGCGATCGATCCCGGGCCCATGATGACGGCCGGGCAATGGAAGTTCGGTGCGTCGGTGGCGCCCGTGAACGCCTCGATTATGGCCGGGGTGCCCAGGACGGTCTCCGTTTCGTCTGCCACCGTCGTAACGATCGGATGATCGAGCGGCGTGTCGAGTACAGCCGAGGACATCGTTGGCCCGTCCAGTTCGTACCGAAACTCCGAGTCGGCTGCGGCGACGGCGTGGAGACGGTCGTTGTACTCGGCGAGCACCTGGTCGACCGTCTCTCCGGGGACCATACGGCGATCGGCTTCGATCTCACAGAAATTGGGCACGGTGGACATGACCTCACCGCCGTTGATGGTGCCGATGCTGAACGTTGCGTTGCCACACAACGGGTGCGCAGGTCGTGAGTCGAGCTCGTCGTTGTAGTCGGCAAACCCCGCGATGAGATCCGCCATCTTTTCGATCGCATTGACGCCCTCGCTGCGAATGCTGGAATGCACCGCCGTCCCGAACGTACGGAACTTCGCGCCGTACTGACCTTTGTGCGCGGGGCACACCTTCAGACTTGTCGGTTCTCCCACGACGGCGAAGTCCGGAACCGGGCCATGCTCTGACCAGTGAACCGAGCCGATCATCCGGTCCTCTTCGTCGGCGATGCCGGCGATCATGAGCTCACCGGCGAAGTCGGCATCGTGTTCGTTGATGACGCGGGCCACCTCGACGAACGCGGCCAAAGCCGCTTTCATGTCGCAGCTGCCCCGTCCGTAGAGGCGTCCATCCTCGATCCGGGCCGTGAACGGATCGTCGTAGTCAGTAACATCGACCGTGTCGAGATGGCCGGTGAGCAGGAGCGTCGGACCGGGCCTTGAGCCCTTCAGGACGCCGATCACGTTGGGGCGACCAGCGCTCACTTCATCGACGAGCACCTCGCAGCCCACTTCGGTCAGGAGCTCGGCGTAGCGCAGGCCGACTTCCTGTTCGCGTAGTCCTACTCCCGGTTCCTGGCCGAACGGGTTGACACTCGGAATGGAAATGAGCTCCTGCGTCATCGATCGGACGCGGTCGTGGTCAAGTTGCGCCAGAAGATCGTCGATACTCCGCATGGGAACCGATGCTTTCACCTGCAACCGATGGAGCCAAAGTCTTGCGCCTGTACCTCTCGCCAGTCCGATCCTCGAGCGTGTGGGGTGTTCTTCTCCTTGCGCTCTTCCTCTCCGGTTGCGGCGTCGGCGGCAACTCGTACGAACAGTGGGAGGCCGCCGAGGCGGAATACGTCAGGTCGTTGGGACCACATCGACTCGACTTTCCTGATGACGCACATGCGCTCGCGTTCGCGCTTGCGTCAGACTGTTTCGAGGAACTCCCAGCGACGTCCGAACTGGAAACCGCAGTGCAAGGCGCGTGTGTCACGCTCGAAGGGGATCTGAACGAGTTGATGACGATGGACGGGCTGTGTCAATGGCTCCATGACGGCGGCAAAGCCGGTGGCAAACAACGCAACGGCGAAAAGCTCTGCGGCTAGCTGGACGTTGCTGGTTGCCGGGCCACTTCCGCGTTGAGTAGCGCAGCCGGGGTCTCCGGATTGTCAACGGTGACGGCAAAGACCTTTCCGTCCTTGAGATCGAGGCGCAGCCCGGGGCCAGCTCGATGAACCACGGCCGCCTGATTCATGAGCTTGAGGCTGCCTCGGTAGCCCCATCCGCCCCACTCCATGGGTCGAATGTCGATGACGCTCGCGGTTTCGATCTGATTGACAGGGATGTGCGTGCGCGGCCACGGAAGGATGCCATACGAGACGTGTAGGCCATCCCCGTCGGCTCGGACCCGCAAGCTGGCGAAGGTGAGCACGGCGAGCCCAGAGGTCGCCATGGGCAACAGAGTCCACCATTGGATATACAAGGCGAACACGACGCCGGCGATCGTGATGCACACGCCGATGACAAGTAGCCATCGATTGTGAAGCCGGGCGCTCCACACGGCGTGTTCGTGCTCCGCCAGAAGCATGGTCGGAGTCGCTGCGGTGTCCGGTATGTCTGGCTGTTGGATGGGTAGCCGCGAGGTTAGCCATCCGGCTGCACCAGCGAACACGACCGCCGCAGTCAGACTTCCGAGTATCAGCCACCCGGGGCCGGAGGCCTGTCGCCAGTCATCGAGATCGTGTTGCATGAGGATCGTGAATGCGAAGATCCCACCGAACAACCCGGCGAAGAATCCACCAAGGACTCCTCCCAGCCAGGCGGTCATTGGATGAAGCGGTCCGCGACTCACTGCAACACTGGCCATTCCGCCTATCCCCACGAGAAGCAGCACGGTGGTCAATGTCAGAAACTGTCCGGGGGTCATGGACCCGTCGGGGCCACTACTGCCGAAGTGGGTGGCGAAGCGATCCGGAAGGTCGTTTCGATACATGAGGTACGGCACGTAGGTCAATGCTGCGGCCGCAGCCGGCAGCACCAGACCAAGGCCGATGCGGGCGAGTTTTTCATTCATAGTTGCGCCTCCAGTAGCGCTCGGATTTCATCGTCGGTAAGACCGGACCGGCGAGACTCGGTGACGAGCTCGCGGGCCAGATCGACAAATCGGGCTTGTTGGCTGGCCGCGTCGGTGACGATCGTTCCTCGTCCACGGCGGACTTCGAGCAACCCTTCGTCGCGAAGGGTCTTGAATGCCCGGAGAAGAGTGTGGACGTTCACGCCCAGACTCTCGGCGAGATCGCGTGCCGGAGGGAGCTTCTCACCGGCCGCAGGGTCGCCGGATGCGATCGCGGCGCGGAGCTGACCGGCCAACTGTTCGTGTAGTGGCTGTGTCGATCCCAGGTCGACCTTTAAGAGCATAGTTCTATTGTAATTAGAACTATTGGGAACACAACGCCGCTACAGAAGGGGAAACCAGTCTTCTCGCAGCCGGTCGCCGTCGACCATGTCGTGACCGGGAAATGGCGGTGAGGTCTTGCCGGGTCTACTGACGTATCGCGCATCCTCACCTACGAGCCGCAGCGAGAACGCGCGACGCCGGTTTGTCGACTCGTTCGCCCGGGCACCATGCAGCACGCGGAACTGGAAGGCAACCGCATCACCGGGCTGCATCGGCCACTCGAGAACGGGCATACCCTCCGCCTCAGGATCGGGCAGAGGCATGTAGGCGTCGCTGTCGGGGTAGAAGCCGGCATCGTCGATCCACTTCACCGGCAACACCTCCTTCTCCCATCGGTGCGAGCCAGCCACGCAACGAAGCGTCGCATCGGTGACCGGGTCGACCGGGCACCAGAAGCTGACATTCTGCATGCCATCAACGAAGTAGTAGGGCGAGTCCTGGTGCCACGGCGTCGCTCTGGTGGTGCCGGGCTCCTTCACCAAAACGTGCTCGTGGAAGAGCTGCACGCGCTCGGACTGCATGAGTTGGGCCGCGACGAACGCCGCCGCGGAGTTGCGGGCCACCTTTTCGAACTCGGGGATCCGTTGCCAGTTGCAGTAGTCGTCAAAGAACCGACCCTGGTCGCCAACACGCAGATTGTCGGCTGCGTAGGGTCCTGGGTCGGCAATGTTTCGCTCGATCCCCGACCGGATCGTGTCCACCCACTCGGCGAACAACCCAGGGATCAGTACTGCGCCGTCACGGTCGAACGCGTCGATGGTCTCCTGCCCGATCCTCATGCCGGCCGCCTCGCGCCGACGAACAGCCGGTTCACATCACGAGCCTGAATCGCCACCTCGGTGAACCCGACGTGGCGAAGAAGCGCCAGGAC
>JABDJC010000093.1 GCA_013003395.1 Acidimicrobiia bacterium
AGCGACAGGAAGTACTCGAAATTCGTCCGCTCGCGCTCGAGGAACTCATCTTTGGGCGTCATGTCGATCGCCTTGTGACTGGTGTTCTCTTTCGAGCGGGCGGGGCAGATGTCCACACAGACACCGCAACCCGTGCAGTCATCGGGTGCCACCTGTACAACGACTCGCTTGTCCGACGTGTCGCGCCCGCCGCCGCTCTTGGACAGGAACCCAGCTGGAGCATCGCTCAACGCGTCGGGTTCGAAGACGTTGAACCTGATCGCGGCATGCGGGCACACCAGAGCACACCGGGCACAGTCGATGCAGATCTCGGGATCCCAGATCGGGATTTCCGTGGCGATGGAGCGCCGCTCGTACTTTGCCGTACCTGTGGGAAACGTACCGTCCACAGGCATCGCAGAAACCGGTAGGAGATCTCCCCGCCCCGCCAACAGCTGCGAGGTGACTCTCTCGACGAACCCGTTCGGTTCGCTGTGGGCTGGTGGGCCGGCGCCGTCCGAGCCAGTCGTCTCGCTCGGGAGGACAGCACGATGCAGCGCACCGAGCGCGGCATCGATTGCTTCGAGGTTTCTCCTCACCACCACGTCGCCACGTTTCGCATACAGCGCTGCCGTACTCTGCTTGATCTTGTCGATGGCGACGTCGCGAGGGAGCACGTTTGCGAGTGCGAAGAAGCACGTCTGCAAAACCGTGTTGATCCTGCCGCCGAGTCCGGCTTCGGTCGCTACTCGCGTTGCGTCAATCACCCAGAGATCGAGGCCCTTGTCGAGGATCGCCTGCCGGACGCTTGCTTCCAATCGATCCCAGACGTCCTCAGGACCGAACGGGCTGTTCAACAGAAGTGTTGCGCCTGGAGCAGCGACGTCGAGTATGTCGGATCGCTTCAAGAGCGAGAACTGATGGATCGCAACGAACGTCGCTTGTTTGATCAGATGGGTGGACATGATCGGTTCGGGTCCGAACCGCAGATGGGAGACGGTCTGGCTACCGGACTTCTTGGAGTCATAGACGAAGTAGGCCTGGACGTTCAGATCGGTGCTGTCGCCGATGATCTTCGCCGTTGCCTTGTTGGCGCCGACCGTCCCGTCTGAGCCCAGTCCAAAGAAGACCGCGCGCACTACGTCGTCCGGTTCGCTCCAAGCGGCATCGTCGGCAGGCAGCGACAGCCGGGTGACGTCGTCGACGATCCCGAGCGTGACCGGCGACCGAGGGGTACTTGCCGCGAGGTTGTCGAAGACAGCGATGGCCATCTGGGGAGTGAACTCCTTCGACCCAAGACCGAATCGTCCCCTGGTGACTTCGATCTGAGCGTCGGCCAAAGCGACGGCTACGTCGAGGAAGAGCGGCTCGCCAGGAGCTCCTGGTTCCTTCGTTCGGTCGAGAACGCACAGCCGCTTCACGGACCGAGGCAGGGCATCGCGGAACCCATCGCTATCAAATGGCCTGTACAACCGAACGACGAGGACACCCACGCGTCGATCAGTGGTCGCCAACAGATGATCGACCGCTTCTCTGAGAGCTCCGGCTCCTGAACCCATGACCACGACCACGTGCTCCGGCTCGGGGTGACCGAAGTAATCGAACAGGCGGTACCTGCGTCCCGTCAGCGACGCGAATCGGTCCATCTGACGTTGCACGATCTGTGGGGTGACGTCGTAGTAGGAGTTGATCGCTTCGCGCGCCTGGAAGAAGACATCCGGGTTCTGGGCTGATCCGCGCAACACCGGGTGGTTGGGGTTGAGTGCCCGCGCACGATGCTCATCGACAACCCGCTGATCGATCAACGATCGGAGCTGATCGGTCGTGACACCGTCGATCTTGTTGATCTCGTGCGATGTGCGGAAGCCGTCGAAGAAGTGAAGGAACGGGACCCGAGAGGCAAGCGTCGCGGCGTGAGCGACGGCGGCGAGATCCTGGGCCTCTTGGACCGACGAAGATGCCAACATTGCAAAGCCGGTCTGGCGAGTGGCCATCACGTCGGAATGGTCACCGAATATGGAGAGCGCGTGGGTCGCAACGGCCCTCGCCGCCACATGGATGACCGTCGGTGTCAGCTCTCCTGCGATTTTGTACATGTTCGGGATCATGAGAAGCAGCCCTTGCGAGGCCGTGAAGGTCGTCGCCAGCGCTCCGGATTGGAGCGCCCCGTGAAGCGCTCCTGCAGCCCCGCCTTCACTCTGCATCTCGATGATGTCCGGCACGCCGCCCCACACGTTGGTCTGGCCGCGGGCCGACCATGCTTCGGAGAGTTCACCCATCGGCGACGCCGGAGTTATCGGATAGATGGCGACCACTTCGCTCAGCGCGTGCGCGACACGCGCTGCTGCCTCATTTCCGTCGACCACGAGCTGCAACACGGCGCCTTTCCTAGCTGCGCTCATCTTCTTCTGGTGAGCCCTCCAGGCGAAGCGGTCGAAAGTCCCAGGCGAGTGGACTTTCGACCCAATGTCGGCGATGGCAAGGCCAGAGTCGCGCTATGGATCGGTTGGCAGCTGCCGGCGATACACCCATTCGCACAGGCCGGCGAACCCTGGCGGACGAGGAGCTTCTGCCCACGCGACCTCCGGTTCGAGCATCGGACCGACACGCTGCGCCCAAGCCGACGCCAACACCACGATGCCACCAACCGACATCGCCCCCATTCCCAGACCAACAACTGCCCCTGCCAGACCGCCGTAGGTCGTCCCCAGTACGAGTCCGCCAATCAAGAGAACAACTGGACCGATCACTTCTGGTGTCCTGGGGCGCTCCGACGCGCCGCGGTCTCTGGTCGGCGTTGGCTCATGGTGCGACGGTACACCGAGTCCCACGCGTTTACCCGGCGCTGGAGCAGGCGCATGCTTGTCCGCCTACGAGGGAAGCGCTTCCTAGGCTGCAGGGGGGCATCACCGCACGAAGAAAGTACCCGGTCGCCGCGTCGGAGTTGTAAGGACGTGATCGACCTCTTCCCGTTGTGCCCCCTCCGCGGCTAGCGCCGCCTCCTCCCCCAAACGTCTCCTTCGTCGACGGGGGAGGAGAACGGCATCCACCCTCCCCAACGGGCGCAACGCGAGAACCTCTGTCCCCTCGCAAGCGAAGCGAGTGTTTCTTTGTCCCCCTCGCGAGCGCAGCGAGCGTTCCTTTGTCCCCCTCGCGAGCGCAGCGAGTGCTGGGGGGACGCGGCCTCCCAGGCCGCAGGGGGGCATCACCGCACGGAGAACGTCCACGGTCGCCGCGTCAGAATCCGACGAACGCGATCGATCTCTTTCCGTTGTGCCCCCTCCGCGGCTAGCGCCGCTTCCTCCCCCAAACGTCTCCTTCGTCGACGGGGGAGGAGAAAGGCATCCATCCCCTCCCCAGCGCGCAACGCGAGAACCTCTGTCCCCCTTGCGAGCGCAGCGAGTGTTGGGGACCAGCGGCCGCCAGGGCCGCAGGGGGCATCACCGTACTGAGAACCCCTTTCGATCGGCGCGTTGCGGCCGGGAGGCAGGCAACCGAAATCTTCCCAGATGCTTCGGATCTCCGTATCATTCCCTATCATCGGCAGCATGCCATCACCGCGATCTGCTCTTGAGAACTGGGAAGCGGTGTATCCCGATATCGACGTTGCGATGACGCGTCCCATCGCCAGAACGGTGCGCGCCGGCCGCTTGGTCGAACAGGCGATGCACCGAGTCGTCCGCGCTCACGGACTGTCGACCTTGCTCGACTACGAGGTCTTGGCGTATCTACGCCGTGGCGATCCAGCAAGCCCACCGAACGTTTCGACTGTTGGAGGGGCCCTGGGCGTACCGAAGGCGGCGATGACCGGCCGCCTCGATCGTTTGGAGCAAGCCGGACTCGTCCGTCGAGCGGCTGACCCGACCGACCGCCGCGCGCTGACGCTGCACCTCACTGAGCAAGGCCGGCAGGTCACGGACGAAGTCTTCAGAGATCACGTCGTCGTTCGAGATGACCTCATGTCGGACTTCACGAGAGAGGAAGCTGCACAGCTCGCGGCGCTCCTCGGCAAGTTGCTCGAGTCCAACGCCTGAGCCCAGAGGCCTGATCCTCTTCTAGCCCACACGCGACTG
This sequence comes from Acidimicrobiia bacterium, assembly GCA_013003395.1. Lineage (GTDB taxonomy): Bacteria > Actinomycetota > Acidimicrobiia > Spongiisociales > UBA5794 > JABDJC01. The sequence goes on from JABDJC010000093.1 coordinate 4,053, forward strand.
TGGGCCCCGGGAGTACCGAGGCCCACGGATCGACGTCTTTCGACTACTTCAGCTCGACAGAAGCTCCTGCGCCTTCGAGCGCTTCCTTCGCCTTGTCGGCTGTCTCCTTGTTGACGCCTTCGAGCACGGGCCCGGGTGCACCGTCGACAACGGCCTTGGCTTCCTTGAGTCCGAGACTCGTCAAGCTCCGGACCTCTTTGATCACCTGGATCTTCTTATCGCCGGCGGCGGTGAGGATGACGTCGAATTCGTCCTTCTCCTCCTCGGCAGCAGCCCCGCCACCGTCGCCACCGGGAGCAGCCATGGCCATGGCCATAGGTGCAGCAGCGGTGACCTCGAACTTCTCTTCGAATGCCTTCAAGAACTCCGAGAGCTCGAGAACGGTCATCTCTTCGAAATGGGTCAGCAGATCGTCAGTTGACATCTTTGCCATGTCTATTCCTCCTCACCGGCAGCATCGCTGCTTGTGTCGGCGGCCGCATCAGCAGCCGGTGGTTCGTCGTCATTGGTTGGCGTTTCGGCTTCAGCAGCCGGCGCCTCGGTCTCGTCAGCAGCAGCCTCAACTGAGTCTTCAGACGACTCGTCGGTCGCAGCCGCTTCGATCTCGGTTTCGACAGCGGCTTCGGGTTCGGTCGGCGCTTCCGCACCGTCGTCCTCAGCTACTGCATCGTCCGCAACGGCCTCCGCTGGTGGCGCAGCCACCTCGTCGGTGGTCGCCTGCGGTTCGGGCTCTTCGGCTTGCGGGGCAGCTTCTTGTTTCTTGTCCACGAGCGCCGCGAAAACCGTCGCCGCGTTGCGGGTGAATGCTGCCATCAGGCCTGCCATGTTGCTCAACGGCGCCTTTGCAGCCCCGGCGATCTTCGCGAGAAGAACTTCCCGTGGCTCGATGTCGGCGAGTTCAGCGATCTTCTCCGGGGGGAGAAAGACGCCTCGGAGCATGCCGCCCTTGATGACCAATTGGTCGTTGTCTTTCGAAAAGTCCTTGAGGGCCTTCGCTGCTGACACCGGATCATCGTTGGCGTACGCCAGTGCGGTTGGACCGACCAGCAACTCATCGATGGCCTCCATCTCGAGCTCTGCAGCGGCCCGGCGCGCCAGGGTCATCTTTACGACCTGGTACTCCGCTCCGCCCGAGCGCAGGCCACGCCGCAGATCTTGCTGCTGCTTGACCGAGAGACCCGCATACTCCGTGAGAAACACCGCACGCGCTGCTTCGAGGCGATTCTTGATCGACTCGACCGCTTCGACCTTCTCTGGTCTCGGCATCAGCTTCTCCTGTCCATGAAAATAGGCTCCCGACCGGAAACACGCGGGAGCCTCTGACAGAAGCGCCAACCTGCGCTGGTGTCCCCTTTCGGGAGCTTATGCCGAACGGCACCTGCGGTCTCGGGTCGAGATATGTGATGTGCGTCGGTGACAGTACCCGACGCAGGCAGTGGCGGTCAAAATGAGGGCCGGACCCGAGCGGCCCGGCCCTCGGTCGAATCACTCGATGTCTGGCCAGACGTCCAGGTGCACGGAATCGGTGGCACTGACGGTCACGAGGCCGGCTGTGCCGGAAGCGGTTGCGGTGTTCACGTGGGTGCCATGGTGCAGCACTCTGCCAGTGACGACGCATTCCATACTCTCTCCAGGATTCAGTAGAGGCGCAGAACACTGCGGGTTGGAAGCTGTGGCCGTGAACAACAAGTCGTCGCTCACGTTGACGTTGCTCAGCGGAACGTTCCCGGTATTGACAACCTGAAAGCGAAAGTCGACTTCCTCCACGTTGGACACGGAGTCTGGAACTGCCGACGAGCTTTGCAGCCAGCTGCCGCCGCCGACTCGGTACGTCTTGTCGACTGCAAGCGAGGGCGCCGGTGATTCAACCACAGGCGGTGGCGTAGACACAACGACGTCACACGACTTGTCGGCCTTACCGTCACTGAACTTCGTGATCGAGTAGCGCAACACCCGCCATGGTGAATCTGCGGCCGGGTCCGACTTGGATCCAACTCCGTCGGAAAAGACGTCAGAGCAAGAAACGTGGAGCGACATGACGCTGCCTCCGACCTCGAGGAGGCCGTCGTTGGCTTTGCCGGTCCATCCCAGTGCGTTGTCTGGATGGCTGCTACCTGAGAGCGGACCGGTCTGCTCACCGCTCTCGATGTTCACGAACCAAAACGTGTATTCGCTGTACTTGCCCTTGAAGCCATCGATCGGCGGCGTCGAAGTGGTTGTCGTCGACGTCGTCGTGGTCGATCCGTTGCCGCTCTTGGCTCGAGCCTTTGCGGCGTACGAGATGGCGTCTGCGTACTCGCTGACTGCATGATCCAGCTCACCGGAAGCGCGCTCGACGTCCCCGTCGTCAGCGTGGTCGATCGCCTTGGCCAGGTATTTGGCGTCGGCTCCCGCCGAGCGAGCTGCGTCGATGGCGTCTCGCGCTGCGGCAGAGTCGGTTGCCACGATCGCGTCGATCGTCGAGCTGATGGTGGAAACTGGACCTTCGCCGTCGAGCTCGTCCAGCGCCTTCAACAGGTATTTCACCGCACTTGCGTCCTCCTTCAAGGCCTTCTCGAGATCGCCCGCCTCAGCGGCGGTGCCGGCTTTGTGAAGTCGCGCGATCACCTTGCCGAGTTTGTCGTCAGCCTTGTCGGAACCGGTGGGGATCACCTTTGCCAGCTCGTCGGCCATGACGTGTCGCTCGTCAGCGGTTCCTGCCATGGCGATATTGGCCGTTGAGCCAAAGGTGAGGAGTGCCACGAGCACGATCGCAGCCATTGTCTTGAGTTTCATGAATCCTTCTTGCCCAATTGAATACCGTCGCGTTCCGCGACTATACGACCACTCTAAGTGGTCGAAGATGAGATGGAGAGAAGCAATGAAACAGACCTGATAGGGACTAGTCACATGCCAACGGGTTGTCGATGCCGGTCGATCCGGCCTGCCGACAACACGAGACCAAGAGAAAGAGCGGGCCCTCTAGGACCCGCTCTCGCTGTTTCTCGCCCGATTGCTGGTGGTGTGACCCATGCCTATGTTGCGCACCGAGCGGAGGTATTGAGGGGTACCTGATCCGGGAACAGTCGCTCGGTCTCGAGAGTACGGCAGACGGCGGGCCAGGAAGCCATCTACACCCCCCACAAGCAACCTGGTCAGGGTAGGGCTGACCTTTTTGGGCTGACACGTGGGCGACACGTTCTTGGAGCGGTGGTGGATCGCTCCAGGCACCGTTTCCGGCACCCCTCAATTATCTGAGTTCACTGTCGCGCCAGGCCACTACCCTGTCCAGGTAATTATTACCAATAACCAGGATTTGGTGTTGGCTTAACCCTGGGTCAACTGGGATCGGTGATCAGCGCATCGATCTGGCTTGGATCCACCTTCACGCCGGGCCCCATGGTCGAGGACAGGCCAAGTTTGCGGATGTACCGACCCTTCGCCGATGGCGGGCGAGAGCGGACGATCTCAGCGGAAATCGCAGCCAGGTTCTCGCGGAGCTGGGAGAGCTCGAACGATGCTTTGCCGATGGCGACATGAACGTTGCCGTATCGGTCGTTGCGATATTCCACGCGGCCGGCCTTGAAAGCCTCAACTGCTTTGCCGACTTCTGCGGTCACGGTTCCGGCCTTGGGATTGGGCATGAGGCTGCGCGGCCCGAGAACCCGCCCCAGCTTGCCGACCTCTGCCATGAGGTCTGGTGTGGCGATGGTGATGTCCCAATCGAGGGCACGACCACCGGCGATCTCTTCGACCAATTCCTTGCCACCGACGACATCGGCGCCTGCTGCTTCGGCATCACGAGCCTGATCGGACTCGGCGAAGACCAGTACCTTGACGTCCTTGCCGGTTCCGTGTGGCAGCGAAACCGTGCCCCTCACGTTCTGATCGGCCTTCTTTGGATCGATGCCCAACTGAAACGCTGCGTCGACCGACTCGTCGAACTTCGCCGGTGCCATGGACTTGACGAGCTCAACGGCTTCATGCGGGCTGTACATGTCTGCCTTGTTGAACTTCGACTCTGCGTTGGCGTATCGCTTTCCGGCCATGATCATGCTCCCTTGTGGTGCAAGCGGCCCCGCGGGCCTCCCACGTCGTTGGTGGTGTTCTCGACGATCCCTGTCTCAGGGAAACTGTTGATTGGTGCAGCCAATTAGGGCGCACCGGTGCTGGAGTCAGCCCTTGACTTCGATGCCCATCGACCGGGCCGTTCCAGACACGATCTCGATGGCTGCGTCGATGTCGTTGGCGTTGAGGTCGGGCATCTTGGTCTCGGCGATCTCTTTCACCTGATCTCGGGTGACCGAGCCGACCTTCTCCTTGTGCGGCTCTGGCGAGCCTTTCTCGATGCGTGCCGCTTGCCGCAACATGACGGCAGCCGGCGGTGTCTTCGTGACGAAGGTGAAGCTGCGATCCTCGTAAACCGAGATCTCAACCGGAATGATGGTTCCGGACTGAGCCTGCGTGGCCTCGTTGTATGCCTTGACGAAGTCCATGATGTTCACTCCGTGCTGACCCAATGCAGGTCCGACGGGCGGCGCAGGACTTGCCTGACCGGCAGGAATCTGCAATTTGAGCATGGCAGCGAGCTTCTTACGACCCATGGTGAATCTCTCCGAGCGTTCTAGTACTTCTGGATTTGATCGAAGTTGAGTTCGACCGGGGTTTCCCGACCGAAGATGTCCACGAGCACGCGAACCTTCGACTGATCGACATTGATGTCTTCGATGAGTCCGTTGAAGTCCGCAAATGGTCCCTCGACCACCCGCACCGTTTCTCCAACTTCCCACTCCGGCTTGAAGCGAGGCGCCTTCTTGGGCTCCTCGTCGTCGCGCCGAACTCCGAGGATTCGTTCGACCTCGCGACGGGACAGCGGGCTCGGCTTGTTGGCCGATCCGACGAATCCTGTGACTCCGGGCGTATTACGCACCGTGTACCACGAGTCATCGTCGAGATACATCCGGACCAGGATGTATCCAGGGAACTTCTTGCGCATGACGTTGACCTTGCGGCCCGCCTTGAACTCGACCACTTCTTCCATGGGGATGACGACATCGAAGATGAGGCCCTCCATGTGCATGGACTTGATGCGAGTCTCGAGATTGGCTTTCACCTTGTTCTCGTAGCCCGAGTACGAGTGCACGACGTACCAACCGCCGGGCAGGTCGTATGGACTGGCTGGAGTCAGATCGACAGGCGCAGCCGGTGCCGCCTCTTCCTCTTCTTCGGACTCTCCACTCGCTTCGGGCGTGGTCTCGTCCTCGGTAGCTTCGTCAGCTTCGTCTGCGGATGCCGCTTCGTCGGCGGCGACTGTGGCCTGCTCTTCAACTGCGGTCTCTTCTTCGACTGCGGCTTCGTCTTCGGCCACCGCAACGGCAGCCTCGTCTGAGCCGCCCAAGGCACGCCGAGCCGCTGCAGCAAGATCGCTGGCAGCGCCTCCGAACGCGGTGTCTGTCACGTCTCCCACAGCGTTACACCGCCTGGACGAGCCGAAGCAACGCCCACTTGAAAAAGATGTCGAGGCCAAATATCACAGCAGTCAGCGCAGTCGTCGAGACGAGAACCGCAACCGTGAAGGTGACCGTCTGCTCGCGCGACGGCCATGCGACCTTCTTCAGTTCCTGACGGACCTCGCGTAGATATTGACGAACTCCCACCCGCTGCTTTCGCTGCGGACGGTTTCCTTCTTTGCGTCGCTTGCGGGCGCGTTCCTCGTCTTTCGAGGCAAGCCTGCGCAGCTCTCTATTCACAGCTGGAATCCTCCTGATTACGGCAGGGGCGGCGGGACTCGAACCCGCAACCTCCGGTTTTGGAGACCGGCGCTCTGCCAATTCGAGCTACACCCCTCCACCGGGGCGAAACCCGGAAGGTGAGAGTATATGACCAGACCGGTGAGAGTGTAAATCGTCACGTGTGCTGGACATTCTTCGCGTCGCCTGACGGCTCCGTCTCCGAAGCTCCAGTAGCAAGACTACCGCAGCTGTGTCGACACCAGTTCGGCTCGACCGGTCACGAGTTTGTCGTCGCCTGCCGTCACGAGAAGGTCGACCGACTTGTCAGGTCGTAGCTCGGCGGAAACCAGCGCTCGGACGTTCGGGAACAACGGATTGCGGAATCGGAGCTTCAGTTTGCCGAGCCGCGAGCCCTCCTCGTCGGCGTGAGCAACCGCCGCCTGGCCGGCCCAGGATGCAACGAGCAGGCCATGGGCGATCACTCCGGGAACGCCGGCCGCTACCGCAGTGGCGTGATCCCAGTGCAACGGGTTGAAGTCGCCCGACGCCGCGGCATAGTGGACAAGGTCTGCTCGTGACGCCGACTTCACCAGACGAGCGGTAGCTCCCTGCACCTCGACGTCTGAAGCCGAGTCGCACCGATCTCGATCGGTCGCCCCTGGCTCCGTGCGCTCGGTAGCAGACGGCTCGGATTCGGTGGCGCCCATCAAGAACGTCGATGCCGACTCCAAGACCGTCTCGCCGCCAGAGGCTGCGCTCATCGCAAATGCCACGAAGTACATGCCTCCACGCTCGCGCACGGTCTCGACGGTGGCAGTGATCTCGATCAGGTCGCCGAGTCGAAGGTCCTGTAGCCATTCAAACTGTTGGTCGCTGTGCAGCAGCGCCTTGGTGAACGGCCGGACGGCGGCCGACCACAGAAAGTCGGGAGCGAGGCGGAACAGCAGTGCGGCGGCGTATCCGGGAGGCGCATGGTCGGTCCACCGGTCCGGGTCATCACTCGTCGCCGCGATGAAATCTGCCACGTGCGATTCAGTGATGCGATGCGTCACCGGTCCAAAGGTCGTTCCTGCGAGTTCGGTGAGATCCATGTGTGAGGAACGCTAGCCCAGACGCGACTCGGGGGCCTTGCGGCCCCCGAGATCGTCTACCGAGTTTCTTTGTGCGGAACGTGCCGCCGACACCAACGACAGTACTTCTTGAGCTCGATGCGCTCACGAGTGTTGGTCTTGTTCTTGGTGGTCACATAGTTGCGCCGTTTGCACTCCTCGCAGGCGAGGGTGATCGGCGGACGTTTGTCAGATGCCATTTGGTTACTCCAGGATCTTTACGACTCGGCCTGCACCGACGGTGCGGCCACCCTCACGAATAGCGAAACGAAGACCCTCGTCCATCGCGATCGGGTTGATCAACTCCACCGTCATCTCAGTGTTGTCACCAGGCATCACCATCTCCGTACCAGACGGCAACGTCACCGCACCCGTCACATCAGTCGTACGGAAATAAAACTGCGGCCGATACCCATCGAAGAACGGATTGTGACGACCACCCTCCTCCTTCGTCAACACATACACCTGCGCCTCAAACTTCGTATGAGGAGTA
>JABDJC010000115.1 GCA_013003395.1 Acidimicrobiia bacterium
AGGTGGTGATGTCCTCATCGCGGCTTCCCGCAGCTGGCTCGGCGGCGGCTTCTTCAGCAGTCATCGTGCCTGCCTCGAGCTGCATCTCTTGCATCCGACGGACTGCGGAGCGAGGGAACGTCGCCCAGTACAACTTCGAAGGCTCCCAAACCTGTTCTCCGTCCTCGAGTGGGAATCGACCCACGTCGCCGGCGCCGTAGAACGCGGCGGTGCCGATCCGATGTACCTGAATGTGATCGGGATGGCCGTAGCCGCCGAACGGGTCGTAGGCAGTGACCACGTGCGGCTTCAATTCCCGGATGAGTCGCACCAGTCGACCCGTCGCCTCCATGAAGTCAGCCTGCCAAAAGGAGTCAGCGTTCCCGTTCGACTGCTCGCCCATCATTCCCGAGTCGCGATATCCGAGGAACGCGTGACGGTCGACCCCCAAGATGTCGAGCGCATCCCGGATCTCGACGGCTCTGACCTCGCCGAGGCGCGTCTTCACCTCGTCCGGGTCGTCGTGGTTGTGCACTTCGCCCTCTTCGCCGCCGGTTGCAGTGACGACGGTTACGTCGTGTCCAGCGGCTGCGTACTTGGCGAGGGATCCGCCCATGGAGAGCGTCTCGTCATCGGGATGGGCATGAAAGGCAAGAAGTCGATAAGTCATCGGACGAGGCTACCGCGCTCCTGAACCGGAGACGACGGTCCAGATGGTCTTGCCGATGATCTGGGCGTCGAGCCATATCGACATGTGTTTTGCGTAATACAAGTCGTAGGCCAACTTGTCTTCCGTGTCTTCGGCACCGCCGTATCCGTAGTTCACCTGCGACCAACCGGTCAGGCCCGGACGCACGAGATGACGATGCATGTAGAACGGGATCTTTTCGGCAAACGCTGCGACAAACGCTTCCTGTTCGGGTCGTGGTCCGACGAGCGAGAGGTCGCCTCGCAGGATGTTCCACAATTGCGGCAGCTCATCGATGCGCGACTTGCGCAGGAAGCGCCCGATCCTGGTGACTCGGTCGTCTCGCTCGACGGCAAATCGCGGGCCTTCGGCTTCCGCGTCGATCTGCATGGTCCTGAATTTGTAAACGATGAACGGCTCTCCGTTGCGTCCGACTCGGCGCTGCCGAAACAACACCGGCTGTCCCGCATCGACTCGCACCAACACCCAGGCAACCGCGCTGAGGACAATGGCGATCGGAGCCATGACCACGACGGCCACGACGTCGAGCAGGCGCTTGAGCGGCTCGTAGCCGGCCGCCCGCTGAACAGGCACCGACAGCTCCCATCCTTCGGCAAGGTGCACGATCGGAAACCGCCCGGTGTGCTCCTCATACACGTCGCCAAGGGTGCGAACCGGGACGCCCGCCAGGTTGCAGGAAGAGACGAACTGCGCCATGCGATCCGACAGCACGGCTCGCAGATCGACCACCAGCGTTGCGTCCTGCGGAATCTCGTCAACGGCATCAACCGTCTTGGGCGACACCCGGGCGAGGACGGCGGCGTGAGGAGCTTCCTGCAGCCGCGACACGAGAGCTGACTCGTCGGTGACCACGACGAGCGAGTCTGCCCAAGCTTGTTGGCGGTACAAGGCTCGCATCGCAAGGGCCAGCACGATCCACACGACCGTCGTGATGACGAGAAGTGACCGCGACCAATACACCCTGGCGAAGACGATGCCGAGCGAGGTGACGCCGAGCATGAAACCGGCAATGGACAGCGCCCTTCCATATGCCGGCCGGGGCGGACCTTTGATCCACGCCCGCCCCGTGAGGAACGTGCCGAGAAAGAAGCCGCCGACGAGCAAGCCGGTGAGAGGCATTGCGCTCTGACCCGGCGGCACATCGGCATTCCACAGCGCAGGTGTGCCGAACGTCCAGGCCGACCCGACCGCAAGCGCCGCGACCAGGCCGGCCAAATCGCTCGCAGCCACCCGTAGTAACAACCGTCTCCGCATGGGGAGAGCCTAAGCCGGAAGATGCAAAAACCCAGTGTTGATGGAGTTCGGCTTCAGCGGTCGTACGTTTCCAAACCCGTCGTCACAGGCGTCGGCAAGACATCGACCCATTCCTCAGGGCGCCGTTTGACATGTTTTGCTTTCCAGCGAATGAACGCCGTGACGATCGCCAGCAAGATTATGCCGAAGAAGATCGCTGCTCCCCAGAGGTGGGTCGTTCCCGGACCGTCAGGACGGAGTTCGGTTCGCAGCGCCTCGCTCCACTCCGTGCCGATCTCCCGCCAGGTGAGATCCGAGGTCTCAGCCATCACCTCTGGCCCTCGCGTTGCGACGGCGTATGCGATGAGGTCGCTGGCTGCCGAGTCCTGGAACTGCGGATTCCATGCACGCGTCGCCGTCTGCGAGGCCACTGCCAGGGGCCATTCCTCGTTACGGCTCACAAGGTTGGAAAACAGCATCGAGTTGTGATTCGTCAGCTCACGCCCTTGCACCCGGGCTGAGTACCACTGAGCGATGGTCGTCGAGAGCGGCTCAGCGTGAGGACCGTCGTTGATGTTCCACAGCGCCATCGACGCAAGCCCGAAGGCGGCGGCCCGCTTCACGGACGCGAACTGTCGAGCGCCCAGCGCGATGACGTTTGCCTCGTGGAACGCAACGGCGTGCAGTTGCTGACCCTCGGGCACGAGGCCCGTTGGGTCCATCTCGACGTTTCCAGGGAACAAGCAGACTTCGACGCCGACGAGTCCACCGAGGTCATCGTGCACGGCAACGGATGATGCCTCGACGTCGGCGACAAACCGATCGAACAGTGGTTGATCGAATTTCGTGCCGTAGACCATGACGGGTCCGGCCGACTTGGACATCGAGAACGAAACGTCGGGGAACAAGCCGGCACAGCCCTCAGCAGCGACTGCTGGATCCGAGGGAAGTGCCAGCACCAGAGCCAAGGCCAGCACCACGGTGCGGCCAGACGATCGATAGAGCCCGCTCACCCGCCACACAGTACCCAGGCGCCCAAACAACCTCGCTCTGAACACGGCTTGATCGAGGGCGTGGGCGTTACGCTCCCCGTCATATGACGACCGGAATCGATGTGGTGATCCTGACTCGGCAGCGGCGGACCGACCTCGAGGCGGCGCTGCGGTCGGCCCTGCCACAACTCGGACCGGCCGACACGATCACCGTCTTGGAGAACGGTTGCCCCGAGCGCAGTACGGCCGGACTCGATACCGACTTTCCCACCGTACGGTTTCTCACCGAGCACGCAAACCTGGGCGTCACCGGAGGACGGAACAAGCTCATCGATGCAACCACTGGTGACCTCGTGATGTTTCTGGACGACGACGGGGAGCTTGGGGACGGAAGCCTCGACGCCATCAGAACAGCCTTGGACGAACATCCGCACTGCGGGGTGATCGCGTGTCGAATCAACGATCCGGCAACCGGTCTGCCGAGGTCACACGAATTTCCCGCCCGGGTCGTCGACCGTATCGAAGAGGCACGGCCAGTGACGTATTTCATCGGCGCGGGCTTCGCGGTGAGGCGCAGTGCATTGTCCGACGTCGGCACGTTCGACGAGGCCTTGTTCTACGCGGGTGAGGAGTTGGATCTCTCGTATCGGTTGGTCGACGCCGGTTGGGAAATCCGATATGAACCCGCAGCCTCAGTGGTCCATCACGCTTCACCGGCGGGCCGTCCCCCCGGCCAGTACTTCTTCTACCACGTACGCAACCGATTCCGGTTGGCCGTGCGCCACCTTCCGATCCGGTACGCGCTGTCGCAGATGGTGCTGTGGAGCGGATTCTTCTTCGTGAAGGCGATCCGGAGTCGACGTTTGGGAGCTGCAAGTCGTGGCTATGCAGCCGGTATTCGAGCGGTACCGACGGCCATACGCGAGCGCAAAGCGATTTCGGGCGCGGCTGTGGCCTATCTCAAGGAACACGATGGCCGACTCTGGTACTGAGCTCCCCGTGACACTGTTGATTCCCACCTTGAACGAGGAGGATCACATCGGAGCGTGCCTCGCATCGGTCGTGGCCCAGACCTACCCGTTGGAGGCCATGGAGGTTCTCGTGATCGACGGCGGCTCGACGGATCGGACCCGAGCCATCGTCACTGAGTGGACCGATCGCATTCCCGGACTGAAACTGGTCGACAATCCGCGACGGATCCAGGCCGTCGCTCTCAACCTCGGCATGAAAATGGCCGACAACGACCTCATGGTGCGGTTGGACGCACACACCACATACGCCGACAACTTTGTCGAGGCCTCGGTCCATGCCCTTAGAAGCTCAGGGGCGACGATGGTCGGAGGTCCCATGCGTCCACGTGGCGCCACCCCATTCGGTGAGGCGGTCGCGATCGCCACGACGTCTCGGATCGGGGTCGGCCCGGGCAAATTCCACTTCGACGATGGCGCCGGTGAGGTGGATACGGTGTATCTGGGCGCCTTCGACCGCAACGAAGTTCTCGCCCTCGGCGGCTACGACGAGAACTTCGCAGTTGGCGAAGACCACGAACTCAACCTCCGCATAACCCGCTCGGGCGGCCGTATCGTGCTCGACCCAACCATCACCTCTTGGTACACGCCGCGGTCGACGCCTCGCGAGTTGTGGAAGCAATACTTTCGCTACGGGCAGGCGAAAGCTGCAACGCTGCGCAAGCATCGACGATTCCCGTCCTGGCGACCGCTGGCCCCGATTGCCCTGGTCCTCGGCCTGGCTGTGTCTGCGGTTGCGCTGCTCACGCCGCTTCGAACGTGGGTGTGGATTCCGTGGGCGCTCTACGTCGGTGCGCTGCTTGGTGCGGCCGGGTTGAGGGGCCCCAAGAACGCCTTGTCGACCGCGTACGCCATGACGATCATGCACTTCAGCTACGGGTTCGGTCTACTACTGAGCGCTGTGACCAGTTCGCGAAAACCGAGCTAAAGCAAGAAAGCTCCTACACTCGCCCTTCCTCGGGACCGATCTACTTCCCCTGCCACTGAGGAGGCGTCGCGGTGCGGCGACTGAGCGTAATTCTTTCCATCGCGTTGATCGTGACGCTGATTCCGATCGCTTCGGGAACCTCTGACAACCCGGTTTCTCGTACGTTCGACATCCCCATCGCGTTCGCCAACGACGGCGGAGTCCTCGAGACCGAAGTCGTCGATCACCCATTCACCCTGGCCGGATTGGCTTGGGAGGGTGAAGCACCGGAGCGGGCATGGTTCCGAACCCAAAGCGACACCAACGAGTGGAGTGAGTGGTTCGAGCTGAGCCTCGAGGCCGACCACGGACCGGATCCGTCGACTCCAGAGGCGTTGCGGGCGAGATCCGCCTCCGATCCAGTGTGGACCGGTGCGGGCGAAGCGATTCAGTTCCGCATAGAAGGCAATCGCCCCGCCAAGACCTGGGCAGCGCTCGTCGACACCACGGATCGCACCAAGCCGGCCCTGGAGCGATTCTTCGACAAACTCACGCCGGTTGATCAAGCCGTAGCCGCGCCACTGCCGCAACCCGCCATCCATCCCCGCTCGGAGTGGGACCCTGATGACACGTGCATCAACGCCGATGCCGGCGAGCCAGAGATCGTGCAGGTCACCGTGATGTTTGTTCACCACACCGCCACCAGCAACGGCTATTCGGCATCATCGGTGGACGACCAGATTGCTGCGATATGTTCGTATCACGTCTTCACCAACGGATGGGACGACATCGCCTACAACTACCTCATCGACCAGTACGGCGGCATCTGGGAAGGTCGACGAGGCGGGATTGACAAGGGCATTCGTGGTGCGCACACCGGCGGGTTCAACACCTACGCGTCGGGGGTCGGCCTGTTGGGCAGCTTGGGAAGCACCACCCCGTCGGCAGCAATGCAGAACGCACTGACCGAACTGCTTTCGTGGAAGGCAAGCCTGCACAACCTCGATCTCAACGGCACGACCGACCTCATCTCGAAAGGCAGCAGCAAGTACGAAGCCGGCACACCGGTGACGCTTGATGTCGTCAGCGGACACCGCGATGCATCCTCGACCTCGTGCCCTGGCGACGCGTGCTACAACCTGCTTCCCCACTTCCGCGATGTGGCGGCCGCCGACTGGACACAGATACCATTCTCGACCTACAGCGATCCGCTCACCGGAGACTTCACGGGTGACGGCAACGTCGACGGTGCCTCGCTGCGGGCCGCCGACGACACGTGGGTGGTCGTCGATGGAGCAACCGGGGCGAGAAGCGACTTCGCCGTGCTTCCTTCCGGTCACGAGTGGACCGACCACGTCGCGGTCGATACGGACGGCAACGGTTTCCCGGAGATCGCTTCGTTCGATGGCACCTCGTGGTACCTCGCGCGAACCTCTGGAGTGACGCTGCTTGCTTCTTTGCCCGAAACCGACGGATGGAATGGGCACGCCGCGGCCGACCTCGACGGAGACGGCGACCAGGAGATCGTGTCACTCCACGAACCGACCGCGACACTGCATTCCACCAACGGGGCGTCGAGGGCGCTGTCAGGTCTCGCCGGACCCATCGGGCTGGTCGCAGGCGACCTCGATGCAGACGGCGACGACGACGTTGCGATGCTGAGCAGCTCAGGGAAGTGGTGGACGGCTCTGGCGAACGCTGGATCGCTCGCCGCCGGACCGACGCACTTGCTGCCTGCCGGCTCCGGGTGGGAATTCCCCCTGGCAGGAAGGTTCGAAGGCGGTCGGCACCAGCTGGCGGCGCTCCACCAGCCAACCGGCACTTGGCACCTGGTGACGCTTGCAGGCCCCAAGCTCGAGCCACTCATCACGACAACGCAAGAGAGCAACGACTCGTGGAGCTTGGCATTCGTGAGCGACGTAGACACCGACGGAACCGACGAGATCATCCAGCTCGACCAGTACAACGGCCTCTGGTACATCGCCGAAAAGGACGGCAACGTCATGAACTTCGGCTACATGGAAGACACGCCATATCGCACGACGGTGAGTACGGGTCTGGCTGTCGGCGGCGACCGGTTCCTCACGTACTTCGCTCAGGAGTTCACCTGGTTGAGCACCGAGATCGAGAACGATCTCGATCCGGCGTCGAACTCGGAGCCCGTGCGTTTGGAAGGAACCGACCGCTACGGCACCGCCGCCGCAGTGTCGGCGTCGAACTTCTCGCCAGGCGTCGCTCGGGTATATGTGGCCACCGGCACCGGTTTTCCTGATGCGTTGTCCGGCGGTCCGGCCGCAGCAGCCGACGGTGCGCCGATCCTTCTGGTGGATCCGAACTGGGTTCCCACGGCAACGGCAACCGAGCTCGCTCGGCTGGAGCCTGACCAAATCGTGATCTTGGGTGGGACCGCGGCGGTGTCTGCGGAGGTCGAGGGCGGTTTGGAAGACTTAGCGGGTTCAGGTGGGGTGATTCGCGTCGCCGGAGCGGACCGATACGCAACTTCGGCGCTCATCTCGGAGTTCGCCTTCCCAACGGCCGACACGGTGTTCATCGCAACCGGCACCAATTTCCCCGACGCGCTGGCTGGCGTCCCGATCGCGGCCGCCAATTCCGCTCCGATCCTGTTGGTCAACCCCGCCTGGGTTCCGGCATCCATCAACGCAGAGCTGCAGCGACTCGACCCGTCGTCGATCGTCATTCTCGGTGGTACTGGCGCCGTCGGCACCGACGTGGAGAACGCCTTGCGGGACCTGACGAGCGCGGTCGTCAGCCGTCTCGCCGGTGCCGATCGCTATGCCACCGCAGCCGAGATCAGCAAGAGCGCGTTCGCCTCGGCGAGTGGTGCATACCTGGCTGTTGGCTCGAATTTCCCCGACGCACTCGCCGCAGGACCGGTGGCGGCGTTGAAGGGCATGCCGATTCTGCTCGTGCTCGAAGACGAGATCCCAACAAGCACCTCCGACGAACTGGACCGACTCGGCGCCGAAAAGATCTCCGTCCTGGGAGGAAGCGGCGTGATCGATGACGTAGTGCTGGCGCAGTTGACCGACTTCGAAGCCTCAGCCACTACCTCGATCCTCACGGTGCTCCCCACGCCATAATCCGGCGTCTCCTGCCCCAACGGTCGCCTCGATCGAGCGACGCGAGGACCTTTGTCCCCCTCGCGAGCGCAGCGAGTGTTGGGGGGACGCGACCTCCTAGGCCGCAGGGGGGCATCGTCGTACGAGAACGCCCCCGATCGCCGCGTCGGAGTTGTGGGGACGCGATCGACCTCTTCCCGTTGTGCCCCCTCCGCTCCTAGCGGAGCTTCCTCCCCCAACCGTCTCC
>JABDJC010000120.1 GCA_013003395.1 Acidimicrobiia bacterium
TGACGACGATGCTCGGCCCCGCAGACACCTCGAGATCGACGACAGATCCGGGACCGGCGACGCCAGACCTTGGGTTCTGGTCGACGACGATGCCCTCAGGCGCGTTCTGATCGTTCACCGCCACGACCTCGCCGACAACGAATTCGTTGGCTTCAATTCGTTCGATCGCGGTCTCGAGGTCGTCACCGATGACGTTGGGAATCGGGAATTGCCTCTGGCCGGTCGAGATGATCACCACAACGGAGGTCCCGACATCGACGGTCTCGCCAACCCCGGGCTCGCTGCCGACGACGCGACCCGGCTCGATGGTGTCGTTGCTCTCGTCGCGCTGGCGGACCTTGAGATCGAGCGCCTGGAGCACGTCGAACGCCTCGTCCCTCGTCATGTTCGTGAGCACAGGGATCTGCACTGTCGAAGGCGCAGTCGCTCCGCCGCCGAGCTGGTTCACGAAGAACACGACGAGCGCCACGGCAGCCAACAAGCCGGCCAGCGCCAACACGTACATCATGCGTTGATTCGTGGTCTGCTCTTCAGAGGCGTAGGCGACGTGCCGGGCTGTTTCGTCAGGAGGCACAGTTGCCGGTGGCGCCGTCGACATGAGCACAGTCTCGCCGTAGGCGGGTGCCACTTCCGGTGCTGCCGTTGCAGGCGGTATCGCCATGGTCGACGGTCGGTCACCCGACAAGAAGCTCAGGAGGTCTGCTCGCATCTCCTCGGCGCTCTGGTACCGATCGCTCGGTTTCTTCTGCATGGCGCGGTCGATGATCGCTTCGAGCTCGGCCGGCACGTCGGGATTCACGACTCTCGGTGCCACTGCGAACTCGGAGACATGTTGATAGGCGACGGCGACGGGGTTTTCCCCGGTGAACGGCGGACCCCCTGTGACGAGCTCGTAGAGCACGATGCCAAGTGAATACAGGTCGGATCGTTCGTCGGCCGGCAGACCTTGTGCCTGCTCAGGGCTGAAGTACGTGGCGGTTCCGATCACCGCGCCCGTGCGAGTGAGTTCCTCGGAATGGTCGAGCGCTCTGGCGATGCCGAAGTCGGTCACGCGCACGCTTCCGTCTGCGGTGAGCATGATGTTGGCGGTCGTCACATCTCGGTGATACACGCCGGCTTCGTGGGCAACTTCGAGGGCCGCCGCGGTTTCCGCTGCGATCTCCGCGGCACGCTTCGGCAGCATCGGTCCCTCTGAACGCCGGATGTCGCGCAGCGACCGACCCTCGATGAGTTCCATGACGATGTAATACGTACCCTCGTCTTGGCCGGTGTCGAAGATGCTCACGATGTTCGGGTGTCGCAGGTTGGCTGCAGCCGTGGCCTCACGACGGAAACGCTGCACGAATCCGTGATCGGCGGCGAATTGAGGATGCAGGAGTTTCACCGCAACTCGCCGACCGAGAGCGATGTCCTGAGCCTCCCAGACATCGGCCATTCCGCCCCGGGCGAGGTGCCGTTCGAGGCGGTAGCGGTCGGCAAGTATGTGTTGTGGCTCCATGACGGCTCGGATGGTACCGGTAGCAGGGAGTTCCGCACTGTCAGCCGGGAAATTGTCCGTCGAGTGTTGGGCGGTTTTCGCCTCCAGCCCGCCCGGACGTTCTCCTATCGTTCTCCAGATGGACCCCTCGCGCTACCTCCAACGGATTGGGCACCCTCTCGACGTGCCGCTCCTGCCTGAGTCGCTGGCGTCGTTGATGGACCACCATTTGCGTCTAGTGCCATTCGAAAACCTCGACATTCATCTCGGGGTGCCGATCTCGCTGGATCTGCGAGACATGTATGGCAAGATCGTCGCCAGACGTCGCGGCGGCTTTTGTTACGAGTTGAACGGGCTGTTCGCATGGCTCCTCAGTGAAATCGGGTTCGAGGTGGACATGCTTGCGGCTCGAGTCGTCGGTTCCGGCGGCACCTTGGGTATCGAGTACGACCACATGGTGTTGCTCGTCCACCTCGAAGACGACTGGTTGGTCGACGTCGGCTTCGGCGACAGTCACCGAACGCCGCTCAGGCTCGGGACCGACGAGGTGCAACCAGATCCCGTTGGACAGTTCCGTGTAATCGAATCGCATGCCGGGCCCCGGCTGGAGCGCAGGAAGGGCGACGGCGACTGGATCGGTCAGTTCGTGTTCACGACTCAACCCCAAGTGCTCTCCGCGTACATGCCCGCGTGTCGCTGGCAACAGACTTCGCCCGACTCTCACTTCACGCAGCAGCGAGTGGCCACCATCGCCTTGCCAGACAACGGTCGACTCACCTACAGCGGCACGCGCCGAATCGAGACGACTGCGCACGGACGCACCGAGGTCGAGCTCGAGTCGGAAGAGGCGTGGTGGTCGGGGTTGGCCGAAGAACTCGGCATATCCCTAGACCGGTAGTAGTCCTTGCTCAGCCCCCTTGTTGGGCCATCCAAGTGGCCATGAGCTGGGCCGCTATCGGTGCGGCGACCGAGCCACCTGTCGCCTCGTCGCCCACGGTTCCGCCCGATTCGACCACGATTGCGAAGGCGATGGTGCTGGTGCCCTCTTCTGGTTGTACCGGCCCAAACCCGATGAACCACGAGTGGGGGGCCCGGTCAGGAATCTCTGCGGTACCCGTCTTCCCGGCGATCCGAACGCCCGGTACTGCAGCGTTTGTTCCGGTACCCGACGTGACGACCCGCTCCATCAGTTCGGCCAGCACGTCTGCCGTTGCGGGACTCATCACCCTGCGCCATCGCGCTGGTTCCGTTTCTGAGACCACTTCACCTTCGGCGTTGACCACCTCCGACACGAGATAGGGCGTCATGATCTCGCCTCGGTTGGCGACCGCAGCCGCAACCAATGCCATCTGAATGGGCGTCACCTGCACATCACGTTGGCCGAGGGCGGTCTGTGCAAGGCCCGCCTCGTTGTTCACGAACTCCTCGGCCGGTGGAATTCGAGAGTCGAGCACTTCGAGATCGAACGGAATGGCTCGGTTGAGCCCGAACGCTTCAGCTTGCTCCACGAGCTGCGCTGCGCCCAACAACAGACCGAGCTCACCAAACACCGTGTTGCACGAACGGACGAATGCCACTTCCAAGGTCACGGAAGTCCCGTCGCCGCAGGTGCCGCGGTTGAAGTTGCGGATCGTGGCGGTCGAGCCGGGCAGTTCCAATGCGATCGGATCTGCGAACTCTGTTCCTGGCCCGGCGAGGCCCGATTCGAGGGCTGCCGCCGCAGTGATCACCTTGAAGACGGAGCCAGGCGGATACGACTGGTTGAGCGCCCGGTTGAGGAGCGGTTGAGACGGGTCCGACTCCAGAAGCGCACCGGCCTGGGACGCTCCGCTTCCGAGCAGTGTGTTCGGGTCGTAACGGGGTGAAGCGACCATGGTCAGTATTGCGCCGGTCGCTGCGTCAACTACGACAACTGCTCCCCGTTGGTCCCCGAGAGCTGCAGCCGCTGTGGTCTGCAACTCGTGGTTGATTGTGAGCCGCAGTCCTTTCGGTCGGACGTCTCCTCCGGTGAGAGCGATGAGCAGGCCAGACAGCGTCGAGTTTCGACCGGACCCGAGATCACTCGCCCAGGCGGCTTCGATCCCCGTGTCGCCGAACAGCAGCGACGAGTAGCCGACAACGTGGGAGTAGAGCGCACCCTCTGCGTAGTCACGCCGGAACACTCTCGAGTCGTTCGGATCGGCGACCGACCTTGCGACGACTGTCCCGTCCGACACGACGATGCCGCCCCTTTCGCGTCCGGTCCGACCTGCCGCCAGGCGGGCATTTCGAGGATCGTCTCGGTATTCGGGTCCTGCGACCGCTTGGTGATAGGTCGCGGCTCCGACGAGGACGCCGAACGCAACGAACAGGGCAACAGCGAGACGTCGAACGGCTTGGTTCATACGCGTTCTCCATGAGAGATCCGTGCAAGGAGCGCCAGCAGCACCATGTTTGCCATGAGCGACGAACCTCCGTACGACATGAACGGGAGGGTGATTCCGGTGACGGGGAACAAACGCATCACACCGGCCAGGATCAGAATGGTTTGCACTCCGAAGACCAGTGTCAAGCCGGTGGCGAGCAGTTTGCGAAACAAGTCACGAGCCCGAAGCGCAATACCGAATCCGGCTGCGATGAGGAGCGCAAACGCAGCCAGGACGGCAACCGATCCTGCGAGACCCATCTCCTCGGCAACTGCGGCGAACACGAAGTCGGTGGCCGCAGCGGGAATGAGGTTCGGTTGACCCAAGCCGAGGCCGGTCCCCGTGAGGCTGCCACTCCCGAGGGCGAAAAGGCTCTGCGCCAGTTGGTAGCCGGTGCCGGTGAAGTCGTCGAAGGGATCGACCCAGGAAGCAACCCGGCGTTGCACGTGATCGAAGAATTGGTATGCGGCGATGCCGCCCAAGCCGACAAGGCTGGTGCCCGCTACCAGGTAGCTGGTTTGTCCGGTGGCGGCGTAGATGAGGCCGATGAATGCTGAGAACAGCAACAGGGAGGCACCGAGGTCGCGCTGGTAGATGAGCACTCCGAACGCCACGAGCCACGCGACGAGGATTGGGAAGAGTTGGCGAGGTTCCGGGATCGAGATGGGTCCGATCTTTCGGCGCATGGCGGCCAGCGATTGATGGCGATCCGCCAGATACGAGGCAAGAAACACGACGACGAGGAGCTTGGCGATCTCGCCCGGTTGGAAACTCAGCGTCCGCCCCGCCAATGGGAGATCCAGGCGCACCCACAGGCGGCTGCCTCCGACTTCGGCTCCGCCGAGCGGCCACGAGGACGGAAGAAGGGGGAGCAGGAGCAGCGCAATCGCACCTGCCAGCGAGAGGTAGCGGTAGCGTCTCAGCACGCTGACTCCCTCGTTGCGCAGGAAGAACAACGTCAGCGATGCGACGCCTGCAGCCACCAGCAGCGACCAGCGTTGTATCGCCGCCAGCTCGGGATCGAGTCTGTAGACGGCGGTGAACCCAAGGGCCGAGAGGAACGCGGCAAGCGGGAACAGCAGGGGGGAGGCGTTGGCTGCCCACCGTCTGACGGACAGATGGATTGTGCCGAACGCGAGCATGAAGACGATGAAGGTGAGTGCGACTTGGGCATCGGGACCCCGTCCACCGGTGAGATTCACCAGTGCCACGCCCATCGCAGCGAGCACAGATGCGGACGTGAGAAGTACCGCTTCTGTCGATCTGTTCATTCGAGGTAGTCGACGACGATCACAGAGATGTTGTCGACGCCGCCGGCTTTGTTGGCCATCTCGATGAGAGACCACACCGCTGGCTCTGGTGCGTCGGCCCGTGAAAGGACTTCGGAAATGTCCGTGTCGGACACCATTTCGGTGAGTCCGTCCGAGCACAACATGAGACGATCACCGGGTTCGAGTTGCAGCGTTTGCTCGTCTACCTCGACTGATCGGTCCAACCCGAGGGCACGCGTCACGTAGTGGCGTTTGGGGTGCGTGTCGACTTCGTCTGCGGTGATCTGACCGGACTCCAGGAGTGCGGC
Source organism: Acidimicrobiia bacterium (assembly GCA_013003395.1). Lineage (GTDB taxonomy): Bacteria > Actinomycetota > Acidimicrobiia > Spongiisociales > UBA5794 > JABDJC01. Next base: position 5,462 of record JABDJC010000120.1, read on the forward strand.
GACAAAGGTGTGGTCGGTCGTGACCTGACTCAGCGCCCCGTCCCGCAACAAGTAGATGCGACTGTCACCCACATGCCCGATGCGGACGTGACCCCCCGCCGAGAGATCAGCAAGCGACATCGTCGTTCCCATGCCGTGGAGTTGTGGGTCGGCTGCCGCTTTGTCGCTCACGGCTTCGTTGGCTGCGGTGACCCGATCGGCTGCCTCTGCCTCGCTGGCCTCGGTTGCGGCATCGATGGCGACGCGGCTGGCTACCTCGCCCGCGACGTGACCCCCCATGCCGTCGGCGACCGCAACGAGTAGAGAACCGTCCGTGCTCCCGCTGCGGCGAGGGAATACGGAGTCTTCATTGCCGGAACGTACGCGACCGACGTGACTCCCAGATGCCCAGATGTATTTCATCGAACCTCGAGAATTGTTCGCCCAATTTGCACGGTGTCGCCCTTGCTCAAGTCCATCGGCGCAACGACCCGTCGTCCGTTGACATAGGTGCCGTTGGTGCTTCCGAGATCATGCAACACCATCTGGCCTTCGTGCACACCGAACCGCAGATGCAAGTCGGAAGCATACGGATCGTCAATGACGAGATCTGCATCCGGACTTCGCCCAACAACGAACGGACCGCTGATGTCGAATCGCTTCCCTGCGAGTTGCTCAGATCTCACGACAACGAGCTCGGTGGCTTGTCTGGGGGAGCGCCGCGGTGTGCCGAGGGCAAGATGAGTCCCGATCGCCCGCACCACCTGCCACAGGAACAAGTACACGAGGGCGATGAATATGAGTTTGAGGAGATTGAGGAAGAGCGCCGGCACGTCGTCTCCTAGAGCTGGCGATAGGTGAATGACTCCGCACCGAAGGTTAGGAGGTTGTTCGACTCGAGGGCGCGGGTACCGACGACACGGTCGGAGCCGATGAACGTCCCGTTGGTCGAACCCAAGTCGGCGAGCCAGACGCGACCAGCCTCGCGCCACAAAATCGCGTGGCGACGAGACGCTTCCCATTCGCCAAGGCGCACATCTGCGGATTCGTCTCGCCCGATCAGCAGGCGGTTTAGCGTCAGGTCATGACTGATGCCGCTCACTCCACTGAGAGTGCCCCACACGGGTCGAGCGCCGGCAGCGACGGACGTCGAAATGTGCAGCGACCCTTGTGTTGCAGAGGGATCAGGAGCGAGCGTCACCGTTGCGGGCCCTTCGAGCCGCCAGCCGCGCTCCATTGCGGTGGACTCGATGACGTGCATGAGCTCGGTGACGACCCGGTTGGTTGCTTCGGGATCGCCGAGATCAGACGGATGCATCGCGATGTGATAGACGTTTGGCGCCACATCCCCTGCAGGTCCTTCGACGGTCGACAGATCTGCTTCTCGTACGAGACGATTGGCGAGCTCGATGGCGTCAACCTTGCCGCGAAAAATCGCTGAGGAGGCGCCTTCTATCAGCTGTTCCAGTCTTCGTTCGAGTTTGCGAGCGATGCTCATGCCCGAGAGTGTACGGATCGACCCGGACTAGCCCCTGTTTGGACCGCTGAAGTAGCGAGAAACCGCCCGTGGTACGCTTCTAGCCGCCCGGGCGAGTGGCGGAATTGGTAGACGCGCAGGATTCAGGATCCTGTGAGGTAACACTCGTGGGGGTTCAAGTCCCCCCTCGCCCACAATGGTTTACCCCCTAGCCGGAGGTCGTCGGCCAAGGAGCCAGCGACGTTGGTGGCTCTTGCTGTTCGTTGGTGGCCTCATAGGGCTCGTCGCCCTTGCGGTCAGCATCCGCAGTGAGGGAAGGAACGTTTCGACGTACCTCGACCTGGCCAAACAGGTGGCTGACAGTCAGGAAGATGTGGCGCTGTCGCTCCATGACGTTTTCCTGACGTTGGGAGACACCGAGCGCAACGACATGCTCGACCGTCTCGGCCGACTGGAAGCACAGTCAGCTGCGATGCTCGTCGATCTCGAGGATGCGGAGATACCAGGGCCCGCGCAGCGAGCGAACGCGTTTCTCACTGTTGCCGTGTCTTCATGGACCGACGCGTTGTCGTCGTTCGACGACGCATTCACCTTGATTCTCGACGAGGTCGACGACCGAGACGGGAAGGCCATGCTCGACGCCGCGTTCGCAACACTGCGCGTCGGGGACAGGGCATACGCCGGCTTCGAGGCGGCGCTGGCGGACATGGAGGAAGGGATCGTGACCCGCGAGTATCCCCAAGTCCGATATGTGGGCGGTGACCGAGCAGCGTTGTACGACGCCGCCACCATCAGCACTCGTCTGCTTGCGCTCAATGTCTTGAGCGAGCGACACGATCTCGCGGTCTCCGCCCTCATCCAGCCGGAGCCAGCGGGAGAACAGAACGGATTCCCCGTGTTGCCGTGGACACCCACGGTGGAGATTCAGGTGGTCGTCACGAATGCCGGCAACGAGACCGAGTTCGAAGTGCCCGTGACGCTGCAGTACAAGTCTCTGAGCGACGCCAACACGATCGCGATCGAGGAGATCATCGCTTCGTTGGCACCAGGAGAGGCGACTAGCGTCGTCTTTTCAGATCTCGACATCACCCCTGGAGTGATCTACGAGGCTGAAGTACGGATCCGCCTGGCGGAGGACGTCGACGGCGAAAACGACTTCTGGTCGCTGCAATTTGTGAGGAACAACGAAACGTGACGACGGCGGCTCTCATCATCTCCATCCTGGCGTTGGTGCTGGTGCTCTACTTGATCGTGCTGGTCAACGGGATACGCAAGACCGTTGCCACGGTGCCTGCCGAGGGCGGCGTGTACGAAGCCTTCCGCCAGCTGGATGACGCACTGCGGGTGGCGGAGGATCAGATCGACGACCTCGGTCCCAGGTTGGCCGCCGTTGAAGCTGCGCTTCCCGAGGCAATCAAGCACACAGCAATCGTCGCCTACGACGCGTTCGACGACATTGCAGGAAACCTGTCGCGGTCGGTAGCGATCCTCAACGACCATGGCGACGGCTTCGTGATCAGCCTATTGGTTGGGCGGTCCGAGACACGGTTTTTCACGAAGCAGGTGAACCGGCGCTCGGGCTTGGAGCCGTTGTCTCCTGAAGAAGACGCGGCCATCGCCCAGGCGATGGCCGGCTGAGACTCGTCGACACAGCGGCATCGAAAGCGCTTCGTTGCAGAGCCGGTAACCTGACTAAATGCTTGATGTAGCCCTCCTTCGTAACGATCCAGAAGCGCTTGCAGCGGCAATGACGCGTCGTGGAGTGAGCGTTGACATCGACGCGCTTGCCGACCTCGACAAACGCCGCAGGCAAGCCCGATCGGAAGCCGAAGGGTTGCGATCCCGCCAGAAGGAAGCCGGCAAGGCCATCGCCGAACTGGACGGAGACGCCAAGCAGCAGGCGATCACCGAGATGAGCAGCATTGCCGAGCGATACAAGATTTTGCTGGCAGAAGCCGACACCATGGATGCGCGTTTCGACGAGCAGTTCGTTGTGCTGCCGAACGTCGCCGACCCGACTGCCGCCGACGGTACTGAGGAGACCGACGCAATCGAAGTGAGCCGCTACGGGACGCCGACAGAATTCGACTTCGCGCCGAAAGACCACCTGGATCTGGGTGAGCTGCACGACGTGATCGACATGGAGCGCGGCGTCAAGGTTTCCGGGGCTCGCTTCGGGTTTCTCAAAGGCGACATCGTGATGTTGGAGTTGGCGCTCGCTCGGTGGGCGATGGACCAACTGGCGCCCGAAGGCTTTCGACCGGTGATACCGCCCGTGCTGGTTCGAGAGCATGCGCTGTACGGCACCGGGTTCTTCCCTGGTGACGCCGAACAGGTCTATGCACTCAAAGACGAGGACCTCTTCCTCGTCGGAACCAGCGAAGTGCCCTTGGCAGCCCTGCACGCTGACGAGATCTTCGACGAGGACGAACTCCCCGTGCGGTACGCAGGGTTCTCGCCATGTTTCCGAAGGGAAGCGGGAACCTACGGCAAGGACACGCGCGGCATTTTCCGTGTCCACCAGTTCGACAAGGTCGAGATGTTCAGCTTCTGCCACCCGGACCGGTCAGGCGCAGAACATGAGCTGTTGCTGGAGATGGAGGAGCGCATCGTTCGCCAGCTCGAGATTCCGTATCGCGTCGTGAACGTGGCTGCGGGTGACCTCGGAGCGTCGGCTGCGAAGAAGTTCGACATCGAGGCGTGGTTCCCAGGGCAAGACGCGTACCGCGAGATCACGTCGACGTCGAACACCACCGACTATCAGGCCCGTCGCCTCAAGATCCGGTTCAGGTCTGAAGCCGGGAATCAGTTGGTGCACACACTCAACGGCACGGCAATCGCCATGGGGCGGGTGCTCATTGCGCTCATGGAGAATCATCAGCGAGAAGACGGCACGATCAAGGTACCTGACGCTCTCGTGCCGTACACGGGCTTCGAAGTCATCGGCTGAGATCGCCGCCCATCAGTTGATCCCGGTAGGAGAAGCATGTCCAACGGCAAGGTGTTCACCGAAATCGCAGGCAAGTACGACAAGCTGAATGCCGTGCTGTCGCTGGGACGCGACCAGGCATGGCGGCGATCGGTCGTCAGGTATTTGCCACCCGGACGCCTCCTCGATCTCGGAGCGGGGACCGGTGCCGCCAATCCCGTGTTCGGGAATCGCGACGTCGTCTCACTTGATCCATCGCCAGAGATGCTGGCGCTCAATCCGAATCCGGACAGCGTCATCGGGGTCGGGGAACATCTCCCGTTCGACGACGGGCAGTTCGACTCGGTCTTCTCGGCGTACGTGTTCCGTAACTTGGATTCAGTGGACGAAACGATGGCTGAGGTCGCGCGGGTTCTCCGATCTGGGGGCGTTGCCGGAATTTTGGATCTAGGCCGGCCACAAAATCGCCATCTGGCGAAGATTCATCGCCTCGGAACCGCAGTGGTCCTTCCCCTCGCGGGCATGACCATCGGGGCAAAGGACGAGTATTCGTATCTCCATCACACCCTGGACAAGCTGCCGCAACCTGAAGAGCTGTTTGCCGATGGAGCGATGAAGCTGCAGACGACCTGGCGACTCGGTCCGCTCGGGTTCGTTTACGCCGCGATCCTGGTGAAGCCGTGACCTTACGTCGAGGTGTTTTCGTCCTCCTGATCGCTCTGGTCGTCTCATCGTGTGGTGCCGATCCAGAGGTCTCGGCGACCACGAGCGAATCCACCGCTCCGCCCACGACGACCCTGTTGATCGCTGCGTTGGAGGGGACCACTTGGGAGCTCATCACCTACGGCGTCGAAGCGAAACCCACGAAGGCCAATGCGGAGCGACCTACCACCGTCACGTTCGACGACGGCGAGGTCAACGGAATGGGACCGTGCAACCGGTACTCCGGGACCTATGTGACTCGCGAGAACGAGATGATGATCGAACTACAAGCCATAACAAGGGCTGGCTGCGGCGACCGTGATCTGGACCTGGTGGAGCAGGAGTACTTCGAGGCTCTGGGGAACGCAGAGCGATACGACGTGATCGGTCAGCGAATGAAGATCGAATACGGCAAAGGATTGTCGCTCGTGTTCGAGGCTCGTTGAGCACCGTGCACCCTGCCTTCGGAACAGGTGACGTCGGCGCCAACCGAGACGTCAGCTCCAATCGTGCGACCCTACGGCACCCGGCAAGCGCCGCTTAGGGCTGCTTCCTTCCGGACCTGACCCGGTTCACGGGCTTCCCGCCGCGCAGGACACGATCTTCAACACTGTCGTACTCGGTGCTAGTCCCGATGTCACCATGCCCCTCCGGCAGGGAATTCAGCTCCGCATGAAGAGGATTTCGGATACAAGGCACCCCTAGTACCCCGCTTAGCACGGTCCAAGAATGCTAATCCGACCAAACCCCAGCGAATCCGTGGCCCCCAAGTCTGATCGGGGAGCTTGACAGTTCTTCGGTCGGTGTGTTCTTGTAGGAAAACGCGCGGACGTAGGGTCGACAGTGTTGGGCTGTGGTGCGCGTACGTAACGGGGAGAATTCTTGTGCCAGATGTTGTGATAATTGGTGGAGGTCCAGGCGCGTCGGCGTTGGGTTCGTATCTGTCCATGGCTGGAGTGGACAACGCGATCTTCGAGAAAGCCAACCATCCACGTCCCCATGTCGGGGAGTCTCTCGTTCCCTCGACCTCGAGGATTTTCAACGAGATCGGTTTCCTCGAGACGATGGAACGCGAGGGATTTGTCCACAAGCCAGGCGCCGCTTGGCATCCCTCCGCGACGAGTGGCCTCCACAAGATGGTTTTCGCAGACTTCCCACTCGAAGGCGTCCCGCAGGACTACAGCTATCACGTTGAGCGGTCTCACTTCGATTCGCTGCTGTTGAAGCATGCGCAGTCCTTGGGCACCAAAGTGCACGAAGGTGTCGCTGTGAAAGAAGTGCTTTTCGACGACGAGGGCACGGCCAATGGCGTGCGCGTCGCGGTGGCCGGCCAGACGATGGACGTGCCGGCCAAGGTGGTTGTCGACGCGAGCGGTCGAAACACACTGCTTGGGAACCAGCTCGGACTGAAGAAGCGTGATCCGATCTTCAATCAGTTTGCGGTCCACGCCTGGTTCGCCGACGTCGACCGAGGCCCCGAAGACGTCGAGGAGTACATCCACATCTACTTCCTGCCGCTCAATCGTGGTTGGGCGTGGCAGATTCCGACTGGAGACAACGTGACCTCGTTCGGCGTTGTTGCCGAGAAGAGCTACTTCAAAGAATGCGGCATGAACATCGAGGAGTGGTTTGACCACATGGTCTCGCTCAACCCGGATCTCTCAAAGGCGCTTGCCGGCGCGACCTGCATTCGTGAGCACGGCGCAGAAGCCGATTACTCGTACACGATGGAGCAATTCGCAGGCGACGGTTACATCCTCATCGGTGACGCCGCTCGATTCGTCGACCCCATCTTCTCGTCCGGGATATCCGTCGCCATGCACAGTGCGAAGTACGCATCGGATGCGATCGTCGCCGCGCTGGACACCGGCAACTTCAAGCGTGAGTCATGGTTGGAGTACGAGCGACAGCTCAAGAGTGGCGTAGACGTCTGGTACGAGTTCATCCTTCTGTATTACAAGCTGCTGCACCTGTTCACGCACTTCATCACGCACAAGGAGTACAAGATCGAGATACTGCGTCTGCTGTCTGGTGACGTGTACGAACGGAGCGAAGTCAAGGTGCTCGACGCAATGCGAGACATGATCCACACCGTCGAGACGACGCCGAACCATCTCCTGGCAGGGAAGCTGGGCGACATTCCGATCGACTTCATGGCAAGCACTCCCGAAAGATCAGCCACCGGCTGACTCGAATAGGTCCAAGGGCAAGAACGAGCCGCGCACGACAAGCAGTGCGCGGCTCGTTGCGTTTGAGAGCTACCAGTTCCAACTCCGCGCAGACGCTTTAGAGTGGCGCCTTCATTGGAGGGATGGCCGAGCGGACGAAGGCGGCAGTCTCGAAAACTGTTGAGCCTCATTTAGGGGTTCGAAGAGGCGCTCCACGATCTGAGTCCTGTTCGGCCTCTGATCGTTCCGCACGCCGGAGCCTCCGCTGGCGCTCCGGCGCTGTCTTCTAGGTTTGAACCCCGTCTGGACGCTTTAGAGTGGCGCCTTCATTGGAGGGATGGCCGAGCGGACGAAGGCGGCAGTCTCGAAAACTGTTGAGCCTCATTTAGGGGTTCCGTGGGTTCGAATCCCACTCCCTCCGCCGAATCGATCCTGGAGCCGCGGGTGTCACAACGCCTTTCCGGGATTTAGTAGCCCTTTCGGGTCTAGTAGGTCTCGGATCGACCTTTGTAGGCGCAGCTCCGCTGGACCGAGTTCGCTCTCGAGAAACGCCCGCTTCAGCGTGCCGATCCCGTGTTCG
>JABDJC010000121.1 GCA_013003395.1 Acidimicrobiia bacterium
CTGACGTCATGAAGGTCGTGGTCATGGCCCGATCATAGGACGGCGTCGTTCTGGACAAAGTCGCCCGCGAGCCGTGACCCAGACGCGGCCGAAGCAGGCGCCCGAGGGAGGCGCCTGCTTCGGTGCGGTTTGAGGTTGTTCAGAGGATCAGGAAGTCCACTCGTGGAACTTGCGTTCGATCGCATCGGCCGTCTCGCCGGTCTTCTCCTTGACCTTGCCGACGAACTGCTCGAAGTTTCCGCGAACTTCTTCCATCTCCTGGTCTGTGACTTCTGCCCACTCTTCGCGGACCTTGCCACGGAACTGGTCCCAGCGGCCGTCATCGGCCATCCGGTCGTTCCAATCTCTCTTGAGTGTGTCGTGTGCCATGAGCAATCACTCCTTTTGGTTGGGATGTAGTCAGGACCTACCCCGCACGAGGCGACTTCAAACATCGGTCCACGCCGAAGGGAGCGGGCCCGTGGTCACCAGTCGACGGGCAGACCTACTTCAGCGAGGTTGGCTCGGTGCCTTTCGCTGACCCGAACGGCTCCGGCATCGAGGATCCGGTTCATCGTTTCGAAGTTGGCGATGACGCCGACTGCGCGAGAGGCAGCGATTGGCCCCACCGAGTCGACCACCGCGCTTCTGGCTTCCACCAGTCCCAGCCCTGACACGAGCGCATCGGCCAACGCCAGCAGTTCTCGTCCTGCTGGTACTTCCGTGGTGATGGACGTGTCGACCACAGTGTGCAGATCTACCGGTATCCCTGCCAACTCGGAGCTCTCACGGAGCATCCCCACATGCGCCAGCAGTCAGTAAACGCAGTGATTGAGATACGACGTCCGCGCAGCCACCAGCTCCATTTGGGTGCGACTCAACCCGTCCACCACGAGGCCTAGCTCGCCGATGTCTTCATATGCCAGGTAGAAGCCTTCGTGGATGTCTTTCTGTGCGAGCATTTCCGGTCGATTGGCACTCAAGACCGTTGCGGCTCGGGCGGTGCCAACGGTTGGCAGCCAGGCATCCGTGACCGTCGCTCGGTTGTTGACGGATCTGGATGGCTCACCAGCTACCGGTTCGGGAAGCGGGATCAGACTTCCTCCGACGCCGACTAGGAAGGAATCGACTCCGATGAGCCGCGCCACGACCCCCACGAGCTCGCCGTAGAAGAGTCGATCAAGACCTGAAGCCTCCAGTTGATCCAACCAGGAGACTTCTATGTGTCCTGGGGCAATGGCGATGGCTTCTGCCGCTTCGACCGCAGCCGCGCTGAGGCTGGTGTCCGGGATGTCGCCCCCCGCGTTCGCAGCTCTCGCCACCGCTGCCGAGGCGACGCGCTCGGAACCCGACATCCATGTCCCCGCTCTTGCGAGACGGGTCCACTCCCGTTCGACGGCGTCGGCGACAGAGGCCGGGACAGGGAGCAGCGTCGGGCCTATCACTCGGACACCGACTCGAACGCAGGCGGATAGACCACGGTGGCTGAATCGAAACGTTGCGGTTCGCTCAGCCACACGACCTGGCCAGCGTCGATGGTCGCCCACGAAGGAAGCGGAAGGGTGATGCCGTACAGATGCGACGGCTCGAATCCGAACCGTCCGTAGTAACTCGGATCACCCTCCAGCACGACCATCCGATCCCCCATCAATCTCGCTTTGTCGAGTGCACAATGTACGAGCTTCGTCCCGATACCTTGGCGTTGAAACTCAGGCTCCACTGCCAGCGGAGACAACATCGCAACTCGATGATCGCCATCGGCGGTCTCGAGCGTCGCGTAGCTGATCATGACATGACCCACGATGCGACCGTCGGCCAGTGCAACGAAGACCAGTTCGGGCTCGTACTGCTCAGAAGCTCTGATCGCTTCGACCAGATCGGCCACGGGTTCTGGATCAAACGCTGCTGCAATCACCCGTCGGACATCGGCGTGATCTTCCGGAGTCTCGAGCCGAATCTCCACAGACATCTCCGTCGTCACAGCATCTCGTCGGTCCGGGTGTCCCGGTCCGCCCAGAGCCAGCGTCGACAACCCATCGCGTGGAACCATCGCTCCCTGATCACCCCTTCTGTGTTCGCTCGCATGAACGCCCGATCGAGATCGCGCGCATCGTCCCCGACGACATCGTCTGGGACGACGGGCACCTCGCCGTACAAGTACTCCTCGAGAGGCCGAACACCGCAGTGGGGGCACGTGATTCTCAGGCTCATCAGTGAGTCCCCGCAGAACCGCGGTCGGCGAGCGTTCGATCTCGAGCGAACCGATCGAGTGAGAACGGCGCAATCAGCTCCGGTGTCTTGTCGGTCGCTATCAGTTGCGCCATCTGTTCGCCACCGACCGGAATGGCCTTGAAACCCCACGTTCCCCAGCCGGTGGTGACCAGAAAGCCGTCGACTCCGGTCTTTCCCATGATGGGGGAATAGTCAGGCGACATGTCGCAAATGCCGGTCCACTGTCTGAGAATCCGTAGGTCGCGCAGGAAAGGAAAGAGGGTCATGGCGCGGTGGGCACACGACTCGAGGAAGTGATGTCCTGACCGATACGAGTAACTCGGTTGCCGATCGATTTCGGCGCCCAACAGCATCTCTCCCCTGGCCGTCTGTGACATGTAGAACAACAAGTCAGTCGAGGCAGCGATCGCATCGAACGCTTGGGCGTAATGATTCGTGACGAAGGCCTGCAGCGGATGGGAGCGAATGGGCAACCGCAGCCCAGCCATCGAAGCAAGCGTGGTCACGTGGCCGCCGACAGCGCTCACCACAACACCGGCCGACACCGGACCGTCCGGCGTCTCGATTCCGGTGACTCGATCCCCATCGCGCAACAAGCCGGTCACTGGCGCGCGTTGGTGGACGTGGACACCGCGGTGCATCGCGCCTTCCGCAAGTGCCCATACAACTCGGTCGTGTCGAGCTGTCGCGCCCTCTTCGTGATACGAGGCGCCCAAGACTGGGAACTTGCCGCCACCAGACAAGTCGATCTGCGGGCAGATCTCCTTGATCTCTTCCGGCTCCACATATCGAGTCTTTGCGCCGAACGCCGTGTTGACCGCAGCCCTTGCCTTCTCCGCGCGCATACCGTGTTCGGTGTGCGTCATCCACAGCAGACCCTTCTGGTTGTGCATGATCCAGCGGTCGGTTTCGTCCTCGAGTGACGCGAACAACTCGAGACTCCGCTGATAGAACCGCACCGCCTCTGGTATCCCGTAGTTGGCTCTGATGACGGTGGTGTTGCGACCGGAGTTGCCGCCTCCGATGTAGCTGCGCTCGAACACGCCGACGTTGGTGATGCCGTGACGGGTGGCCAGGTAGTAAGCGGTGGCCAAACCATGTCCGCCACCACCGACGATGACGACGTCGTAGGCGGCTTTCGGTTGCTGCCACTGCAACGCCACCTTGGCTTCGATGAATTCGTTCACGGCATCCGCTCCTCGAGCTCGGCCGCGAGTGCGCTTGCCGTCATCACGAACACCTCGGTCTCGTCGAACCAGAGCTTCACCGCCAGTCCGGCAACGGCGCCCTGAGCGAAGGCGGGCCGCTGACCCGGCAGCTCCCATTCACAGGTGGACTCGAGCCAATCGAGCGCGGCAGCCGGCTCCATCGACATACCTGAAAAACCGGTCTCGAGTTCGACGATTGCGTGTGGATCGTCGAGGTGGACCTCGCCATCTCCGAGCAGGAACACGTCATCCGCGGCGAGGCGGAACACGCGCGAACCATTCGGCCAGACGGCGGCATCGAGCGCCTGAGCGTTCGCAATGATTCGGAGACCTTCGAGCCGTTCAAGCACGTGCACGACCCCCGTCTGGATCGTAGAAGGGCACCGGCGACACGATCGCCCTGCGCTCCTCGATGGTGGCTTCGGTGGGCAGCTCGCCGTTTCGAAGGTGCAGCCATCCGAGCAACACCGACTGCTCGGTCACCGGCGACCACGTCGATGAGGTGACGTAGCCGTTGTAGTCGCCGTCCGACCAGATCACCGCGCCTTCGTGTGGCGCAGGACCGTCCATCGTGAGGCCCACGAGTTGCTTGTTCAATGGAGCCTTGTTGGTGCGGATGGTTGCTGCTTTGCCGACGAAGAACTCCTTCGACAGGTCGACAGCCCATTCGTGGTGGAGACGTCGCGGTGTCGAATCGAAGTCGGAGTCCTGGCCGACGAGGATGTGGCCCTTCTCCAGCCGAAGCTTGAGGAGAGCGTCGATGCCGTGGGGCCTAAGGTCGAGGTCAGCGCCTGCGTCGAGGAGGGCTCTCCACAGTTCGACGGAGTCGGCGATGGCGTGATGCAGCTCGAACGAGAGCTCGCCGGTGAAGCTGAGCCGAAACACCCGACAATCGATCCCGGCGATCTGTGCGCTGGCGTGTCCCATGTAGCTCGGCGGGTCGCTCAGGCCGACTCGTTCGAGTAGTTCCTTGGCGTGCGGTCCCGTCACGTTGATCGCCCCCAACGACATCGTCCGGTTGAGGATTCGTACGTCGAGTTCCCACGACTCGGCCCAGTCACGCACCCACATCTCGGCGAAGGTGGCTCCACTGGATGTGAAGGTGAGGAACCATTCGTATTCGCCGTCACGACAGACGAGGCCGTCGTCCAGGACGTAGCCACGCTCGTCAAGGATCAACACGTACTTCGAGCGTCCTGGTTTGATCCCTGCGATTCGGGTCGGATACAGCCGTTCGAGAAGCTCGGCGCTGTCTGGGCCCGTGACGATCATCTTGCCGAGGGTGCTCACGTCGCCGATGGACACCCCGTTGCGCACCGCCCAATACTCACCCTCGGTGTCACCGTACGTCCACGGTCGCCACCAGCCGCCGATGCGGTCCATCTCGGCACCGAGTCGCCGGTGCTCGCCATCAAGTGCCGTGCGGGGATAGGCGCGAAGGTGAGCGCCGGCGGAAATCTCTCCGAAGGTGATCTGCTTGGTGACCGGACGGGCAGTGAACGGCGGCTGTACGGTTCCGCCGAGGTCTGCGAGCAGGCTACGGAGATGGGGGAGGCAGGCCATTCCCTGGCAGGTCCCGGTGCCGGCCAAAGTGGCTCGCTTCATGAGTTCCATCTCGTGAAAACCGCGATCCCACACGTTCTTGACGTCGTCGGCGGTGACGTTGGCGCACGGGCAGATGGTGCCCGCTTGTGGAGGTGGCGGGATGGTTGCGTCGATGGCCGCATCACCGACGACAGTGACTCCGAGGTCACGAGCCATGCGGAACAGGGCATCACGGGGGTGGAGCCCGAGACCAACGATCGCCGTGTCACATGGATGCGTGTGCTCGGTGCCATCCCAGTCGCGGGTTACCACTGCGGCGACCCTTCCTTCGCCTTCGAAGCGAACCAGTTGCCCGGAAACCGAGGCGTGACCCGGAGGAGGGTCACCGACGGCGACGACCGTTCCGAGGTCGACACCGTGTGCCAGGAGGTACTCAGCCGCTCTCGCCGTGTAGATGCCACTGAGGTCGCTTCCGGTGCAGACAGGCTGGATTTCGGCTGCGCCTGTGGCAACAACGACGTCGTCGCAGTGAATGCGCTCGAGGCCGTATTGGGACCGAGCCAGCACGGTGAGGCCCGCATAGATGCCGATGGCGTCTGCTCCCTGCTTCGAGTCGAGCGTGATGACGCGTCGGCCCCGAGCAATGGCTTCGGCCGCGGCGGCGCTGCCGCTCTCACCTTGGCCGATCACGACGAGGTCGCAGTGCCGTATCTGCAGGGGCGCCGTATGGGCCGTGGTGCCATCGGGCAGGGGTGGCGCACCGCCGACGGGGTGGGGTTCGACCGTCATGCCGTCGCGGCAGGACACCTGGCACATGCGCACATAGGAGACGCCATCGACCGTTGCCACACAGTGCGGGCAGTCGCCTGCGAAACACAGGGTTCCTCCGGGGATCGTGCCTGCCTTGCGGAGCGCCAGCAACACCGAGTCGCCGCTGTCGAAGGGCACGGAAGAACCGTCGAATGTGAACGCAGCCATCGGCGGGCACGCTAGTAGAAGGCGCCACGCCGAGGGAGGTGCGGTGCCGCCGTCGGCTCCGAAGTTGTCCCGGAGCCGAGCGGCGGCGTCGATGCGTCAGTCGTACAGTGTCAGCACACCGGTGAACTCGAACGGATTGGCTCCCACCGACCCGTCCCAGAACGTACGCATACCGGTGAAGCTGGCGTCGAAATGCCCGAAGGGATCGTCAGCAGCGGCTGTCGTACGGCCGTGAGCGATCCAATTGCCCGTACGAGAAACTCCTGCGCCCACGCGTCAGAATCCGCCGAACGCGATCGACCATCACCCGTTGTGCCCCCTCCTAACCTCCCCCAATCACCGACTACGTCGGCGGG
>JABDJC010000155.1 GCA_013003395.1 Acidimicrobiia bacterium
CTCCGTCACCCAGGTGAGGCTGCCTGCGAACCCCGGCACGATCTCGTTCAACCGGGGGTCCGGTCCAGAGGCGGCAACCGCTTGGGCGCGATTCGTCAACGACTCGATGCCGTCGGGCGCTTCGGGAATCGGAGCAACAACTTCGGTGTCTGAGTTCACAAGGGTTTCCAGTGCACTGGCTCGCTCCAGCGGAACGACTGCCGTCGAGCGGGCCGCACCCCACAGGTAGCCAAGCGACAGCCCGACCACCACCGCCAACATCACGGGCACAAAAGCTGCACCGGGCGCTTGCCGTTGCTGCGGAATGGACGGTTCGACTCGCGACGAACGACGGTCTCGGTCAACCACGCGAACTGCGTCATCCATCCACCGACGATACCGACATGCACGTCCTATTGATCAACAGCAGCCGAAAGACTCCGACTCCGAAACACTCACGAAACACGGACGCGCCACGGACGAAACGAAATCGTTGCACGATCGCAACAGCAGGTTCACCAGGCTGAAAACTCGATGGCATAGCTTTCCTCGATCGAAAGCGTTCGGTACTGCGGTGCCGTTCAACCAAATCGGGAGATACGAAACAATGAAACGACTAGCAACAGGGTCGCTGCTGACCGCTTTGGCGGTCATGGGTCCGCTGGCCGCGCCAGCGTTTGCCCAGGCCGATCTGGCAACCATTGAACACTCGGTCAACGAACTGTGGCTCGTGATGGCAGGCATCCTCGTGATGTTCATGCAGCCGGGGTTCGCCCTCGTCGAGAGCGGATTCACACGGGCCAAGAACGCCGGAAACATCGTCATGAAGAACTTCATGGACTTCTCCGTCGGTGCGCTCGTGTATTGGGCGGTCGGATTCGCCTTCGCCTATGGCGGAACGTCGGTTGGTGGCTTCATCGCCACTGGCGACTTCTTCCTTGGGGACTCGAGCCGAGCATCCGAGTGGTTCTTCCAGGTGGTGTTCGCCGCAACAGCCGCGACGATCGTCTCTGGTGCGGTGGCCGAACGTGTGAAGTTCACGGCGTATCTCATCTACACACCATTCATCACCGGACTCATCTATCCCGTGGTCACCCACTGGACGTGGAGCGGTGCTGGTTGGCTCACGGATCTGGGATACAGCGACTTCGCGGGATCGGGAATCGTGCACTTGGTAGGGGCCACAGCTGCTCTTGCAGGCGTGATGGTCGTGGGACCCCGCATCGGCAAGTACGACGAGAACGGCAAGCCGGTGGCGATTCCTGGTCACTCGTTGACCTTGGGCGCACTCGGTGTGTTCATTCTGTGGTTCGGTTGGTACGGATTCAACGCCGGTTCGTGGCTCGCTGCAGTCGACGTCGACCTGGCATCCGTCGTCGTGACGACCACACTCGCACCTGCCGCAGGCGCAACCGCAGCCATGTTCCTGTCATGGTTCAAGCTCGGCAAGCCTGACGTCGGACTCGCCCTCAATGGTGCGTTGGCCGGCTTGGTTGGGATCACGGCCGGAGCAGATTCGATAGCGTTCGGGGCTTCCATCATCGTCGGTCTCATCGCCGGCGCCATCGTGGTCTATTCGATCATCGGCCTCGAAAGGATGGGTATCGACGATCCGGTCGGAGCAATCTCCGTACACGGCGCTGCTGGTATCTGGGGCGTGATCGCGGTTGCGGCATTCGGTGGCGGCAGCTGGAGTGGCCAGCTGATCGGCGTCGCCGCCATCATCGGTTGGACCTTCGTCACCAGCTTCGTCGTCTTCAAGATCGTCGACATGACCATTGGCCTCCGAGTGTCCGCCGAGGAAGAACTTGCCGGACTGGACCGGACCGAACACGGCACGGACTCATGGCCAGAGTTCGTCTTCCAGGAGACCATGGCACCACCACGTGAGTACGACCCAGTGGGATCGGGAGAGCGGATGGGCTGACCGGTTGGTCGGGGGGTTGGTCGGAAGATCAGCCCAAGTGGGCGACGTGTGACAGGGCAACCTCGACCACACCTTCCATCGGAAGGTCAGAGGTGTCGATCACCACAGCGTCGTCCGCAGCTCGCAGCGGGGAAACCTCACGAGAGGAGTCGGCACGATCTCGGCGTTCCAGGTCTCTCTGGATCGATCCGACATCGGCATCGGCAACTTCACCGGCCCGGCGTCTGGCACGGACGTCGGGCCGGGCTGTGAGGAAGATCTTCAGGTCGGCATCGGGAAAGACCACAGTCCCAATGTCTCGCCCTTCGACAACCGCTCCTTTCGGCTGATGTGCCACCCAGCGACGCTGTAGTTGAACCATGCGGTCCCGCACCTCGGGAATCGCTGCCACTGCGCTGACCGCAGAGGTGACCGAAGAGCTTCGGATCTCGTCACTGATGTCGACCTCGTCGAGCAGCATCGCGCCGTCGCGGAAAGTAAGTGCGGCACGGTGGACGACGTCAACCACGGCGACAGGATCCGAAATCGACACTCCGCTGCGAAGCACGGCCGCAGTTGCGCCGCGATAGAACGCTCCAGTGTCGAGGTGGCCCAGTCCCAACTTTTCGGCGAGGGTCCGACTCACGGTCGTTTTCCCGACGCCGCCAGGTCCGTCGATCGCCACGATTGTTGCAGTTGGTCCCGCAATGACACTTCCCGGGCGAAGCTCCTCGAGAGCAGACCAGTACCCGGGCCACGTCTTGGCGACACACCCGGGATCGTCGATCACGACTTCTGGGATGACAAGTCCCGCCAGAGAAAACGCCATAGCCATCCGATGGTCGTCGTAGGTGGTGATCCGGGCACCACTGGGCGCCCCGGGGACGACGACAATCGTGTCGTCGGTCACCGTCGTGTCGGCACCGAGCTTCCCAAGTTCTGTGGCCAGTGCTGTGAGGCGGTCGGTTTCCTTGAACCGCAGCGTCGAGAGCCCGCGCAGCGTTGAGGGACCACTCGCAAACAGGCACGCAACCGCGATGGAGAGCGCGCCGTCAGGTGCCAGCGACAGGTCGACGTCTACGGGCTGAAGCTTGCCGTCGGACGGCGCGCTCAAAGTGATCGACGTGGGTCTACGATCCACCGTGCACCCCATCGCTGAGAGCACATCGAGCACACCGAGGTCGGCCTGCGTTGAAGCTGCGGGGATCCCGATCACTGTGACGACACCGCCGGTGATGGCCCCGGCGACCAGTGGGTACGTTGCCGCAGAAGCATCTGCCTCGATCTCGTAGTGCCGACCGACATATTGGCGACCAGACCCGACGCTCACCGACTCGTCGACCGACACCGAAGCACCAAACGCCCGCATCACTTCTGCCGTCGTTTCCAGATACGTGCGAGACACGGCGACTCCGTCGACGAAGTCGATTTCGGTATCTCTCTCGGCAAACGGCGAGACGAGCATGAGACCAGAAGCGAACTGGCTCGAGACTGACGCATCGATGGCGAGATGACCGCCAGGGAGTGGTGCAGGATGCACACAGATGGGCAGCGCCCCGGTAGCGACGAGATAGTCGACCCCAACTCCGGCGGAACGCAGCGCCACAACGAGCGGTTCTATCGGTCGGCGTCGCAGTTGAGCCGAACCGTCAACGCGCACCGGTCCGTCGGCGAGAGCCGCAGCTGCGGTGATGAATCGAGCGGTCGTACCCGAGGATCGAACGTCGACGGCCTCTTCTGGCGCACTGAGCCGCCCGGAGCGGCCCCGCACCACCATGGTCGAACCCTCTGGCGCCAGTTCTGCCCCGAGTGCCGACAACGCGGTACGCATCGCCTGGGTGTCGTCGGCATCGAGCCAGCCTTCGAGCCGGGACTCGCCGTCGGCCAACGCTGCAACGAGAAAAGCCCGATTTGTGATGCTCTTGGAACCGGGAGGACGGATGGTCCCTCGAACCGGGCCGACAGGCACCATGGTCACATCGATCGGAAAGCGCTCCATGGCGCTCAGTCTCGCACGCCTGCCGCGGCGTAGAGCTGCCGCACCTCGTCGAGCGTCAGTCGACGTGACTCGCCCGACTTGAGCGAACGGTCACGCAGGTCCGCGATCGCTACCCGCACCAATCGAGCGACGTCGTAACCGATGGCTTGAATCATCCGTCGGACCTCCCGGTTGCGGCCCTCGCCCATCACGATCTCGACCTGCGTTCGACCACCCGATTGATCCAAGATCCGGGCCGACAATGCCGCTGCCGGACCGTCTTCGAGTTCAACGCCTGTCACCAATCGGGCGACATCGCCTGCGACGAGGCGATCGTTGATCAGCACCACGTAGGTCTTCGTGACACCGAAGCTCGGATGGGTGAGTCGATGAGTGAGATCTCCATCGTTCGTCATCAGCAGGAGCCCCTCGCTGTTGATGTCGAGACGACCCACCGGCACCACTCTCGTGTCCGTCGGAACCATGTCGACGACGGTGCGCCTCCCCTCGGGGTCGTCAGCCGTCGACACGACCCCTCGGGGCTTGTACAAGAGGTGGTATTCGAGGTCCGGGCGGATTGGGAGCGGGACACCATCCACCTCGATTTTGACGGTGTCGGGATCGACCTGCTGTCCGATTTCTGCGACGGCGCCGTCCACCCACACACGACCTGCGCGAATCATGTCTTCTGCCGCGCGCCGAGACGCCAGACCGGAGTGCGCTATCAGCTTGTGGAGTCGCTCGATGATGACTCCGGTCGAAACGGTTGCTCCAAAACGTCGACGATGCTCGCCGGCGGAACGTGATCGGCCAAGGGTGGAAGATCGTCCAGCCCACCTACGCCGAGCTTCTCCAAGAAGAGGTCCGTGGTCCCGTAGAGCAGCGCTTGTCCTGGGCCGGACGCATGACCGACGTTGGTCACGAGACCTCGCGATTCGAGGGTGCTGAGCGCTCGTTCAGAATCGACACCACGAATCTCGGCGACCTGACCACGTGAGACCGGCTGCTTGTAGGCGACCACTGCCAACGTCTCGAGAGCGGCCTTGGACAGACGCGTCGCCTTCTCGGTGGCGGCGAATCGCTCGAGGTGTTCACGCGCCTCAGGGTGGGAGTACATGCGCCATCCACCGGCAACTTCACGTAACACGACGCCACGCCCTGACGCTTCAAGGTCCTCTTTCAGGGCCCGAAGTGCGTCTTCGACCTCCGTCTTCGGCTGCTCGAGCACTTGGGCGAATTCCGCAGTGGTCAGCGGTTCCTCGGCAACGAAGAGGATCGCCTCCAACAGTCCAGCCTGTTCGAGACTCACGACCACTCACTTGCCAAATCGAATTCCATCGGGGCGGTCCGTTCGAGCAGCACGATGGGATCGCTCTTGGTCTCCTGCCCGACAGACAGCACGCCCCATCGGGCGAGTTCAAGAACCGCCAGGAAGTACGCGACAACGTCGATGTCCCGTTCACAGTGGCTCACCATCTCGTCGAACGTGGTTTCCACGGCGCCGGACATCCGGGTGCGAACGTCAGACATTGCATGCTCGACCGAAGGCAGATCGAGTTCG
Organism: Acidimicrobiia bacterium; assembly: GCA_013003395.1. GTDB lineage: Bacteria > Actinomycetota > Acidimicrobiia > Spongiisociales > UBA5794 > JABDJC01. Next base: position 5,425 of record JABDJC010000155.1, read on the forward strand.
AGGTGATCCAGTTCGGGTTCGATCGGGCCACGACGCAGGACATGATCGGCCAGATCGGCGAAATCCTCGACGGTGATGGTCAAATTGAGTTCGGGTGGTGGCGGCTTGATATCTGCGTCGAGGCCGGCGGTTCTCGGCACATAGCGCAACGTCGATTGGAGTCGATGGGCGAAGACGGCGGCCACGTCTTTGAAGGTCAGGCACGCAAGCAGTCGTGCCAGCAGGCGGTCACGTTCTTCGGCGAGCGCCAGCTCTTCGTCGAGATCGATCGCCGCATCGTCTGGCAGGAGATGGCGCGCTTTCAACTGGATCAGCGTCGAAGCGATGACGAGGAACTCTGACGTGGCATCCAAGTCGAGCGAACGCATCACGTCGAGGTACGAGAGGTACTCGGTGACGATGTCGGTCAGCGATACTTCAGTTATCGACACCTGGTGCGAGGTGATCAGTTGGAGGAGGAGATCGAGTGGGCCTTCAAAGACCTCGATCTTGACTTCGTAGCTCATGAACCACTCATCGTATTGCCGGTAACCCCCCGGTCAGGTCTTTTCGTGGTCCGATCCGCTGCAAACAACACCGACCACAGCGCCTCGTCGACCCCCGGAGGCATGCCCTCGGTGTGCAGCCGGGCGAAATCCACAACGATCGGTTCGGCGCCAAGCGTCTCGAGCTCGGCTGCTCCCAGTTTTCCATGGTCGAGATACGTCTGGAACCTGCCGCGTTGGGGCAGGCCGAGCGCACCGATCACGGTGGCCAGCGATCTTCCGATCGCCCCCAGTCGACAGTGGCGCTTGCCCAAGTCGTGGAGCAGCGCCGCTCGAACTGCCGATCGATTCTCCGGAATCTGTGAGAGAACGTGGTGGGCGGCCAACAAGGCGTGGCGTTGATCCCCGACCGATTGACGCCACCACAAGATCCGCTCTCGTTCGGAGAGGAACGTGTTGACGATGGTCGCCTCGTCCGTCGTGGGAGGCTTCGCGAGAACGTGGCCAAAGAATCGAGCGATCAGGTGTTTGACATCGCTCAGCGATTGAGGCTCTTGCATTCGACACACTTCGTCGAGGTCGGACGAGCTTCCATGCGCAGCGCCCCGATCTCCTTGCCACACGAGTCACAGACGCCGTAGGTGCCTGCATCGAGATGTTCCAGGGCCGAGTCCACCTCGTCGAGCGTGTGCTTCAGCGTCTCCACCAATACGAGCGCCTCGGTGCGCTCGGCCGTTGCCGCCGCGGCATCCGCGAACCCATCGCCGTAGTCGACGTCTCCGGTGAGATCACCTGATTCAGTGGCGCCGAGTTCGAGCAACTGGTGCACGAGCTTCTCTCGCTCTGCTGTCAAGACTGATCGAACTTTGGTGGTGTCTAGTGTCATCTGCTTCTCGGGTGCGAGGTCACATACACTTCGTAGAGGTGACGGGGACTTACTCGGGTGTATACCTGAGTTGTCGAGATACTAGCGTGACCGAGCATTTCTTGGACGGTACGCAGATCTGCCCCGCCTTCCACCATGTGCGTTGCCATGGAGTGTCGTAACACGTGGGGCGAAACGGACCCCGGTGGCAGGCCCGCTCGGTCAGCCCATTTCTTGACCGTGGCGAACACTGCTTGGCGGGTCAGGCGCTTTCCTCTGACACTCAGGAAGACCGCTCCCGGATCTGTGCGGTCTCCTTTCAGATCGAGCCGGACGACGAGATAGTGCTCCAAGGCCGTGATCGCTGCTCGTCCGAGCGGCACGAAGCGCTGCTTGTTCCCCTTGCCGGTGACCATGGCGGTTCCCTCGTCGAGTTCGAGGTCGAGAAGATCCAGGTCGACGGCCTCGGCAACCCGCGCCCCGGAGGCGTAGAGAAACTCGAGCAGCGCCCGATCGCGAACTGCGAGCGGATCGTCTCCGACGATCGAATCGAGCAGGCTGGTCGTCTCGTCGATCGTCAGCGCTTTCGGCAGCGAGTTCTTCAGCTTGGGCGGCTCGAGCAAGGTCGTCGGGTCGGTCTTGGCAAGATCTTCGGTCACGAGAAAGCGATGGAGCCCTCGAACGGCGGCGAGTTTGCGTGCCTGAGTCGACGCTGCTCTGCCTGCCTCCGAGAGCGACCGAGCGTAGGCGCCCACCAGCGCCGGACTGGCCGACCGTCCGTCGAGGAACTCCAGGTACTGCGCCAGGTCTCGTGTGTATGCGCTGACCGTGTGAAGCGAGAGTCCACGCTCGGAACGAAGCGAAGAGAGGTATTCGGCCACGCCATCTCGAAGCGACATGTCAGTCAATGGTTCGTGCAGCCGCCGCATACAAACCGGCGATCGTCTTGCAGTCCACGATGACTCCGTTCGCGATCAATTCCAACGCTTCGCTCAGTGGCATGCTGATCACACGGGCTGATTCTTCCTCGATTCCGTCGGGACGCGTTGGCACCGGCTCGAGGTCGGTGGCGAGATACACCTGAATCCATTCATCGCTGAATCCAGGAGCCGTGAAGAAACCGATGAGCGGCTCCATGCGACCCGGTCGATAGCCGACCTCCTCTTCGCACTCGCGACCCGCAGCGACCTCGGGAGATTCGCCGGCGACGTCGAGCTTGCCGGCCGGCAGCTCGATCAGTGCGCGGCCTGCGGGAACTCGATGCTGTTCGTACAAGATGACGTGATCGCCGAGCATCGGAACCACGGCCACCGCCCCGGGATGCACGACCACTTCTCTTGTGAACGCGGTTCGGTCCGAGGCAACGAGGTGACGTCGTTCCAGATGGAGAATCGATGTTCGCGACAGCGTTCGCGTCCCCAGCACCTCGTACTCCATGATCAGCGCTGGCGCTCGGGAACCGCCTCGACGAGATCAGCAGTTGTTTGCGTACTCGCCAGATGGCGGGCTGCCGCTGCCATGAATCCTGCGAACAGCGGATGCGGCTTGTCCGGCCGCGACTTGAACTCGGGATGGAACTGGCTGGCGATGAAGAACGGATGGTCCGGAAGCTCGACGATTTCGACCAGGCGATCGTCCGGCGACATGCCTGACAACCGAAGGCCAGCCGACTCGAGGTCGTGCCGATACTTGTTGTTGACCTCGAAGCGATGACGGTGACGCTCGTACACGAGCGGTTCCCCGTACAGCTCTTTGGCCAGTGAGCCCTCGGCGAGTTTGGCTGGGTACAAGCCGAGGCGCATCGTGCCGCCCATGTCTTCAACCGATTGTTGGTCTTCCATCAAGTCGATCACCGGATGGGGAGTGGTCGGATCGAACTCGGCGCTGTTCGCGTCACCGAGGCCGAGTGGGCCGCGAGCGAACTCGATGACCGCACATTGCAGGCCCAGGCAGAGCCCGAGAAACGGCACCCCTTCCTCTCGGGCGTACCGGATGGCTTGGATCTTGCCTTCGATGCCTCTGATGCCGAAACCGCCGGGTACGAGGATCCCGTGCACGCCGTCGAGGGAGGATGAAGTGAGCAAGCCGCCGACCTCGTCAGACGAGATCCAGTGGATTTCGGCCTTCACGCCGCTCTCGAGAGCCCCATGGGTGATGGCCTCGACCACCGAGAGGTAGGCGTCGGGTAGGTCGATGTACTTGCCGACGAGGCCGATCTGGACGGTTTCGGCCGGCGCGTCCATCTTCTTGACCATCGCCCGCCACGTATCGAGGGCAGGCTTCTCGCTTTCGATGCCGAGAATCCGACACACCACGTCGTCCATGCCGGCGTCGGACAACACCAAGGGCACGCCGTAGATGTTGCCGGCGTCAGGGGCGTTGACGACTGCATCCTGATCGACGTCGCAGAACAACGCGATCTTGCGTCGGGCCGCCTCATCGATCTCACGATCGGATCGGACGACTATCACGTCGGCAATGATCCCGCGACTGCGCAGCTCGGCAACCGAGTGCTGAGTCGGCTTGGTCTTCATCTCTTCGGCGGCCGCGAGATACGGAACAAGCGTCACGTGGATGTAGGCGACATTGCCACGCCCAACGTCCTTGCGAACCTGGCGAATGGCCTCGAGGAACGGAAGGCTTTCGATGTCGCCGACGGTGCCGCCGACTTCGGTGATCACGACATCGACGTCGTCGTTGTCACCCAGTTTGCGAATTCTCGCCTTGATCTCGTTGGTGATGTGCGGGATCACCTGCACGGTGTCGCCGAGATAGTCCCCCCGTCGTTCCTTTTGAATGACGGTCTGGTACACAGATCCGGTCGTCACGTTCGACGTGCGGCGCAGGTTGGCCCCGGTGAAACGTTCGTAGTGGCCGAGATCCAGATCGGTCTCTCCACCGTCGTCGGTCACGAACACCTCGCCGTGCTGGAACGGGTTCATGGTGCCGGGATCGACGTTGATGTATGGGTCGAGCTTTTGGCACACGACCCGTAGACCTCGCGCCGTGAGCAGTCGACCCAAGGAGGCTGCGGTAATGCCTTTACCGAGGCTGGAAGTGACGCCACCGGTGACGAAAACGTACTTTGTCAAGAGTTTTCTCCCTGGGAAAGCGACAGCATACCAGCCACTTCTTCGACCTCCGAGGACGGGACTATCAGGCTCCTGAGGCCAGTGTGAGGAGTTCGGCCGCATGGCTACGCCCCCGCTCACTGTCTGGCAGACCGGCGAGCATCCGCGACAACTCCTCGAGTCGCTCCTCGCCGTCGACCTCGTGTACCGAAGCCGTCGAACCGTCTCTCGTGACCACAAAATGCGTTTCTGCGAAGGCCGCAACCTGCGGGAGATGCGTGACGCACAGGATCTGTTTCCCCTCGGCCAGCGCCGCCAGCTTGCGACCCATGGCCAAAGCGGTTGCGCCTCCAATGCCGGCGTCGATCTCGTCGAAGGCGATGATCGGCGCATCGGCGACGCCTGCAGCCAATCGAGTTGCGAGGACAATTCGACTGAGTTCACCGCCCGATGCGACCTTTCCGACCGGTCCGGGACGCAGCGACGCGTCAGAGGCGAACCACAACGAGATCGCATCTGCCCCGTGCTGGGTGGCGTCCGCCGGCTCGAGGTTCACTCGCATCAGTGGGTCTTGGAAACCCAACTCTCGAAGGTGACCGACCGTCGCAGCCGACAAGCTTTCGCCCGCGACACGCCGTGCTGCGCTCAGACGGTCGGCCGCCCCGGCCAAGACCTGCTCGGCTGCTGCGATCTTCTCGTCGATCAACTCGGCATCTGCGAGCAAACGAGTCAACTCGGCAGCCCGTTCGGCAGCCGTGTGCCCATATTCGAGGACTTCTGCGAGCGTGCTCCCGTACTTGCGCTTGAGTTCGCCCAGCAGGGCAACCCTGGACTCGACGTCCGTGAGACGGCCCGAGTCACTCTCTATTCCCTCCGCGGCTCGCCTCAGATCGGCATCGAGAGTGCGCAGGCCGTCGAGCACCTCGCCGGCGGTCTGCTCCAGTTGGGAGTCATCGAGCAATCGACCGACGCGCACGACGTCAGCGTATGCGAGCTCCAGCGTTTCGTCGGCCTGCTCCAGCCTGTTGGTCGCCTCGACTATCGCCTCTGTGATGGCTTCTGCGTTGCGGAGACGCTTGGCGTCAGAAGCCAATTCCTCGTCGTCACCTTCGACGAACCCTGCAGCGGCTATCTCATCGGCTTGAAATCGAGTCATTTCGACTTCACGCTCGACAGCCCTGCGATCACCGCCAAGGAGTTCTCGCTGCTCGTAGAGGTCGGCTCGCACTCGAAACGCTTCGCGGTACTCCACCAACGGTGCAGGATCCTCGAGCATCGAGTCGACGAGGCGCCGCACCGCGGCTGCGTTCGACAACGACAGCTGCTCATGCTGAGCCACAACCTCGATGAGCGGACCCACCCGTTCGGCCAACGCCTCTGCGGAGGCCATCAGTCCGTCGAGATATGCGCGGCTGCGACCACCAACTATGCGGCGCGTCGCGGTGAGTTCCTGGCCGTCGACGAGAAACCTGCCTTCCGCTTTGGCCTCGTCGCCAGCGCCACCGACGTGATCCTGGCGGACTGCTTCCCCTCGCAACATGCGCAGCGCCCCGAGCAACAAGGTCTTGCCGGTCCCGGTTTCGCCTGTCACGACCACGAGACCTGGCCCTGGTTCCAGCTGGGCGTGCGGGAGGACGCCCAGGTTGCTGACGACGAGCTCGTCAAGCACTTTCGTGGCCAAACTCTTCGAAGACGGAGTGCGGATACGTGCGCGAATCGAACGTGATCAGTCTGAGATTCTGACCTGCGCCGCTGATGTCGACCCGACCACCGTGATCGAGCATCGCCACCTCGACCCCGTCGCAGTTGACCCTGGCACGCCGCTCACTCGTCACGGTCACCGTGGCCACGGCGTCGTGGGACAAGACGAGTGGCCGCGTGAATGCGCTGTGAGCCGCCACCGGCGTCAACAGCACGACATCCAACTCCGGGTCCACCACCGGACCGCCAGCCGACAGCGAATACGCGGTCGACCCGGTGGCGGTCGCCAGGATCAGGCCATCGGCTCGGTAACGCGCAAACGGATTGCCGTCGATGGCCACTTCGATGTGGATCACCCGCTGGGAAATCTCCTTCTCGATGACGATGTCGTTCAGGCCGACATGCCGATTGCCGTCCTCGAGCGTTGCGGCGACCGTCGATCGTTCAGAGATGCGAAAGTCTCCTGCGGCGAGGCGGCCGAGCGAAGTGGCCACGTCGTCTCGGGGAATCTCGGCGAGGTAGCCCACGTGACCGACGTTGACCCCGACGATCGGTAGATCGAACTCCAACGCCTGATGGGCGGCAGCAAGCATGGTGCCGTCGCCGCCTACCGAGATCACGAGTTCCGTCGACGCGGTCACACCGAGTTCCGTGGTCAGACCGAGACCAGTCGCGACGTCCGCAATGGTCTCCGCGACTGCCTTCGCTTCGTCTCTCGCAGGATGAACGATCAGGCCGATGTGTTTCACGATGTGGCTCCCATCGCAACGACGGTAGCGAGGTCAGGGACGTCAACGGTGTCAGGCCCAAATCGGGCATGGATCATGAACTCGACATTGCCACCCTTCGCCCCCCGCACGGGTGAGGCAATCACGCCGTGCAGTCCAAGACCAACCGCATTGAGCGCGTCGACCGCAGTGCGCAACGCCTTGACGTGCAGCTCAGGGTCGCGCACCACTCCCCCTCTGCCAACTTCGTCCCTACCCACCTCGAACTGTGGTTTGACCAGCAACAAGTAGTTGGTGCCGACCGCGCCAAGCCTTGCGAGATGCTCTGCGATCCTTGCGATCCCGATGAACGACACGTCGCACGTGACGAGGTCGAACGGTGCCCCGAGGTCGTCGGGATCGACGCCGCGGATGTTCGTCTGTTCCCTGACCACCACGCGCTCGTCCATCCGGAGGCTGTACTCCAGCTGGTTCGTGCCGACGTCTAGTGCCGTCACCTCCGCTGCGCCGTATTGAAGTAGGCAGTCGGTGAATCCGCCGGTCGACGAACCGACATCGAGACCTCTCCTTCCACTGACGGGTATCGAGAAGGCGTCGAGTGCGGCTTGGAGCTTGAGCCCGCCGCGACTCACGTATCGGGCGGGAGGCACCGCGATCGCAATCCCCGCATCGGCCGTGACCAACGAAGCCGGCTTCACCGCTGCCATGCCACCCACCGTGACCCGTCCAGCCTCGATCAACTCGCGCGCCTCAGTTCGGCCGCGCGCCATGCGGCGACGGACGAGTTCGGCATCGAGGCGGCGTCTGGTCAGGAGTCTTCGCTCGCTGCGGTTGGCGCTGCCTCGAGATCGTCGCTCAACTTCTCGACCAATTTCTTCGCCACCTCGGGCGCGTCTGCTGGGTCCACGGCCTCGAGCTCGGTCAGCAGGACGTCGTGATCGTCGGGTTCGGTTCGGCCTGTCGTAGTATCCATAGAAGCCATTATCCCCGTACGCGACGACAGGAACACGCTTTGATCCCTCTTCGGGACGTCAACCCGACTCGCGTCGCTCCGATCCTCACGGTCCTGATCATTGCGCTCAACATCGGGGCGTTCGTGTTCTTCCAACAACGCGGCGCCGACGAGGAGACCGAATTCCTGTACGAGAACGCCGCGATCGCGTGTGAACTGATATCGGGCGATCCTCTCACCGTCGCCGAGGTGCAGCAGAACATCTGCAATGACGATGCCGGCGCCCAGATCTTCCCTGACAAGTCGATCGCGCTCTCAGCTGTTGTGTCGATGTTTCTCCACGGCGGCTGGCTTCATCTGCTGTCCAACATGTGGTTCTTGTGGATATTCGGCAACAACGTGGAAGAGGCCTTCGGTTCGATCGGTTTCCTCCTCCTGTACGCCGTTGCCGGTATCGCGGCTACGGCAGGCTTCGTGGCCGTGAATGCCTCCAGCACCGTGCCATTGGTCGGCGCATCGGGGGCGATCGCAGGAATTCTCGGCGCATACCTCGTGCTGTTCCCCACGCATCGCATTCTCACGCTGATCATCCTGCTGGTGTTCCCGCTGGTGATAGGGGTGCCCGCCATCATCTTCCTGGGGCTCTGGTTCGTCGGTCAGTTCTCGCTGGCAGACCCCAACGTCGCCGTCGAAGCCCACATCGTCGGCTTCGCAGTTGGCGTGGTGGTGGCGATGCTGATGCGCGGCAGACTCTTGCGGCGAGTCAAGACCTTGGAGAACGCGTCCCTACGACGCTTCTGAGACTGCGTCGAGCAGATCGGCAACCGTGTCGAGAATGAGGTCAGGGACAGCACCTGAAGGCAACCTCGACTCTCGGGTGCCCACTCCAGTGAGCACCAGCACGCTCTTCCAACCCGCTTGCTCCGCCATGGCGAGGTCCGTTTCGGCACGATCCCCCACCACCCAGACGTCTTGAGACTGCGCACGAGAAGCAACCAGGTCGACCGTTGGTCGGTGCGGCTTGCCCGCCACCTCCGGTTCCCGACCGCTCGCCACCGCAATGGCAGCAACCCACGTGCCGGCTCCCGGCAACAGTCCGTCAGGCGTGGGGTAGGTCGAGTCGGTGTTGGCCGCAACAAAGCGGGCCCCGCCGCGTACTGCGCTCGCCGCATCGCTCACCAACTCGTAGGTCACCGATCGGTTGAGGCCGACGACCACCGCACGGGCCTTCCGCCAGTCATTCGTCGTCTCGAAGCCGCGCGCCTCGACCGCAGAGCGGAGTCCACCCTCACCGAACACGAAGACGGGCTCGTCGCGAGCTTCGAGCATCGAGGCCGCCGCCACCGCCGAGCCGATCACTTGGTCTGGCTCGGCGTCGTACCCGACGACGGCGCGAATCTTCTCGGCGATTCCCGCTGGAGTCTTGGTGGCGTTGTTGGTGACGAACAACAGCTGGTGGCCGGCGGCATCCAGAGCCTTCAACACTTGCCCGGCTCCAGGGACGCTGACGTCGCCCAGATACAGCACACCGTCGCAGTCGAGAACGAGGGTCTTCACTTTGAGGTTCGGGCGGCGAACGCCTCGACGATGCCGGCCAGCAGCTTGGCCGTGAGGTCAACCGAGCCCTCGCTCACCCGTTCATCGTTGCCGTGGAAGAGCGACAACACGTCGCCGAAGCTGAGTGCGTCGTCGAACATCCCGACGCCGTAGGCGACAACGCCGTCATGCCTGAAGAAGCGAGCGTCGGTAGCCACGGGAATCAGACACGGCAACAGGGATCGCGATCCGCTCAGCGCTTCCGCCGAGTCGGCGATCGCTTCCCACAGCGGGCCGCGTGGCTCCGATCCAGTCGCCGGGAACGGAGGTTTCACCTCGACGTCGATCTCGTCGTAGAGATCGGGTCCGAGAACCTTCCGGAAGTGGTCGTCGACGGAAGCTTCGTCCTGACCGGGGAGTTTTCGCACGTCAACCTCGGCGAGTGCCGCATCCGGAATGATGTTGGCCTTCGTTCCGGCCTGCAGGATCGTCGGGCTGATGGTCAGATGCGTACACGCGTGGGCCCATCGTGCGAACCCGATGTCGCCATCAGCCACCTCTTCGATCGCGTCATCGATCTGATCGACGTCGAGCAACCGCTGCGTGAGTCCTGGATCCAGCTTCAGACCCTCGACGAAGGCCGCCCACTCATCGGTGATCGCTGCGGGCGAAGGGTTGTCGGCAAGCGCTGCCATCGCCCGCGCCAGCGGGACCAGCGCGTTGTCCGTCCCGTACGGTTGACTGCCGTGTCCCGGGGTTCCACTCGTTCGAAGGATGCGCCACGACGGACCCTTCTCGGCAACCGTGACCGGGAGCGCAGGACCTTCCCGGGTTGGGATCGAAGGAAGCGCGATCTCGGTGAGCAGGTACTCGCAGGTGACGAGTTCAGGGTGGTGTTCCTTGATGTAGGACGCGCCGAGACCGCCGCCGTTCTCTTCATCGG
>JABDJC010000159.1 GCA_013003395.1 Acidimicrobiia bacterium
TCCTCGTGGATCCGACGGCCGATGGCGTGACCGCCGAGAGCGTCGTCACGATGGACATGACTCGCAAGCTCGCGACGGTGAAATTCACCGACGTGGAGTTGCCACTCGACGCCGTGATCGGTGAGGAAGGCAAGGGTGCCGAGATTCTCGGGAGGACCCTCGACCTCGCGGTCGTCTCGTTGGCTGCGGAGCAAGTAGGCGGTGCCAGCTTCTGTTTGGAGGAGTCCGTCGCGTACGCAAAGACCCGCCGTCAGTTCGGTCGCGCCATCGGGTCGTTTCAGGCCATCAAGCACAGATGCGCCGACATGCTGATCGCGGTGGAGTCGGCGCGGTCAGCGTCGCGATATGCGACCCATGTTGCCGCATCTGGCGATCGCGACGAGCTTCAGATCGCGGCACCGGTAGCCAAGGCATTCTGCTCCGAGGTGTACTTCGACGCAGCGTCCGACATGATTCAGATCCACGGTGGAATCGGGTTCACGTGGGAGCACGATGCGCACCTCTATTTCAAGCGAGCCGAGTCGTCCAAGTTGCTGTTCGGCGACCCTGGGCTGCACCGCGAGCGTCTGGCCGAGCACCTCGCATTCTGACCCGGCAAAAGTGTGAATCTGTCTGCGGTACGATCTCGGTGGTGATGGAAACATGAGCCCAGCAATCGTTGCGATCATCCTCGGTCTGCTGTTCGTGGCCGTCGCTATCGCCTTTTTCTGGCAGGAAGCGGCCGGCGCCGAGGACACTCCTGAATACATCGTCACCGACGTGGTCGCGTACGTATCCGAGCGCATCCCTGACCTCGATGAAGCACACATACGACGGATCGTCGAAGCCGAGGTCTATTACCTCCAGGGACTGGTGGACGATCCAGAGGGGTTCAGGCCGATTGCCGGTAGTCCCGCAGCGATCGACTTCGTCGAGGAGCAGGCGCTCGCGGCCGGCTTCAAATACGATCGGGAGCTCATCGAAGTCGTGATGGCCCTCGAAGCGGAATACCTGATGAGCATCGGCGTCGTCGGTACACCGGTCGGAAGAGACGACGTGACATGAAGGTGCGCTGTGGCCGCTGTCGCGAACCGTTCGACGTTGGCGGACCCGGTCGCCACGCCTGTCCGATGTGCGGGTCGATGAACGCCGTTGGTGAAGCGCCGGTCTCTGCCCCACCGAACGCGGAGGCCGTCGAGCGCGCTGCGCCCGCGGCTGGTGAATCAGCCGTACCAACACGAATCGACTGTCCTGACTGTGAGTTCTCGTTCTTCGTAGGAGACGTTGCTGTGGCACCATGTCCCAACTGCCGGACCGACGTGGTGCTGCGGTCAGAAGCCGAGGAGGCTGAACCCGATGTCTGAGGATGAGTGGCTCGAGGCCTACCAATCGAGTGCCAAGCGCCGCGATCGGTACTCGACGATGTCGTTCGAGGATCTCCCGGACCTCGGTCGTCCTGCAGATGGCCAGGTACCAGACCGGATCGGATACCCGGGCCAGTTCCCCTACACGAGGGGCATTCACGCGACCGGGTATCGAGGCAGGCTGTGGACGATCCGACAGTTTGCCGGTTTCGCCACTGTCGATGACACCAACGAGCGGTTCCGTCACCTCTTGGCGCAGGGTCAGGACGGATTGTCCGTCGCCTTCGACATGCCGACGCTCATGGGCCTCGACGGCGACGATCCGAGAGCGCTCGGAGAAGTGGGCCACTGCGGAGCCGCAGTGAGTTCGGCGGATGACATGACGCTGCTGTTCGACCAAATCCCACTCGATGGCGTGTCGGTGTCAATGACCATCAACGGTCCGGCCGCAATGCTGTTTGCCTTCTTGATCGTGGCTGCTGAGGAGCAGGGCGTTGACCGCAAGGACCTCACGGGCACGCTTCAGGCTGACATGCTCAAGGAATACATCGCTCAGAAAGAGTGGATCTATCCGCCTGAGCCGCACATGCGACTCATCGTCGACATGGTCGAATTCTGCTCGACAGAAGTCCCAAAGTGGAACACCATCTCCATCTCGGGCTATCACATTCGCGAAGCGGGCTCGACCGCAGCCGAGGAGCTGGCGTTCACCTTGGCCAACGGATTCGCCTACGTGGAGGCGTGCCAAGAGCGAGGACTCGACGTCGATGAGTTTGCCCCGCGCTTCTCGTTCTTCTTCGATGCGCACATCGACTTCTTCGAAGAGATCGCGAAGTTCAGAGCAGCCAGGAGGATCTGGGCTCGATGGCTGCGTGATCGATACGGAGCCAAAAGCGAGCGATCGCTCAAACTGCGATTCCACACCCAGACGGCAGGCGTTTCGCTCACAGCTCAGCAGCCAGAGAACAACGTGGTGCGGACCGCCATCGAGGCGCTGGCGGCCGTACTCGGTGGTACCCAGAGTCTGCACACGAACGCCCTCGATGAGGTGTACGCCCTACCGACCGAGCGCAATGCCGAAATTGCACTGCGCACGCAGCAGGTGATCGCCGACGAGACAGGCGTCGCGGACGCCATCGATCCCCTGGGAGGCTCGTGGTACGTCGAGGAGATGACCGACAACATCGACGACCAGGCCGAAGAGTTGTTCGCGACCATCGAACGCATGGGTGACGGTTCAATGCTGCGAGGAGCGCTGCGCGGCATCGACGAGGGTTGGTTCCAAGGTCGAATCGCCGATTCTGCCTACGAGTTCGAGAAGGCGTTGAATTCAGGCGAACGGGTCATCGTTGGGGTCAACAAGTACGTCACCGAAGAGGACCCCCCGATCGAGTTGCTCCGCATCAGTCCTGAGGTCGAAGCAGAACATCGGCGTCGTCTCGTGCGGCTACGCGGCCGGCGCGACGACGCGCAAGTGCAAGCAGCGCTGACTCGACTCACTGAAGTGGCCCGCAGCGACGCCAACACGATGCCTGCACTCATCGACGCAGCACGGGCACGTGCAACACTCGGCGAGATGGTCGAAGCGATGAGAGAGGTCTTCGGCACATATCGTGAGCGTCCCAGTGTCTGACCTCGGTCGCAGAGTGGCTGAAGCCATCGCCGTCGCATACCTTGCCCTCGCTCCGAGTGAGATCCCTGCGCACCGTTACGACCCCAACGGACGTCCGGCTGCGGTGCTTCAGGTCGGCGAGCCGGTGGTTGCGTTGACGTCACGAGCCAAGGCCCGATCCGCGTCGGCCTAACATGCGACGCCAATCAACCGTGAAGGACCAAGTGACTGTACGCCGCCTGCTAGCCGTGATCGTGGTGACCTTGGCGGTCGCTGCCGGCGCCTGCTCGCAGGAGACTGCCGAACCGATCGTGTTCGGTGAAGGGTCGATCCCGAGCACCGTGCCTTCCGACTTCCCGATTCCGGATCAGGCATCCATCGGATCCACGCTGGTCGACGCGGTGAACGGTCGTACGGAGGTCTCAATGATCGTTCCCGCATCAGTCGAGGAGTCGGCGCAGTTCTTCGTAGTCAACATGCTCCCAGGAGGATTCGTCATCGACAGCTCGTCTGGCGACGCCGCCCGTTGGACGATCAGTTTCCGTCGCGACGATCTGACTGGCGAGATCATTCTGCAGGCACTCTCTGAAGGCACCTCGCAAGCAGTCGTGACGCTCACCCAATGACTCGGAGACCGCACTGATGCCAAGACTCAAACGCTTCGAAGATTTCCGATACGTCGGTACGCGCGACGACATGGTCGTCTACGACTGCGACGATCCTGAGGAGTTCGGCGTGCTGTCGTCACGGGTCGATGGAGAGCGGCTCGTCGACCGCAAACTGGTACAGGTCTTCGGACCTGATTCGTTGCCTGAAGCCCGCAATCGGGGATACAGCAAACGTTGACCGACTTCATAGACTTCCATCTCCATCCACCGGTCGAAGCGCTCCTTCACGGCCCCCTGGCGCCATTCCTCGATGGCTTGCGGGATGTCGTGCCGCGGCCTGTCGAGGTGGAAGCCATCGGCGACATTGCGCAGTGGTATCGGGACCACGACGCGAAGGCGGTGTTGCTCGGCTGGCACGGCGGTGCAGGGAGTCCTACTGCGCCACTCGATGGCAGACGGATCGGGCAGCTCGTAGCGGCTGCTCCCGACGTGTTCAAAGGCTTTGGCACAGCCGATCCATCGCTCGGCGCCGCTGCCGTAGGTGCGATTCACGAGATCGCTCGCCTGGGTCTCGACGGGTTGAGTTTCCACCCAGCCGCGCAGAGGATCGAAGCTTCGCATCGCTCGATGGAGCCGTTGTGGGAAACGGCGGCCGAACACGACCTCGTGTGCGTGATCCATTCCGGGGGGACCCGTCTCGGGGCCGGCAGGCTCGGGGGCTCCGGCATCATGCTTGCACCGGCTCGCCCGGTTCACGTCGACACCGTCGCTGCGGAATTCCCTGATCTTCGGATCGTGCTCGCCCACACGGGGCAACTCTGGTTGGACGAGGCGTTGGAGGTGGTCAGGCACAAGGCCAACGTCTGGCTCGACATCTCCGGCCAGCATCCTGCGTCGATGTCTCGAGTTCTTCGCGACGCCGTCGCCGGCGAGCTCAGCAGACGGACGCTGTTCGGATCTGACTATCCGTTCGCCAGCACGCCGTTGGAATGGATCGCCGCATGGAACGAGCTTGGAATGCCCGAGAGCGTGACCCGACAGGTGTTGCATGACAATGCGGCTGGCCTATTGGGGTGGGACTAGCCCGACGCTGGTGCGTCCAAGAAATCGATGATCGCTCGAGCGACCTTGTCTTCGCGGAAATAGAAAAAGTGGTCGCTCGCTTTGAGAATTTCGATCTCCGCGCCGATCTCATCTGCGTATGCCGTGAGGGCTTCCACCGTGACGAACTGATCGCGATCTCCGAGTATGAACTTCCGACGCGCGGGCGCCAGCGATCCGCCGTCGGGTAGCGGGGGAGTGAGGTCGCTCTCGACAGGCGGGGCGATACCCACATACGGCATGAAAGCCTGATCTCTTGCCTGCCAGCACAACGCCGTCGCCGCGCCAAATGACCAGCCGATCAGCGAGAGGTCGAGCTGTGGATGGGCACTCTGTGCCTTCTGAACCGCCGCCGCGACGTCGTCGACCTCGCCGACGCCGTCGCTCCACGTTCCCGTCGAGCCGCCGATACCGCGAAAGTTGAAGCGCAACACGCCGAGGTCGACTTCGACGAGACGTGCAACGATCTTCTCGAGCAGAGGCGCCGTCATCGTCCCACCCTGCAGCGGATGTGGATGGCAGAAAACGATGAGAGACCTGGGTGCTTGCGGTAGGTCCCAGCGCGCCTCGAGCGTGGTCGTAGAGTCGACGACGATCTGATCGATCACTGGGACAAAGCACCTTCCAGCGACCTTCGCCTGGCATCGAACGCGACGTCGCTCAGCACCGGATTGCCGTCCTCGCCAAAAACCCTCAGAACGATCAGGTCGCCGCGAGGGATGGAGCTGAGTATGTGTCGGCCCGAACCGGCGACCGGATCCAAGAGCGTTGCCGGATGCACTGCCTCCACGACCGCTGTCCATGTGCCGGCAACTTCGACGTCAGACCAGCGTCGGTAGGCCGGTTTGAGTTCAGAGGGATCGGACCGTGGTGATGCTTCGAACGTCACTTCGTCACGCTCGTCAACCAGGCCGCGAGAGCTGAACGCGACCACGACCTCACCTTCAACTAGAGCTTTAAGGTCGGGCGAAGAGATCTGCATGATGGACTTCACGTTACTTCTTCGGCGAGGTTGCTGTCGGCGCTGGTGTTGGAGCGTTCCAAAAAGCGCTCAAAGGGGTGCTCCGACGGCCGATTGAATAGTTCAGCCCCCTCCCTGTCTGTGAAGGTACCGATGCAACACGCCCGTCACTTCCGTTCGTCTCCCGCGCGAACGACGCTCAACCTGCTGCTCGTGGTCGCCATGTTGGCGGTGTTGCTGCCGTTCGGGGTTGGCCCAGTGCTCGCGCCGCAGACGGCAAACGCCGCCGTACCGGGGGTCACCCAGACGTACTACTTGCCTATGCCTGCCGACGACCATCTGGCGTCGCTCATCGGCATCGGTGGGGCCTCGACGCTTTGCTGCACCGGTCCTATGGAGACCTTCGTGTCGGTGGTCTCAGGCACCAACAACAACAGCATCGCCATCGACCACTGGGAAGACGGATACGACGCCGACCCGATCGGAGCCCCGTCGGGAACCACCGAGGTGTACCTGCGCAACGCGGGTCAGGTGATCAGCGCGTTCGACAGCATTCCTGTTCCCCGTTCTCCGGTTGCAGGAGAGCGAACGCCCTCGCAAGCGGCATCGCCGACCTACTACATCGATGGTCGGGACAAGATCGTCGCGACCGGTCTCGCTGCCGTAACGATTGGTGGCTGGGCCCAAGATCCGGGTCCGTTCCATGCAGGGGCTCTTGCTGCCTACGACGTCGACAAGATGGGCTTCACTTTCGAATCCCCAGTAGGCGAGAACGCGAACGTCAACAATCTGTTCGACTACGTGGGCATGATGCTCATCGCGTCGGAACCTTCGACAGTCGACATCGACGCAGATGCCAACGGCATATTCGAAACAACTGTCACCCTCGCCGAAGGGGAGACGCACTTCATCAATGGTGGCGTCAACCTCGGAGCAATGGTGGAGTCGACGGGGCGCATCGGCGCGTACTTGGCCACGGGTGACAAGACCGCAACATTCGAGGGTCGGTACATCGAGTTGTTTCCGAATGAGTTGTGGTTCGACGAGTACGTATCGCCCGTGGGCTCGACGGTCGCCACCACTGGCAAGTCGCGTGTCTACGTGTACAACCCTGGCCCAGGAACGATCAACGTCGACTACTTGTCGGGCGCGGGAGCGAGTGGAACGTTGGTCATTCTCGAAGGGACTCGCACCGAGTTGGAGCTACCAGACGGAGAGGGCACGCGGTTCACCTCCCAAGGCGGCGAACCGTTCTATGCAACCCAGATGTTTGGGGCCGACGCGAACAGCTCACGCTACGACTGGGGATTCACGCTCGTGCCTGGCGAAGCGCTCACACCTGTAGTGATCGTGCCGTACGGTCCCGGTTCACAGGACTATTACCAGGAGGCCGGTCTCGCCTGCGCGGCGGACAACGCCACGACAACCGGCACCGTCGGCGCCGACGGCCAGTTCGACTGCAACTACAGCCCGCTGTGGATAACGCCACTGGCAAACACGCGGGTGTACATCGACCTGGACGCCGACCCGACCACCGGAGCTCATGCTGGGGCCGATCCCGATGGCAACCTCTACGACTTTCACTGTGATCTGACCGCTTTGCAGTCGCGCCAGATCTATGCAGACGGCAGCCTCGTCGACAACACCTCGTGTCTGACGATCGCGACCCAGCCGAGCCTCGGCACCGGACCCCGCGACCTGACGGGAGCCCGCGTGTACACCACCGACGGTGTAGATATCGCCGCGGCTTGGGGTCAGGCACCGATCTATCGCGGTCGACCTGCGCTGGACCTTGGTACCGCGGTGTTCCCGTTTCCTTCGGTGAGCTTGGAGAAGATCACTGTTCTCAGCGGCGATGTCGATGGGGATGGACTGGTGGATCCCGGCGACGAACTCACGTATCAGATCTGGGGGACGAACAACGGGCTGGTGTCCATCAACGGCATCGTTGTCACCGATGTGGTACCTGCCAATACGACGTATGTGGCCGGATCCACGGCGCTGAGCTTCTATGACGACCTGGCGAATCTGGTGTCTGGGCCGACAGCCCAATCCGATGATGGCGTTGGAACACCAACTCCTCTCGACGAAGGCGGATTCGCACTGGGGTCTACCCTCCAGCTGCAGCAGTCATTCCTCATCACCTTCAAAGTCATCATCGACGACCCGATTCCGTTCGGAATAGGTGTCGTGGTGAACGACGTTGCGATCGCGTCCCCGCAAGGCTCGTTCTTCGATCGCGAGGTCACCCGACTCGACGTGCCGAAACTTCAGCTTCAAAAGAGCTCGGATGTGGCGACCTCCGCGCAGTCGGGCGACACCATCACCTACACACTCCAGGTCATCAACAACGACGACGTGGCCCAGACGAACGTGATCATCACCGACGTACTCCCTGCCGGTGTCACCTACGTGCCGGCCTCCGCCTCGGTTCCTGATGCAGGCACCACTCCGTTCCCGTTTGACGAGGGCGGTTACAACCTCGGAACTTTGGCCGTCGGATCAGGTGTCCAGACCTTGACCTTCCTCGCCACCGTAGATCAACCGATGGCCGTCGCGACCCTGGATCTGACCAATTCCGCTACCGCCACGAGCGATCAGGCCAGCCATACGGACCTCGTCTCGGATCCAGTGGTCCACCGATCCGATCTGGCGATCAGCAAGGTCGACCTCGTGGATCCTGTTGTCGCCGGCGGTCAAATCACCTACGAACTGACCGTCACCAACAATGGAC
>JABDJC010000162.1 GCA_013003395.1 Acidimicrobiia bacterium
GGTGAGTTGGCCGATGCCACACCGACGGATGCCCCTCGTGCTGCGCTGTTGTGGGACATCGAGGACCTGTGGTCGATCGACTCAGAGGTCCACGCTCCGGGGGCTACCCATTCTGCGCTCACCCTCGCCGCCTATGAGGCGCTCGTGAGGGCTGGATATGCGGTCGACGTCGTCGACCCGGCTGAAGACTTCTCGTCATACCGTTTGGCGCTGGCGCCTGCGATCCACATTGGGTCGTCGACACGGGTTCGGAACATCGAGAACGCGGCTACGAGTGGCACGGTCGTCGTGATTGGGCCTCGGTCACTGGTCCGCACGGAGGACGGCGTGTGGATCGAACAGCCTTTCGGAGGCTTGAACCTTGGTGTGCGCGTTGCCGACTTCGGTACGCCGCCGGATGGATTGCAGATCGAGGGCGGGATTCCGATCGGGCCGTGGGCGGAACGGCTCGTGCCATCGGAGGCCATGCCGATTCTTCGCTACGAGGAGACCGAATGGGACGGAGCTGTCGCCGCGGTTCGGCTGGGCGACCTCGTCTATCTCGGAGCATCCTCGACCGAGGCGTGGTCGACGGTGCTGGATCGAGTGTTGGAGAGCTCCGTCACATCTGGTTGATGGCGGTCACGACGAGTAGGGCTGCTGAGATCGCTCCGAGAAAGAGCAGCACTCGCAGGACTGTTCTCCAATGTCGATCGACAAACGCCCACCACAGACTTCCCAAACTCACGGCTGCCAGACCGACCGAGGCGAGCAGCAGCGGGATACCGATGAGTGGCTGCGGATCGTCGCAGCTGAAGAAGCATCCAGTGGTGACTATGAAGCCGATGGCCATTGCGACAAATGCACCAAACGCCGTTGCGCCTGCGGCAATCACACCGAGGATGACTCTGGCGTACAACTTGGGCAACTCGGACCAGCTCGGCGTGAGTCCCCGGTCGAGCCACGAGTTCCGCTGCGAGATGACGACAGATTCGGTGGGTGAGTCCATATCTGGAAAGTTACGCTGTCGGTGACGGCCTCGCCATAGGGGTTGACCCCGATTTCTGGTCGGGGTGATTCGATGCCGTTCCGCTGGACTACAGTCGCGCCGGGCCCCTAGCTCAATTGGCAGAGCACCGGGCTTTTAACCCGTTGGTTGTGGGTTCGAGTCCCACGGGGCCCACAAGTTCGCCTGCCTTCTGACTCGAGGGCCGGGCTACGTATTCCGAGTCCTGTTCGGCCTCGGAATCCTCCGCATGGTGGTGCCTCCGCTGGCGCTCCGGCGCTGCCTTCTAGGTTCGAGTCCCACGGGGCCCACAAGTTCGCCTGCCTTCTGACTCGAGGGCCGGGCTGATGCACCGCCTTGAAACGGCGGCGAACCTTCTCGGCTCACGACAAGAGGTTGCCGATCCGTTCGATCTCGTCGGGGTTGCCGGGCGCCGAGACCCAGGGCAGTCCTATGGCGTCTTTTCCTGGTTGGTTCTCGTACCGAGGAATGACGTGAATGTGGAAGTGGAATACGCTTTGCCAGGCGGCCTCACCGGTGCAGTTCAGAAGGTTGACGCCATCCGCCCCCAGTCGCTCCTTGGCTCGTCCGGCCACTTCCTGCGCAAGGTGGACGCACGCTGCCAGGTCCTCGGCGGTGACGTCGAACAGGTCGGTTGCATGCGAGCGCGGCACTACGAGGGCATGACCATGGGTAACCGGGTTGATGTCCATGAACGCGATCGCCGTTTCGCGCTGAGCGATTGTGGTCGATGGGATCTCGCCGGCGATGATCCCGCAGAAGACGCAGTTGGGTTCGGAGGGCACCAAAGAGACTGTACCTGGCGGGCTCCAAAGCAATGTTGGATCGGGTCTGGGGCGGCTCAGCAGGACGAGAGGATTTCGACGATCTGTTGTAGCGCCTTCCGGCCCTCGGGCGTGGGGGCAGCCGGCCAGGTGTGTTGCTGATCCTGGCCGACTACCAGGCGGACGTCGGACCCCGCTTCGGAGGCCTTGTTCGCGAAGGCTTCGATGCTCGGTCGAAGAAGCTCGGCGCTCCCCACGAACACCGTCAGCTCTGGCAGTCCGCTGAGGTCGCCGAACAGTGGCGAAATGGTGGGGTGATTCGGACCTAGACCGCCTGCGTACACTCGGCCCGCCGATTGGACATGTTCCGTTGACAGCAGGACATCGGATGCATCGAGGTCCCCGACCGGTTGTTCGAGGGTCATGTCGACGCCCGGCGACAGCAGCACCGCACACCGCGGAAGTGGGGCACCCTCGTCGCGCAGCGACGCCATCAATGCGATTGCGAGACCGCCTCCCGCGGACATGCCGACGAGGGCGACGCCGCCATCTCCGTATCGATCGGTCATGGAGCGATAGGCAGCTCTGGTCACTTCGAGCGTTTCGGCAGCGTCGTGCTCAGGAGCCCTGGGATAGAGAAACATGGCGAAGTCGTACGACGACTGGTCTGCCACCCGCCTCATCGCGGCCCACTCGGTGCCAAAAGGGCCGAACAGGTAGCCGCCACCATGTAGGTAGAGAAGCGCCCTGCGACCGGGCGAGCGGTTCCGCGCCATCACAAAGAGATCGAAGCCGGACACGTCGACTTCTTGGATTTTCCACCGTAACCGCACAGCCAAGGGTGGTTTGCGCCTGTCGGTCCTTCGCAGTTTGCGGAGGCGCTCGTTGAATGCGGCAGGGTCGTCCTCGGCCTCTGCAAGTCGCCGCAATCGTCGCTTGATTCCAAGCGCCCGCACCACTTGGGTCGCGAGTCGACCGCGGATTGTTGTCACCGCGACAAGCCCACATGTGCGCTGAGTGCGGTCACGATCGAACTGGTACTCGTAGCCATACGCGTCCCTCACTCACAGGTGATCTCGACCCGCCGATTGAGCGTTCGGGCCGTCTCGTCGTTGTCCGGAGAGATCAGTGGTTGAGACTCGCCCAGACCGACTGCCGATATGTTGGCTGCGGCGAATCCGCGTCCGACGAGGTCGTCGACCACTGATTGAGCGCGCCGTTCCGACAAGTCCTGGTTGTACTCGTCCGATCCCTCGGTGGATGTATGTCCGACTATCGATACGCCGGTGGCTCCCTCGGCGATGAGTCCGTCGTAGACGTCGGACAACACCTGAGTCGACTCGGAGCGAATCGCGGCCGAGTTCACATCGAAGTTGATGTACACCGTGGACCCGCAGATGACCGGTGCTGGCGGCTCCTCTGAGCACGGCGTGCTGGTGAGTTCGGGTTCGACAACTGCGGTGCGCGCTCCGAAGATGCTGCCGTTCTCAGAAACTGCCGCCTGAATCGTTCCGTCTTCGT
This sequence comes from Acidimicrobiia bacterium, assembly GCA_013003395.1. Lineage (GTDB taxonomy): Bacteria > Actinomycetota > Acidimicrobiia > Spongiisociales > UBA5794 > JABDJC01. The sequence goes on from JABDJC010000162.1 coordinate 3,292, forward strand.
CGGCGACCATCACGAGAGCCGTGGGCCTCCCGGTTTCATCTACCCCGGAGGCCCGCGCGATTCGTCCGTTGACGCTGCCGGTCAGTGGCGTCGTTCCGAGGCATCCGCTGATCGTGGCGCCCTGCTGGTGCAATTCGAACGGATCACCCTGGATGTCGAGGCGTTCGGTGAGCCGCAACTCCCATATCCCATCGAAAGCTGTCGACAACGGAACTTCGTCCTGTGTCCCACTGCCGATCAATTCGGTGAACTGCAGGTTCGTCCTGCCCTCATCCCCCTCGACGATGTTGATGCCGCCCTCGAGCATCACTTTCAGCCATCGCACCGGGGTCACCACGTCAGGGGTGATCTCGGTGATCTCGGTGTCTGGGCCGTGCGTTTCGAGGTCAACTACCGCAAGGACTTGGTATCCGCTTTCGGGTCCATCGAGCGATCCAGAGATGGTGATCGTGCGGAAGAACGTCACGTTGCCGGGTTCCTCGACGATGTTCGGGATCGCGAAGCGGTCGAACGTGGTGTTTGCCACCAACTTGTAAACGAATTCCACAGGGTCCTTTCCGTCGTTGCTCACGGTGAGGTTCAGTGGATCTCCGTCGATCGCTCGTAGGGCCGATGCACTGCTTCCGGTGCTGAGACCGGTCTGGCTGACGAAGAGTGCGCCCTGGGCGAAGGTGAGCAGATCGGTCGGGGGTACGACGACCTCCGGCTCAGGTGCCGTCGTAGTTGTCGTCTCAGGTGGAGCGGTCGTGGTCGAGGTCGCTACAGCTGGTGGTTGCGTTGTGGTGGGCGGCGGGCTCGTTGTGGACGTCGGTGCGACCGTGGTCGCGGGTTCCGTCACAGTTGTGGTGGCATCACCGCTGCTGCATGCCGTTGCCGCCAGCGCAAAGGCCGCGATCGCTATCGCCATCGATTTTGTTTCTCCCATGAGCCCTCATCCTCACGTTTGCTGTATTTGCGCCAGTTCTCGCATCAGCAGCGACTCCTCGTGGAAGGTTTCACGGCTCACAATCTTCCGGAACTGTGAACTCGGTTATCTCGTCGAATTCGCTGAAGTTGAGTTCATAAACGATCTCGCGGGGTTCGCTCTGGTCGACGAGGAACGAGTTGTTGAACCCGAGACCGTTGAGGACGAGGCTCACTACGTGGCCACCCTCGCGTGCGATGTCGATGTAGGCGATGTCGAAGGTGGTGTATTCGTCGGCATCCTCTGGATCGATGTTGTCGAGCGTGATCTCGTAGCGGTCAACGAGCACGCCGTTGTTCATTATCCCGGTCTCCGCCAACATGGCGTCTCCCATGAGATCCCCACCTTCCTCGCCGCTCAGTCCGCCGTAGAACGTGTGGTAGGCGCTGACCCAAGCGGGTGAAGCCGTTGCAATGTTGAAACAGTTGGGGATGTCGGCGAATTCGTTGGCTGCAACCACGAACGAGTGCGATTCCGATGGCTCGAGAAGCTTGCCTCCATCGCCTATCACGATCCCCTCCTGCACAGTGCCGTCGGCGAGGACGGCACGCATCGTGAATGTCAGCTGGGCGCGATACGCAGTGTCAGGCGGTTCGACGGCCAATATCGGATCGTCGAGCGTGATCGTCGGCGGAGGCTCGAAAGGCGGCTCGGTTGTCGTCGGAGCTGCCGTCGTGGTCGCAGCTTGTGTTGTTGTGGGGGCAACCGTTGTCGTTGGCGCTGCCGTGGTTGCCGGTGGCATGGTGGTAGTTGCCTGTTGGACTGACGTGGTCGTCGTGTCGGCGCCCGCGTCGTCGCCGCCGCAAGCTCCCACAACCAGCACGAACGCGACCGCGACCGTCAACCCAGAAAAGCGATGCATGAAATGCCCCCTCACTCGTCCCATGACAAACATACGCAACGAATTCGGCCGGTGAAGGGTGACGGACGAGCCTGGCCTTTGGTGTTCTTCGCGATTGGTGTCCTCGAGAGCCCATCTCGTTCGTAAGTAGGGTGAATGCGGGAACAGCCCGCACCTACGTGAGGAGCTCTCATGGGTCAATATCTCTTGTCGACGCACAGAGTCGAGGGCGGCGTCCCAGACGCACCACCATCTCCCGAAGAGATGCAGGGGTTCATGCAGCGCATCATCGAACTCGAAGCCGAGATGGACAGCAGCGGTACATTCGTCTTCGGTGGGGCACTCCATGGACACGACGCAGCCACTGTGGTGAAGGTCAACGACGGAGACGTCGTCATGACCGACGGGCCGTTCGCAGAGGCCAAGGAGCACATCGCCGGCTTCTACGTCATCAACGCTGCTGATCTCGACGAGGCACTCGCCTGGGCGGGCAAGGTCGCCGCGGCGACGACCGCTCCAATCGAGGTGCGCCCATTCATGGCAACTGGTCGAGTTGCCGACCACAGCGCCGAGATGCATGGCGGCTGACACGTTGAGTGATTCCGCCGGCGAGAGGCGGGAACCAACTCGTGTTGAAAGCGTGTTCCGTGAAGTCTATGGCCAAGCCGTGGCGACGTTGGTCCGTGTCTTTGGCGATATCACCGTCGCTGAAGACGCGGTCCAGGACGCATTTGCGGTGGCCTCAGAACGATGGAAGATCGACGGCATCCCTCCCAACCCGGCAGGGTGGATCATCACCACGGCACGAAACCGAGCGATTGACCAGGTACGGAGATCTGCCAAAGGTCGCCAGCTCACGGATCAACTCGCTGTGGCGGACACCGTGAGCGATGTCCCAGGAAGCGACGAATGGGCTGAGCAATGGGACACCGAGGGCGCCGTCTCTGATGACCAACTCCGACTCATCTTCACGTGTTGCCATCCGGCGCTGCGTACGGAACATCAAGTTGCTTTGACTCTGCGACTACTCGGTGGTCTGACCGTGGACGAGGTGGCCCGCTCGTTTCTGGTGAGTGAGCCGGCGATGGCCAAACGGCTCGTACGCGCGAAATACAAGATCAAAGCGGCAAACATCCCGTATCGGGTGCCTGCTGACGCCGACCTTCCCGAGCGGCTCAGGTCGGTGCTGTCCGTCATCTACCTGATCTACAACACCGGGGTCGACCACCCGGAGCGAGCGGAACTGCGAACAGAAGCCCTTCGTCTCTCGAGAGCGCTGGTCGCACTGATGCCCGATGAGCCGGAAGCTGCCGGGTTGCTTGCGCTCATGTTGCTCAACGAGTCGCGTGTGCCGGCCCGCACTGTGGACGGCCAGATCGTGCGGCTGGCCGATCAGGACCGATCGATGTGGGACCGAATCATGATCGAAGAGGGTCATGCGATCGTCCGAGCATGCATCCGGCGCAATAGTCCCGGCCCATTCCAGCTCCAGGCCGCGATCCAGGCAGTCCACTGCAACGCGGAGTCAATCGAGGCCACTGACTGGAAGCAGATCGTTCAGCTCTATGACGATCTGTTGCGAGTGATGCCGACGCCGATAGTGGAGCTCAACCGAGCGATCGCCGTGGGTGAGATCGCCGGTGCCGCAGCAGCTCTGGCAGCCCTCGAAGCAGTCACAGCCGATCTCGATTCATATCACCTGATGCACGCAGCTCGAGGAACGATGTTGCGCCGGTTGGGTCGGACGGACGAGTCCGTGCTGGCGTTCGAGCGTGCCGCCGACCTGGCGTCGACTGAATCGGACCGTTTTTACCTGCAAGAGCAAATCAAGGAAATCGTCACGAGCCTTGGGTGAAGGGCATTGGCAACCTTCAGGCGTCGACGAGGTAGGCCTCTATCGGTGAGTGACCTTTGAGTGCGACCAATCCTCTGGGCTCGAGGTGCGGGTCCGCGGGTAGGAGTGCACGAGTTGCCTCAGACAGCTGAATCCTGCCGGCTACTCCTGAGCTCTCCATGCGGCTGGCAACGTTGACGGTGTCGCCCCAGACGTCGTACGAGAATTTGCGGGTGCCGATCACGCCGCCCACCAACGGTCCGCTATGAAGTCCTATCCGCAGGCCCAGCGTGAATTCGTGTCGTGCCACCACCTCGTCGAACGCTGTCAGCATCTGGCGGGCAGCGGCGACCGCTGCAGCGGCGTGGTCGGAGCGAGCCACCGGTACCCCAGCGACGGCCATGTAGGAGTCGCCGATCGTCTTTATCTTCTCAACTCCGCAGCCGGCAACGATCTCGTCGAATGCCCCGAACAGCTCGTTGAGAAACTCGACAAGTCGGATCGCATCGAGCGACTCGGCGACATTCGTGAAGCCTGCGATGTCGGCGAACAGCACAGTGGCATCACCGAATGCGTCGGAGGTCGAATCGTGGCCTGCCTTCAGACGATCAACGATCTCGCCGGGCAGGATGTTCAACAGCAGCGATTCGGAATGGCGTCGCTCCGAATCCAGCGCCTCTTGAGCTGCGAACGCTCTCCTCCGATCGAGATAGAGCAGGTAAGCCAATGCGCCTGCAACGAAGGCTCCGGAGACCAGCCAGTAATTGGCTTGAACGATCTCGAAGGACGTGGCGTCATTCGCCACCATCACGATGTTGGGAAGCGCAACGAGAGCGCTCAGGGATGAGACCGCATGCCATCGCGTGGTCGAGAAAATTGGTACCACGCTCATCGGCAACAACAAGCCAGGAATGCCGATGAGGAATCCGTCCGGCAGACGAGAGAGGACAATCGGAAAGGCGACGCCTACGAGGAGTTGCAGAGCGATGTATGGACTGACGCTGCGACTCCCGGCCGGGGTGAACGTCCAGATGTACGCCAGCAAGAACACCCCGGCGACACCGAGCCGAATGGGCATCGTCCGGCCGAGCGAGGCAGCGTCTATGTGCTGGTCCCAGAATGCGAGGCCTACGAACAGCACCACACCTAGCGCGGCACCCAGACGACCCAGCGGCATCACTCGCGCCGTGAGATCGGCCCTGAATCGCCGCTCGGTCTCGGCATCGAATCGGATCATTCGCAGTGCGGACAGCTGCATGTGCAGCCTCCTCGGTCGCCCTGTCAATCATGCTCGTCTTCGGCGCCGCGAGCCATGGAAACTTGTCCCACTGCTCCGAATCGTAGGTGGCGCGCCAGGCGAAGAAAGGCCGTATGTGATGGCTGAACAGGTCAAACGTCGCGGTAGCCTCCATCGATGTCTCGCCGCCTCATCTACGCCGTCAACTTCCTCATGGCCATGTCGCTTGGGGTGGTCTTCGTGTTCCTGGCCGACCTACAGGATCGAAATGGCCTGGAGACCTGGGAGTTGGGCATCGTCGCCGCAGCCGGCTTCTTGGCGGCATTGATCGCACAGGTGATTCTCTCGCCGCTAGCCGATCGAGGACACATTGGGATCCTTTCAGCGATCGCTCTAGCCGCAAGCGTGGTCGGGACATTGGGATTCGTGGTCGCCAATCAAACCTGGACCCTGGCGGCGACCAGGGGGTTGGCCGGTGTCGGCCTCGGCTTGTACGGCGTCGCCGGCCG
>JABDJC010000166.1 GCA_013003395.1 Acidimicrobiia bacterium
GTCCGTAGGTCGTTATTCCGATGATCGGTTGCATGAGCAGGACGATACTCGCGTCACTCTTCCTGCAGGGCTTATGCTCATTCGCCATGAGACGTCTGATCACAAGTTCGGCACTCGCGGGAGTCGCGTCGTACGCGCTGTTCCAAGCCTACCGAAAGTGGTATTTCCCCCGTGACCCGGCACGCAACGTGCCGCTCGACGCGACCGTCGTCGCACCGTCCGACGGTCGAGTTGTCTACCTGGAACGGGTGGAGAACGGTGTGGTGCCCATCGCCATCAAGAATCGCCGTGAGATTCCACTCGATGAGATCGTCAAGGGCGAGGAGCGGCCGCGTTCGGGAACGCTGCTTGGCATCTTCCTGTCGCCGTATGACGTGCACTACCAGCGGAGTCCCATTGCCGGGACCGTGAGCGAGATCACCTATCACCCCGCTCCGAACGTGTCGATGGGAGACATGTTCGTCCGGAATCTCTTCCGGCTCGAGAAGCGCTACTCGAATTCGCCGCACGTGTGGACCAACGAGCGCAACGTCGTGCGCATCGACGGCGACGATCTCACTGCCTACGTCGTGCAGATCGCCGATCAACAGGTCAATCGGATCGACTGCTATCCCGCAGAAGGTGACTCGATCGCCATGGGCGACAAGCTCGGCATGATCCGCTGGGGAAGCCAAGTGGACTTGTTCATCCCAGACCTCGACCCGGGTGACTTCCGTGTGGCGACCGGGGACAAGCTTCGCGCTGGCGTGACCATTCTCGTTCCGTGACGTTGTTCGAGTCTCGGCTACGAGGCTCTCTCCGACGTCGGGGCACGGACACCACTTCTGACTAGGGTCAAATTCCATGGATGAAGGCCAGTTGATCCTCACGTTTCTCGTCGCAGGCGCGCTCGGCGCGGTCGTTGGACTCGAAAGACAAATCGGCCCTGGTGTTGGCGACGTGTCCGGTGGTGCCCGCACGTTCGCCATTTTCGGGGTCTGGGGAGCCGCTACGGCTTACGTCGGCAGTCGATTCGGCTCGGCAGCATTCCTGGCAAGCCTCGTCGTCTTCGGGGGACTCGTTCTGTTGGCGTACGTGTCGATCGCCAGAGAAACCGGCGATTGGGGCATAACCACGGAATCGGCTGCGGCTGTCACGTTCCTCATGGGTGCTGTCGTGTTCGATCAGCAGTACGTGACCGCCGTTGCGTTGACGGTGGGTCTCGCTGTTGTCCTGCAGTCGAAGGGCTGGCTGTCGAGCGTTGTGGACCGATTCGATCACGATGACGTTGTTGCTGTCCTTCAGTTCGGTGTGATCACGGCGATCGTGCTGCCGCTGATTCCTGATGAAGCTTTTGGGCCCTTGAACGCCATCAATCCCCACGAAATCTGGCTGATGGTCATTTTCGTGTCGGGAATCGGACTGGTTGGGTACGTCGCGTTGCGCATCCTCGGTCGCCGAGGCCTCGGACTCTCGGGCCTTCTCGGCGGTCTCGTCTCGTCTACCGCCGTGACACTTGGCTTCTCCAGGATGTCGAAAGAGCGGCCGGGACTCACGCCTGCCTTGATTGCCGGCGTCATCGGAGCGTCCGGACTCATGTACCCACGGGTGTTCGTGGAGGCAGTGGTCGTCGCTCCTGAACTGGCGGGCGAGCTGCTGGTGCCTCTCGGAGGACTCACGGTGCTGGTTGGTGGAGTGGCGGCCTATTGGTTCACTCGTCGCTCTGACGAAGGCGCCGGCGAAGGCGAATCCGTCACGGCCAAGAATCCGTTGTCGCTTTCCACGGCACTCAAATTCGGCGGCCTCTACGGACTCATTCTCTTTGCCTCGAAGTTCCTGCTCGACAGATTCTCTGACGCTTCGTTGTTGTTCGTGGCCGGCCTCAGCGGGCTCAACGATGTTGACGCCATCACGCTCTCGACAGCCAATCTGGTCAACGAAGGACTCTCCACAACCGCCGCCGCCCGGGCCATTTTGATCGCAGCCGCGGTCAACACGGTGGTCAAGGCTGGACTCGCCGCCTCACTCGGCAACAAGCGACTCCGCAGCGTGGCTCTGCTGACGCTCGGACCTGCGGCGTTGGTCGGAGTGGTAGCCGCATTCGTCCTCTGAAGTCGGTGTGCAGAGCGCGCCCATCGCCCGCCCGTCGGGTAGCGAAACTATGCATAGTGCACAGCCTGTACCCAAACCATTGCGCATACCGTGCATCTGCTGATATAACTCATTGAACCGCACCAACCTCTGGAGGCCCTTGTGACTGACGTGATGCCAATCCTCGGATATGACGCTATCGAGTTCTGGGTTGGTAACGCTCGCCAGGCTGCGCACTACTACCGGACCGCGTTCGGCTTCAATGTCGTTGCGTACGCCGGACCCGAGACGGGCGTACGCGATCGGGCGTCGTATGTCCTCGAACAAGGGGCGATTCGATTCGTGATGACCGCCGGACTCGGCCCGGATTCACCAATCGTCCGCCACCAAGCTCTCCATGGCGATGGTGTTCGAGACGTGGCGTTCAGTGTCCCGAACGCCGAAGAAGCACACGCCACCGCGGTCTCCAGGGGTGCCACCTCGTGGCGCGCACCCGAGTCACTGGAGGACGACAACGGCAAGCTCGTCGTTGCCTCGGTCCACGCATACGGCGACACGATCCACACCTTCGTCGATCGGTCCAACTACAGCGGCGCCTACGCCCCCGGATACAAGAAGACCCGCCACTGGCTGCCCGCCGATTCGACTGGGCTGCGCCTCGTGGACCATGTCGTGTGCAACGTCGAACTCGGAACGATGGACGAATGGGCCGACTACTACGCGTCGATTCTCGGATTCAGTCAGCTCCACCACTTCAACGACGACCAAATCAGCACCGAGTACACCGCGTTGATGTCAAAGGTCCTCTGGGACGGCGAAGGCCGCATCAAGTTGCCCATCAACGAGCCTGCAGAAGGGCTCAAGAAGAGCCAGATCGAAGAGTATCTCGACTTCTACGGTTCGGCGGGTGTGCAGCACATGGCGTTGGCAACCGACGACATCGTCTCCACGGTCAGCGCACTGCGAGCCAATGGAGTCCGGTTCCTGAGCACCCCACAGAGCTATTACGACGACCTCCGGAGCCGGCTCGACTGGACGAAGATCGACGCCGACATCGAGCAGCTTGCCAAGCTCGGCATCTTGGTAGACCAGGACGACGAGGGCTACCTGCTCCAGATATTCACGAAAGCCGTGCAAGACCGACCGACGGTGTTCTACGAAGTCATCGAACGCCACGGATCCAGAGGTTTCGGAGTCGGCAATTTCCAGGCGCTGTTCGAGGCCATCGAGCGCGATCAGGAGCTCCGCGGCAACCTCTGAGCGGCAATCCCGGCGACAAGTGGGTCCGTCCGGAACGGAATGTGCTCGGCCAGGGCGATAGCGGTGGACGTACGGCCGATCTCAGGTCCTGCCAGCACACGCGCGAGCACGTCGAAGAGGTGTTCGTTGGAGCGGGCGACGACACGAATCATCAGGTCACCCTGGCCGGCAATGGAGTGGACCTCCAGGACCTCGGCGATGGCGCTCAGGTGTGCAAGCAGACCTTCGGTGCGGCCTTGCGTCACCTCGAGTGTGGTGAACGCTGTCACCGGATAGCCCAAAGCCGCCAAGCCCAAGTCTGGGCCGAATCCGGTGATGACTCCCGAAGCCCGCAGCTTGTCGAGCCGTGCGGTGGCGGTGCCGCGAGCGACACCGAGCCGGCGCGCAAGTTCCATCATTCCGAGGCGCGGCTCTCGACGAAGCTCCAGTATCAAACGCGAGTCGAGGTCGTCAATGGTCATCGAGATCCTCCAGACGGGATCGTTGCTGGGCAATTTGCTCACCGTTGCGACGTCTGACTCTACAGGTTGTCGCTCACACAAACGGCAGAGCTGCAACGGTGATCGACCATTCGCCGTTGGGACTCGAGGTAACCAGGTCAGTTCCGGGGACATTGTGCGGCACGTCGATCATGGCCATACCTATCGATCGGCCCACCTTCGGTGATACAACGACGACACGCACCGAGCCGACCACTTGTCCGGTCGCCATCACCGGCCAAGGATTCTTCAGAACTCCAGGGTGCTCATCGAACACGACTCCAACCAGCGAGCGCTGTAGACCCCGCTCACGCTTTTCGATCAACGCGTCCCTTCCGATGAAGTCGCTGGCCTCTAGATCGACGTACTTGCCCAAGCCCGCCTCGAACGGATCGGTGTCATCGGTGGTCTCGGTCCGATAGGACAACAACCCCGATTGGACACGCTCGATGGCGTTGGGACCGCCCGGACCGATCTCGAACGGCTCCCCAGCCGCCATCACCAGATCCCAGAGATCGTTGCCTCGTGTGGCGTCTTCGAGATACAACTCGAATCCGCCCTGCTTGGACCACCCAGCCCGACCGACCCGCATCGGGATGCCGTCGACCTCAGCGCGGTGATAATTGAAGAACTTGATCTCACGGATCCAATCACCCAGCAGCGCTGCGACCACGTCTTCTGCCAGTGGCCCTTGAACGGCGAGCGGGGCGACATTCGCATCGGAAACTTCAACCGACATTTGGCGCTCAGAGGCGATGGCCCGGCACCACTGCAACATGTCGCCATCGGCAAGTGAGAGCCACCACACGTCGTCGTCAGCTCGTAGAACGAGTGGATCGTTGATCAGCCGGCCCTGGTGATCCACCATCGCCGTGTACTTGCCTTGGCCGACCCGAGCCTGCGAGAGGTCTCGGGTGCACAAGATCTGCGCCAGATCGCCGGCGTCGGGCCCTGCAAGCTGGACCTGACGCTGACACGCGACGTCCCAAATAGCGACTCCTTCCGTGAGTCGGCGGTATTCGGCTTCAGGATCGCCGTAGCTGAGCGGCAGCATCGTGTGGTTGTAGACCGTCACCGCAGTGACGCCGGCAGCCAGCGTTGACTCGTGGAACGGCGTCCACATGATTCGTGATGTCTCGACCAATTCCAAGTGGGATCCTCCAAGGAGTTGGCCGGACGCTAGAGCGCGCGGCGGCTCGCCACAACCACCACTGACAGCACCCTGTTCGTCGACTGCTTCAATGCCGGTATGCGGAAGATCAGCAGTGCAGCCCGCTGTCGACAGATGGCCATCAATCATTTCCTTTCGACGCCTGCCACCAGCGTCGAGCAGGCGGCAGGTGCACTTGTAGGTTTTCACGCCTCGGATCCTGCAAGCGTCTTCTTGGCGGCGTGGGCCCGTGTCGCCGACTTGACAGACACCGACCTCGAAACTGCTCTCTACGACGATCGCACACTCGCGAGAACCCTCGGTATGCGCCGAACGATGTTTGTCACTCCCCTCGACGTGGCTGCGATCCTCGATGCGGCATGTGCAAAAGCCCTCGGGGCGACTGAACGTCGCAAACTCGAGCGACTCGTCTCCGAACAGCTCGACATCGAGAACGCTTCCGACTGGATTCGCTCAGTCGAGACAGCGGTTCTCGCTGCGTTGAGAGAGCGCGGCCCTTCGACTGCTGCTGAACTGACTGAAGTCGTTCCCGACTTGGCACACAAGGTGCAGTTCGGTGCTGGCAAGAAGTGGCAAGGAGTCATGGGGATTTCGACTCGTGTGCTGTTTCTGCTCGCAACCGATGCCCGCATCGTTCGTGGACGGCCACGCGGGTCGTGGCGATCGAGCCTCTACGAGTGGGCGGCGACGGACGATTGGTTCGGCGAAGGGGTGTTCGACCGAGAGCCGGGTTCGGCCCGCGTCGAGTTGGTCCGACGCTGGCTCGGTGCGTACGGACCAGGGACTTTCACCGACATCCAATGGTGGACAGGGTGGACGAAGGGCCTCACCAAACAGGTTCTCGCCGAGGTCGATCCTGAGGTCGTCGAGGTCGAGTCCGGCGAGGCGTATGTGATCGATTGGGCGCCAGCGGATTCACCGGATACTTCTTGGACCGCATTGTTGCCAGGCCTGGACGTCGCCGTCATGGGTTGGAAGGAACGCGATTGGCTGCTCGGAGACCACGCGCCGCTCCTGTTCGACCGCAACGGCAATGTCGGTCCAACCGTGTGGGCTCACGGCAGAGTTGTCGGCGGGTGGGCCCAGCGCACTGACGGTTCGATCGCCACAGAGGTCTTCGACGACATCGGCTCGGATGCGCTTTCCAGTGTTGAGGCGAAAGCACACGATCTGTCGCAGTGGTTGGGGGAACATCGCATCATCCCCCGGTTCAGAACCCCGACCGAGCGACGACTGACGATCTGAGCGGCATCACTGCGGCTGAACCTGAGCTCAGTGAACCTCGCCCTGCTGACGAAGCAATCGAAGCGCCCTCCACGACCCTGTGGACCACAAGGCCCAGGCAACGAGCACCGGCTGGAACACCAGCCTCACGGCACGTGCCGTGTCGGAATCCAAACCGAACGCGTCGGTGGCTTCCACCAGTTGAGCGATGTTCCCAGGAAAGATTGCTACGAAGAAGGCTGCGGTGATGAGTCCGACGAGCACCCGAAGCCGCGCTGCCAACAACAACGCCGCACCCAGGACGATCTCGACGGCTCCCGACAGCACCACGACGAGGTCGCCATCTACCGGCAACCAAGCGGGCACCTGCGCAAGAAACTCTGCTCGGGACCACAGGAGATGGCTCGAGCCGGCAACAACGAGAAAGGCTCCGAGCAGAAGCCTGAACGTGGTCTGCGTCGAGCTGACGCCGGCGGTCCTCCCAGCCGACATGAGACGGTCGAAGGTGCGGCGCATACGGGAGCTCCAGGTACCTATGCGGCCGCCGTTGCACGCTGCGCCCAGAATCGCCACATCACCATGGTGACGCCGAAGAAGCTGGCCGCCACGGCAACAAACGCACCCGCAGTGCCGTCGTTGAAAACGAACTTGCGTATCGCCATTCCAACGACGACGGTTATGGCGGCTACACAGAGCCCCCCGCGAATTGGTTGCAGCCGCGCCTCACCGGTCACCACCCAACCGAGCGGTACGGCCAACAAGAACGGGGCAGCCGTCTGGAGGAACTCCACCAGGGCCGATCCCTCGTTGTGGGTGTCGCGTCCAATCGCCACAAAGGCGAGGACCACCAGAACGTCGATCGCTATGAGCTGCATGTCCGCAATCTAGAACGCTTGTCCTCAGCCGGATGCCAGAGTCAGATACACCTCATCGGTCACGGCTTCGAAACGGGCGACGCCCCAGCTAGCCATTGCACGTCGTGATTGCTCGTTCGTGTGCAGCGTCACGAGGCGATCATGGATCTCGGCAAGCTGTCGCGGATCGGTGGTTGTCGAACCCACGATGGGCGGCATCGGGTACGGTCCGAGACTCTCGATCGTCCGGATCCCGCCGACGTCCGTTGACCCACAGCGCACCGTCATGTCCATCACCGTTGAGTCGATGACGGCGACATCCGCCAACCCCGACCTCACCATGGTCAGCGAGTCGGCATGAGAGCCACTCTCGACTGCTCGTTCGAACTGGTCGAGTGAACCGAGGCGATTCAGCAGCATGTGATATCCCGAAAGCGACGTCGTCTCGTTGTAGGCGAACACGGTGCCCGCGAGATCTTCGAGCGCTTGGGCCTCGGAACCGTTGCTCACGACGACATCACCGAAATACTGAGGCCGATCTCCGTGACGTTCTGAAATCATGACGGGTGCCGCGATTGCCGCAAAGGGCCAGTCGGACCTCGCCAGGCGAGAGGCGTGCAACAAGCCACAGACCCAACCGACTTCGACTTCGCCGGTCGACATCGACAACAGCCGATCTGGCCATTCTCCGTCGACCCAGGTGAGGTCCAACTCTTCGACCAGCCAATGCATGAGCGGATCAGCCGCTGCCGCCATGTGGGACGTCAGGCGGATCCCGCTCACGCAGTGGTCTCGAACCGTCTCATGGCTCTCCACGTTGGATCGCAGCGATAATCCCAGTACTTGATCGCCGTCAGGTCGATCCGGGGGCGCTTGCCCGGTTTCGGTTCTGCCGTCCCGTTGTAAATTCGAACATGCTCGTAGTAGGCGGGCGCGAGGTCGGTTGCGGCGGCGATGTGCAGGTTGCGAGATCTCCAACACTCCACCACGGCATCGCTGTCGACAACGACGAGATTGGCGAAGTTACGTTCGTCCGCCAGCTGGTGTGAGCTGTACACGAGCAGTCCGGGGACCGAGAACACCGACTCCGCCAGTTCCTCGCTCACCTCTTGCACCGCACGCGCCACATTCGGGTCGATGTTGTCACCCAACCGACCGAAGAAGCCGACAATGGTGACCTTCTCGACCTCCACAAGGCGCGCCGGTTCGGGGAGCTGAGTTCTCCGATGCCAAGACTCCGTGGTCGGTATGTGAACCGTTGTGGGCTCGTCAGCGGAGGTGCTGGCGATAGACATGGCGTCGGCGAGCAGAAACTCGAGGACGGCCGAATCCGCCGCAATGTGGTCGGGATGGGCAAACGCATGTTGGGACGCGGCGTCGTTGGGTCCAAGCACAGTTTGTGTATCCGCGCTCATGATCGGATCACCCGTTCCACCCGATTCGAACGCAAACCCAGATCAGTCTCGATCCGGCGAGCGGTGGCGATGACGTCGGCGATGATCTTCTGTTCTTCGAGCCGCTCGCTTGGACCGCTCACTGACAATGCGGCGACAGGGTCCTCTGACGGTCCGACTATGGCGACGGCCACGGCCGAGGTACCGACCTCGAACTCGTCCCGCTCGTAGGCGACCCGGTGGCCACCCGGGCCTGCGACATCGGTCAGATCGATGACCGGTGGGTTTGAGAGCACCCGCCCGGGTGCCGTCTTGTCGAGGGGCACTCTGCGTCCAATCCAAGCGACATGGTGGACTGGCTCAGGGCTCGAGACATGCGCGACGGTCAACGCCTCGGAGCCTCTGCGTACGAAGAGGCTCACGGTTTCACGCGTGCTGGCGGCGAGTTGATCCATGTGAGGCATCGCGGCTCGGCGGACGTCGATCTGACCGAGGGCCACACCCGCCATCTCGACGACCGCCATGCCCAACGAATAGCGGCCGGTCTCGGCGTTGTGCCACACAAGACCGTCGTCCAGAAGCGCCCCGAGAATTCGGGAAACCGTGCTCTTGTGAATGCTCAGTCGCTCGCTGATCTCAGCGACAGAAAGCGTCGGCTCCGCCTCCGAAAACGACTGAAGAATCGCGACTGCGCGATGAAGAGACTGATGCGAACTGGCCATTCCCACCTCGTTGCGCTCTGTGCAACACGTGTGCACGGAGCGCAACACGAATGATACCCCACCCGTATTGAGATGACCACCCTTTTTCAGTCGTACGGATCCTGCTGCGGTGACAGGTGGAGGTCGCTGCCTGTATACGGATTGGCTCGTGCAACTTCTTCGTTCAGCTCGACACCCAAGCCTGGCGAAGTCGACGGAATGACGCGACCGTCTTGCCATTCGACAGGTTTGCGCAAGATCTGTGCATGGAAACCGGACCAGTCCAAGATGCCCTCCAGGATCAAGAAGTTCGGTGAGCAGGTGGCTAGCGCGATGTTGGCGGCGCCGAGCACTGGGCCGCTGTAGAGGTGCGGCGCAATCTGGGCGTAGTAGGTCTCTGCCAACGCCGCGATCTTCTTGCCCTCGAGGATGCCGCCAACTCGACCCATGTTGAGTTGCAGAATCGAAGCGGCCTGATGCTCCAGCACACGCGCAAACTCGTACTTGGTCGTCAGACGTTCGCCCGTGGCGATGGGAATCGTCGTCTGAGCCGCCACCCGACTCATTTCTCGAGGATTCTCTGGTGGCGTTGGCTCCTCGAACCACAGCGGGTCGTACGCCTCGAGGCGTCTCGCGAGCCGAATCGCTCCCGAGGTCGTGAACTGGCCATGCGTCCCAAACAACAGATCGGCGTCGGTGCCCACGGCTTCCCTCACGGCTCGAACCATCGCCTCCGATCGTTCGAGGTCGAGCAGGGAAGGCTGATGCGGGTCGAATGCCGTGTACGGGCCCGCCGGGTCGAACTTCACCGCGGTGAAACCCTTCGCCACATATTCAGCGGCACGTTCGGCAGCCAGCTGAGGATCGGTGTAGACCGCGTCGCCGCCATCCTGAGGTTCGGGATAAATGTACGTATACGAGCGCAACGTCTCGTGAACTCGTCCTCCGAGCAACTCGTAGACCGGTTTGTCGACCGACTTGCCGACGATGTCCCAACAAGCCATCTCCAGTGCACTGAACACGCCCATCAGCGTCACGTCCGGGCGTGACGAATACCCGCTGCTGTAGACACGCCGCCACATCGTTTCGATGGCTGTTGGAGAATTTCCGATCACGAAGCGCTCTGCGACGTCTTCGATCAGCTTCGCGACGAGATGAGGGTCAAACGTCGCGACGTACGCTTCACCGAGGCCGTCGATGCCGTCATCGGTGCTCAGCTTCACGAACAGGAAGTAGCGGCCCCCGTACGACGGCGGTGGGTTGCCGACGACAAACGTTTCACAACTCGCAACCTTCATGCGGCGGATGCCTCCGACCTGGTCACACATTGAGCGAAGTCCACTGGAGCGCCTCCTGTCGTCGTGCAGCAGATGGTAGAGAGCCGACTACCGGGTTGCGGTTCCCGCCGCCCAGTCTGCGTAAAGCCGCTGGTAGTGACCGTTGTTCGCCAGAAGGTCTTGATGGGTGCCGCGCTCGACGAGTCGACCTTCGTCGAACACCAGCACCTCGTCGGCAGATTCTGCGGTGGCAAGACGATGAGCGATCGTCACCGTCGTTCTCCCCGCAGTCAGGCGCTCCATCGCGTGGCGCAGCGCGACGTCGAGGGCGGGGTCGACGGCCGACGTCGCTTCATCCAACACGAGAAGGTCGGGCGCTGCGATCCAAGCCCTCACCAATGCAATGAGTTGCCGCTCCCCGGCCGACATGCTCGAGCCGCGCTCTCCCACCGACGTTGCGAGTCCAGAAACGAGTCCATCGAGCCAACCGTCGAGGCCGAGTTCGATGAAGGCCGTGCGAAGATCTCGGTCCGTGGCGTTCGGCATGCCGTAGCGGACGTTCTCGGCCACGGTCCCCGTCACGAGGAAACCCTCCTGCGGGACGAAGGTGACACGACGTCGCAGATCGACGAGAGCGACGTCCCGCAGGTCGACGCCACCGATCCGGACCGTACCTTCGATGGGATCGAGAAGACGAACGAGCAGTTTCGAGAATGTCGTCTTGCCGGAACCCGTCTCCCCGACGACGGCGACGCGACGACCGCTGTCTATTGCGGCGTTCACGTGCGACAACACCTCGGGGCCGGTTGGGTATCGATACGAGACTCCCTCGAATTCGATGCTCAGGTTTCCGCCAGGCAGTGCCACAGGCTGAAGCGGCTCGGCGATCTCAACCGGGGCGTCGAGCGCCTCGATGATGCGCCGGAGGCCAGAAGCCGCGCTCTGCGCGAAGTCGAGGATCTCGACCATCATCTGAACCGGCGAAATGAGCAGATTGACGAGGAACAGGAAGGCGAGAAGTACACCTGCGGTCACTCCCCCGCCGACACCAAGCAACAGTCCACCGACCACCACACCGGCGGTCAGTGCTGCAGCGAAGATCTCAGATGTCGCGAACAACACGTTGCCAAAGTGTCCGGCCTTGAACTCTGCTCGAAACCTCGCCTCGAGCGCTTCGTCGACGCGCCGTTGGGTGACTGCCTCGGCGGCATACGCCCTGACCGACGGCAGTCCCGAGATCGCCTCCCCCATCACGGTCAGGCTCGAGGCGACGGTTGCGCGCACCTTGTCGTAGCGCCTTCGCAGAATCCGTTGAAACCACAACAGGCTCGCGGCGTATACCGATGCGCCAAGCAGCACCAAGAGGGCGAGGCGCCAGTCGTATGCGAACATCACTACCAGTGTTGCGCTGACCTGGGTTCCGTTCACGAGGAACATCACGCCGCCCCACTCCATGAACTCTTGCAGTGTCCACATATCGGAGGTGACCCGCGAAACCAGCGAACCCCGGCCTTCGGTCTGGACATGCAGCACCGAGCGCCTCAACAAATGATCGAAGACGCTGACTCGCAGGTCTGAGAGCCCGGTCGTCGCCTGCTTGACCAAACGCACCAGCCCGGCCCGCGTCAACAGACCACCAACGACCACCGCAAGCAGACCGATACCGGCGATCGTCAGGATCGCCGCCATGTCAACTCGACCAGGACCTTCGAGATAGCGGTCGATGCTGAGTTGGACCAGTACGGGAATCAGGAGCTGTACGACGGTGCCACCCATGTTGAAGACCACCGGCAGCCAGAGCTTGTCCCCCAGCACTGGCGCTTCCCGGAATGCGCGACGAATCGCGGCGACGGTCGATAGAGAGTCAGCCATCGTCCCGACTCCTCAAGGCGGCGTCTCGTTCGTAGGCCTGCACCAGATCCGCGTACGTGGGCTGCCTCGCCATCAGCTCGGCATGGGTACCTTGATCGACTACCCGCCCCGCCGACACGAAAACCACTTCGTCAGCCAACCGGATAGATGACGGCCGATAGGCAACGATCACCACCGTGCTCGGCATCGACGCTTCTCGCAGTCGCTCGAGAATCGCCCGCTCCACCGACGGATCGACCGCGGAGGTGGCGTCATCGAGAATCAACAGGCGGGGTTTGCGCACGAGAGCTCGGGCGAGCGCGAGGCGCTGCCGTTGTCCGCCTGACAGGCTGGCCCCTCGCTCGCCGATCGGCGTGTCGAGTCCTCTGGGGAGGTCGGTCACGAACTCTGAAGCGCCGGCGAGAGCCGTTGCAGCGTCGATTTCACTCTCGCCGACATCCAAGCCGAGGGAGATGTTGCCTCGCACGGTGTCGTCGAACAGAAACGCCTCCTGGGCGACGAAGGCCACCTCCTTCGGTAGCTCGAATCGGGCGAAGTCTCTGAGATCGCGGCCATCGATGCGGATGGATCCTGACTTGGGGTCCCACAGGCGGGCGAGAAGCAGTGCCAGAGTGGTTTTGCCGGATCCGGTCCGACCGACGATCGCAACCGTTCGGCCGGCCGGGATGTCGATGTCCAGCCCGTCGAGCACTTGGACACCTTCCTCATATGAGAACCCGACGGTCGACGACTCCACCGGAGCCGGTGTCCCGCTCTCGTCTGCCACAACGGCGCCGTGTTTCACCACCTCGTCAGCAGTCATCACCGCGGCGACGCGGTTCCAGGCTGGAATTGCGACGGCGAGGTCGAACAACACGAATGCAATGAGCTGAATCGGAAAGGTCAGCAGCGAAAGGAGATACAGCGCCGTCACGACGTCGCCGGCGGAGATCGCACCCGCATCCACGCGAGCGGCACCGACCGCCAGAGTGATGAGGCTGATGGCAGGGATCAACGAGACGATGATCGTCCGATACGTCTCCCACCGCACTCCCACGTACACGAGACGTTCGCGAAGTTCGTCCGACTCGGTCTTCATCCGCTGCGTTGCCATGGGTTCTCGACCAAGCGCCTTCAGAGTGAGAGCGCCGTCGAACATCTCGTGGGCCAGGCCACTGACCACGCCGTGCTGCACCTGGATTCGCTCCCAAAAGGGATAGAGGACGGTGGCGGAACGCACCTCGATCGCTACAACCAACGTCATGCCAACCAGGGCAACCAATCCCAACCACGGATCCAGGAGCGCAAGCAGAACGACGGTCCCGACAACCAGCAGTGACACGCCAGTTGCATACGGCAGCGGCGCCAACACAGAGGTGCCTTGTTCAGCGTCCGTATCAGCCACCGACAGAAGATTTCCGATCGACTGACGGTCGAACCAGGCCAGCTCCAGATCCATCTGCGTGCCGATGAGCTGACTCCGTAGGTCCTGTCGAGTACGCAACTGAAGCCAACCCGCGGAGGTACGGCGCATCACGATTGCCGCGGCTTTCCACGCTGCGACGGCCGCGATCGCCGCAACCACCCCCGTGAGACGTCCGTGCGTCGGCTCTCCGTCTTGAAGCACCGGCAAGATCGCGGTGTCGGTGATCCAGCCAATGACCGCCGACGAGGCGATGATCGAGCCTGCAAACAGTGCTGCGCCCGTTACCGCCGAGGCGAACGACCATGGTCGTGCACGGATGAACCGACCGACGATGCGCAGACCCTGAGAAAGGACCATTCGAGCTGATTGCTTTTTGACTGACACCCGGTCCAGCCTACGGTCCTGTTGGAGATGCGAAGCACTCCCATCGACGCGGCCAGTAGGCTCGCTCCGTGGAGGATTCAGGGGCAATGGAAATCGGTGTGAGCTGCGGATCGACGATCCGATGACCATCACAGGTCCAGGTCACGACGCACTGATCCATCTCCAGGCGAGTGAAATCTTCGGCACCCTCTCCCCTGCTGCGCTCTCCGCACTCGCAGAATCCATGGAACCGGTCTTTCTCCCGGCGGGAGCGACGCTCATGGTGGAAGGCGACACCGCAACTGACGCGTTCATCGTGTCGGCCGGCCGACTTGCGGTGTTCGTCAAACGTGCTGACGGTTCGGACGGGCTGGTCGCCGAGATCCGCACTGGCAGCATCGTCGGCGAGATGTCACTCATCAGTGGCGAGCCCCGATCAGCGACGGTGCGAGCATTGCGCGACAGCCATCTCTACAAACTCTCTCATGAGGCGTTCCACGCCCAGGTGGTCGCCGATCCTCCGGTTCTGCTCGCATTCACCCGCACGCTGGCGAAGCGACTGAATCGGTCGATACACGGGCATTCACCCCGCTCGGACCTGAGTGTCATCACCGTCGTACCTGCAGGCGAGCCCGCCACGGGACATCGATCGTTCGCCGACGATCTCGCGAGACAATTCGGCAGCTCTGCGATCGTGGTCGACTCTCAGACCGTCCGCGACCACCTGGCTGAGGGACTTGACCGGTCCGCGTTGACCGCCTTCCTCCATGCGGTCGAACGAGAACACGATCTCATGGTCCTCGTGGCAGATGAAGGCACCACAGAATGGACACGCCGTTGCCTCCGTCACGCCGACCTCAACGTGCTCGTCGGCAACGCGACAGGTTTGATGCAGCTCGGCTCCGTCGAGTCAGACCTTGCGACAGCTGATTCGGGGACTCCCGTGGAGTTGGTCATCCTGCATGATGAATGGCCGAACACGGGAACCGCCGAGATGCTCGGCCTCCGCGCCGTGCGGCGACACCATCACATCAAACCCGGATCCAGTGCTGACATCGATCGTTTCATACGGATCGTGTCCGGACGATCCGTCGGCCTGGTTCTGAGTGGCGGAGGCGCACGAGGTTTTGCTCACCTGGGAGTGATGCGCGCGCTGCTCGAGGCCGAGATCCCGATCGATCACATAGGCGGCGCCAGCATCGGGTCATCGGTGGCGGCTGCGTATGCGTTCGGTTGGGACTGGGAGCTCATGTACGAGTGGATCCGATACGTCACAGTCGACCGAGGGACTCTCGTCGATTTCTCATTCCCTGCAATCTCGTTGGCTCGCGGGGACAAGCTGACTTCTGGCATGCGCCAAGGGTATGGCGAGACGCAGATCGAGGACGCTTGGTATGAATTCTTCTGCGTTTCGACTGATCTCACCATCGGCGGGTTGCGAGTGCACAAAACGGGTCCGTTGTGGAGAGCCGTTCGGGCAAGCGTCGCCATTCCAGGAATCTTCCCGCCGGTGAGGGACGACGACGGTCATGTTTTGGTCGACGGCGGCGTTCTCTCGAACTTGCCGACCGCCGTGATGGCAGATGAGTTCTCACCGGGAACGATGATCGCCGTCGACCTCCAGGGCACCTTCAGGCTGCCATCAGCCGACTTGAGTTCTGACGGCGTCGCGTCGGGCTGGCAAGTCGCTGGTAGACGCCTGGCGCCGTGGACCAACCCGTTGGAGACGCCACGAATCCTCGACATCCTCTCGAGATGCAGCTCGGTCTCTCTCGAAGACGCAACCGCCGTAGCCGACCTCGTGTTCCGGCCGCCCCTCGACGATTTCGGTTTGCTCGAATTCACGGCGCATCAAGCCATCAGCGACGCTGGATATCGCCACGCCGCGGAAGCACTCGAGCAGTGGGACGGTGTCACCAGCCTCCAGGCTCGCAACGCCAGACGGGCCGGCTTGTGACGTGAACGAAAGAGAGGCCCCGGCAACCCGGGACCTCTCGATCATCGAAGCCGGCCGATCGCAATCGGCCGTCTGGTTTGTGGTCAGTTCATCTGCTTGGGCGTGCCGTACTTGGCCCACCACTGCTTGCCCGCATCGATTCCGCCGACTCCAAACGCGATGGCCAGAGCAACGCCGGCCGCCGCCGTCACGATCTTGACCAGGTCTTCGGCGAACGTGATGTCCAACAAGTCGAGTGCTGCGAGAACACCAAACAGGATGATGACTACCTTCACCGCTGACGGAAGCCATCCGACACCCTTCGAATCCGCAAAGGGACGTATCAGGTCAGACACGAACGAGGCAACGGCTGCGGCGATGATCACCAGTGCAACTGCCACGAAGATCAACGGCAGCACCGCGATCAAGCGCTCCAGCAGCTCGACGATCGGCTCGATCTGCAAGATGCGAGCGACGATCAGCCACAATGCGATCATCAAGAAGGCGTATACCAGCGTCGCTACCAACTTCGCCGGCGACTTACCCGACGGCTCCATCGCTGCCGAGATGCCCGCGCTTTGGAACACTGACTGGACCGCAGGGACCTCGAGAAGCCTCTCGACCCACTTGCGGATCATCCGCAGTATCCAGCGACCAACCACTAGTACCAAAAGTGCGACCAGAATTCTCGGTATCCAGTCGGCAAGTGTGCTGCCGATCGACTCGAGGCCGTCAGTCAGTTCGTCTACAAAACTCATCTCTTCTCCCTATCTGGTGTGCGAACCGCGCGCGGCAGCTCCTTCTCGTCACCCCTATTACCCCAACGCGACGATAACCAAACAGATTGCGACATGTAGCAACGCGCGTAGCGGCATACTCCTCTACCGGAAATGTGAGGGCAGATGAACACTGTGGCGAACCTGATAGACAAGACGCTCGAGGCCACGGTGGCACCGAGTTTCACACGTGTAGGTATCGGCGTTCGCGAACGCGTTTTCGATTGGACACCGCTCGAGCGGTTATCGATGACCGGCAAGACAGTGGCGATAACCGGTGTCACTTCAGGGATAGGTCGGGCAGCGGCAGAGGCGATGGCATCGCTCGGAGCGAATCTCGTTCTCATCGGACGCGACGAAGAGAAGATGCAACGGGTGCAGTCTGAGTTGTCGCAGCGGGCTGCTGCCGCCGGCTCGGTTTCGTATGCGTTGGCCGATCTCGGAGTGCTGGAGCAGGTTCACGACGCTGCGACGGCAGTGTCCGAGCGCCATCACGAGCTCCACGGGCTGATCCACAACGCCGGTGCGCTGTTCAACGAACGTCGGATAGCTGACGACGGGATGGAGCTGACGACGAAAGTTCAAGTGGTGGCACCGTTTCTGTTGACGTCGCTGCTCATGCCGAACCTCACCGCTGGTCGAGGGCGCGTCCTGACGATGTCGTCGGGCGGGATGTACACCGCCGGATTGACCGTGAGCAGCCTGCAGATGCCAGAAGACACGTACTCAGGAACTCAACAGTACGCCAGGGCCAAGCGGGCTCAGGTGACGTTGAACGAGATGTGGGCAGAGCGACATGGCGATTCCGGTGTTGCGTTTCATGCCTTGCATCCCGGCTGGGTGGACACCCCTGGCGTCAGCTCGGCGCTGCCCGGATTCGGCAAAGTCTTGGGTCCTCTGCTGCGTAGTCCTGAACAGGGTGCCGACACCTTGGTGTGGTTGGCTGCGGCCCCCCTCGGTGCGATCCAACCCAACGGTTCGTTCTGGCACGACCGCCAGATCCGCCCCATCCATCGTTTGTCCTCCACCCGAAAGACCGACACGCCCGAGCGCCGCGATGAGCTGTGGACGTGGACTGCGCAGGCGGCTGGCGTCGCCGACTGACCGTCGGCATTCGAGACGCGCCGATGGCGGACCCGCTGGTGCGCAGATCCGCCATCGTGACGTGGACCAAAGGTTGTCTTGGCCGACTTGGCTAGAAGCCCGGTCTCCGACCGTTCAGCTCCAATTCACGCGCGAGCGAGATTCCTCGCTGCCATTTCAATCGACGCAGCATCCGGGCGATACGCCCGTTCGAGTGGTGGAGAGAACGGGACCGGGGTGTCCGGTGCACCCATCCTCCTCGGAGCGGCATCCAGGTCATCGAACAGCTCCTCGGCGATCTGCGCGGTTATCTCCGCACCGAAGCCGGCCAAACGATTCGCTGAGTGGACCACAAGGACCTTGCCCGTCTTGATGACCGACGTTCGGATGGCGTCCCAGTCGAGCGGCTTCAATGATCGAAGATCGATCACCTCGACGTCGATGCCCTCATCGGCCAGCAGCTCGGCCGCTTCCAGGGCCTGGTGGACCTGAACCCCATAGGTGATGATCGAGATGTCACCACCGCTTCTCGCAATGGATGCGCTCCCCAACGGCACAACATGACCGTTGGCCGGCACCTCGCCTCTCACCGAGCGGTAGAGCGGCTTCGCCTCGAAGTAGATCACCGGGTTCGGATCGCGAATGGCCGAGACCAGCAATCCTTTGGCGTCTGCCGGTGTTGCCGGCGCCACGACCTTCAGACCGGGTGTGTGTATGAACCACGCCTCTGGATTCTGGCTGTGAAAGGGCCCACTCGATATGCCGCCGTCACTGGGCGCTCTGATGACCCAGGGAACTGCACCACCCCATCGATAGTGGGTAGTTGCTGCGAACTGAACGATGCTGTCGAAAGCGGACGTGATGAAGTCCGCAAACTGCATCTCGACGACGGGGCGGAGGCCCATCAGTGCCATGCCCGTCGCTGCCCCAACAAACGCTTGCTCACACAGTGGTGTGTTGCGCACTCTCGCATTGCCAAACTCCGCAGCGAGGCCGTGGGTGACCTTGAAGGCTCCGCCGAAGTCACCGCCGACGTCCTCACCCAAAACACACACCGACTCGTCGAGGCGCATCTCTTCCGTGAGGGCCTCCTTGATGGCTTCCAGATAGGTCAGGGTTCGCCCTACGGGCAACTCGTCGACGACGCTGAATCCAAAGTTGGTCGCCGTCATTGTGCGTACACCCCGTCCAACAACTTCGACGGATCGGGCAACGGCGCGGCTTCGGCGTGTTTGACCGCGGCATCGACAACAGACTTCGCCCGGTCGTCGTGCCATCGCAACTCGTCGTCGCCGACCCCGTCGGCAGTCAGTCTGGCTCGGTAGACAGCAAGGGGGTCACGCTTCTTCCACCGTTCCAGCAACTCGGCCGGCACATATTCGGCTCCATCATGGATCGCGTGCCCCAGCATGCGCATGGTCTTCGCTTCTATGAGCGTTGGCCCTCCTCCGCCTCGGGCACGATCGAGGGCAGCACTGGTTACGTGGTGGACGGCTTCAACGTCGTTCCCGTCGACCACGATTCCCGGCATTCCATACCCAGCAGCTCGGTCCGCGATGTCGGTGATGGCCATCTGTTCGTTGAGAGGCGTCGAGTACGCGTACTGATTGTTCTCGACGATGACAACCAATGGAGCAGCGACCACAGCGGCCATGTTCAATGTCTCGTGCCACACTCCGGTGCTGCTCCCCCCATCCCCGATGAAGGTGAGTGCCGCACGACGTTCGTTTCTCTGTTGGAAGGCCATTGCAGCACCCAGCGCCACAGGCATCGACAGTCCGATGTGGCTGACGAAACCGATGATGCCGAGCGAAAGATCGCCCATCCCGTGCAGGTTGGCGTCTCTGCCGCGAGTCACGCCGTCGGCTTTGCCCAGCAGATTGCTGAACACTCGTTCAGGACTGAGTCCGCGTACGAGATAGCTGCCGAGATCACGGTGGAGCGGCGCAACCACGTCGTCGTCGGCGAGCGCGGTCGCGGCACCGACGCTCACCGCCTCGTGGCCTCGCTGGCTGAACGTTCCGCCAACCCCACGGCCCTGTTTCCACATCGCAACCATGCGATCGTCGAACGCACGGGTCAGGGACATCCAGTAGTAGAGCTGGAGACGCTGTGCTGTTCGGAGTTCGCTCACCGCCGCGAGACTACCTGCTCGGCCGCCGTCAAGTAATCACGCGGCGACGTTCCAAACAGCGAAGGGCCCGGGATGTCCCGGGCCCTTCGTCATCTCGATTGTCGAATGGTCAACGGCGAGGGCGAGCCTCGTTCACGGTGAGCTTGCGGCCCTCGTAGTCGAAGCCATCGAGCGCTTCGATGGCAGCGCGGCCCTCATCGTCATTCGGCATCTCGACAAAGCCAAACCCGCGAGAACGGCCGGTCTCCCGGTCGTTGATCACGGCGGCCGAGTCGACAGCTCCATGTTGTGAGAACAGCGCTTCTAAATCAGCGCCAGCAGTACGGAAGGGCAAATTGCCCACAAAGAGGTTCATGGAAGTCGACGGCCTTTCTGATCGCGGGCAGGATGCCCGACCTACGCGGGAGGTCTGTACCTCCCTCTTGAACACTCAAGCATAACGCATCGGCACAGACGGCCGTACTGAAATCACCTGCTGCTCTTGACGAACCATGACATTGTGCGACTTTGCAGTCGAGGCTCTACAGTCACGGACCAGGCAGGACACCGGGGGTTCGAGGAACGCTATGACGGCACGCGAATACACATGGCGTGGGCGATTTGGCCCCATGCAGCTGCAAATCTCTCAACATACGTTCACGCCTTCGACGATCTCGACCCTGATAGCCGAGGAACTGTCGATTGAGGGAACCGACGTTGTCATCGACGTCGGGTGCGGTTCGGGCATTTTGTCGATTGTCGCCGCGAAGCTCGGAGCCGAGGCGATCTACGGTGTCGATGCAAGTCCTGACGTTGTGGAGGTTGCCTCGGGCAACGCCGAAGCTCACGGCGTTGGCGACCGTATTCGGTTTCATCAAGGGAATCTCTTCGCACCGTTGCCCTATGACTTGCAGGCTGATGTGATCATCGGTGACGTTTCGGGGATACCCGACACGCTCGCCGCTTTCAGCGGCTGGTTCCCGTCAGGAACCGGGGGCGGTGCCTCGGGAAGCGAACTGCCCGTGGCGATGCTCGAAGCAGCGCGGGCTCGGCTCGAGCCCGACGGTCGCCTGTACCTCCCGACCGGCACGTTGCAGGACGAGCAAGCGATCCTCGACACCGCTCGTCGCTTGTTCGGCTCGGTAGAGCACTTGACGGAGCGCGTCATCCCGCTGCCGGGCCAGCTCGCCGACAGCGACGTGGTTCGCGACCTCGTCGCGTCGGGCGTCGTCACCCTGGGACGGAAGGGTTCGCGATCGACCTGGACGGCTCGAGTATGGCTCCTCACTTCTCCCAAGCAATGACGTGTTGGCGGCGGAGCGAGTCGCCCTCTCCAGCAACCGTGTGATGGGGCTGTTCGTCGACACTCCGCTTGGCATGATGCGAGCTGCGTTCGACGACTTTGGGCGCCTCACTGAGCTCGAGTGGCTCGGAGATTCCCTCAACCGTGGCGAGTTAAACGAGACCACCGACGCGACGGCATGTCTTCAGGCCGTGCTGGATGCGTATTTCGCCAGCCGGCCAATCGGGCGGCAAGTCGAACTCGCGCCTCGAGGCACGCCGTTCCAAAAGTCGGTGTGGGAAGCCGTGTCTGCAATCCCTCCAGGCGCGACCGCAACGTACGGCGAGATTGCGGTGCAGCTGCGCAGTCCCAAGGCGGCGAGAGCTGTCGGACTCGCCAACGCGAGGAATCCGATAGCGATACTCATCCCATGTCACCGACTGGTGGGCCGTGACGGGGGACTTCGCGGATACGCAGGTGGACTCAACCGCAAGCAATCGCTGCTGGATCTGGAGGCTCGTGGCTAGTCACCGCAGGGCGGTTCGGATGGCTGCTCGCGCGCTCACTGCTACCTTCATGGCCAAGAATACGGAGCGTCCGGCCCGAACCCGGCACGTCTCGCCGCACTGACCAACGGAGCCCCATGGTTCTCACCTCCCCTGAGGGAACCCTGCAAGAACGTGTGACTCGCCGCGTGTTCGTCGTGGGCATCGTCGCTGCTCTCCTCCAGCTGGCGATCACAAACGACGTCGTGAGGGCCTTGTTCAGTTTCGTCATCAATGCGTCGGTTGCCGGCCTCATCGTCTACGGGATCAAGCGCAATCGCCCCGAACGCTCCGCGCAATGGTGGTTGATCAGTGGAGGTATGGCGCTCCTGGCAGTGAGCAATCTCGCATGGGCGGCCGAATTCGCAGAAATGTTCCCTGATTGGACCGACATGGCCATGAACGGTCCGAAGCTGCTCGCAAGCTTCGCTTTCAGCGCGGCCGTGGCGCTCTTCGTGAGCCGATGGTCAGATGATCGGCGCATAGATACGGTCATCGACGTCACGCTGATCATGGCGGGCATCGCCCTCATTTTGTGGCAATGGGCGATGCTGGCGACCACCAGCCAGAACACGGTCTTCGACCAGCCCGCCACTCGGACGCTGCTCATCGCCGGTGTGGTGGTGACGATGGTGTTCATGGGTGTCCGCCTCTTCACGCGATGGGCAGGCGCCCTGAGCATGGTGGCACTCCTCGCAGCGGGTGGTCTGGCCGTCGTTGCCCAAGCGGTTCTGACGTTCAGCGAGCCGGGTCAAGCGCCACGATGGAGCGACGTCCTCTGGCTGTCGAGCGCCGTACTCGTAGCCGTTGCCGCTGTGCATCCTTCGATGGCGGTGCACCTTCCCGTTACTCAGCCTTGGCGAGCTGCGCCTCGTCTCATCACCGCCGGTGCGTTGCTCCTCGCAAACCCGGTTTTCGTTTGGCTCCACCTCCTGCAGGATTCGGCCAGCCGCAACACGATTCTGGCTTTGGCGGCGCTGGTTGCCGCTCTCACGCTCATCGGCCTATGGCGATTGGGCGCCCTGATGATCGACCTGGAACAGGCGCGTGCGGCGGTGAGCGACAGCGAACAGCGGTTCCGCTCTCTGGTTCAGCACGCATCTGACGTCACCGTCGTGCTCGACAGAGACGCCAAGGTGACCTACGCCAGTCCCTCGGCGGCAAAGGTGCTCGGGTACGACCCCCAGCTCCTGGTGGGTCAGAACCTCGCCGATCACATCAATCCTGAAGACGTCGACTCGTTCCGCAGGTTTCTGTCGAGTTGCGTCGAAAGACCCGGGTCGGAGCGAATCACGCCCGACGTCCGGATTCGGAACTCGACCGGACGCTACCGCGCCACCGAGATGGTCGCCTCGAATCTCAGCGACGATCCGGGCATCAGCGGGATAGTCGTGACGATTCGCGACATCACGGACCGCGTCGCCTTCGAAACCCAGCTTCGTCACATGGCTTCGCACGACGATCTGACTGGACTCGCCAACCGCGTGCTCTTCAGCGATCGGGTGAGTCACGGCCTGGCTCGAAACGCCCGGCAGCGGTCGGAAATGGCCGTCATCTTCATCGATTTGGACGACTTCAAGACGATCAATGACAGCCTTGGGCACCTCGCTGGTGACGAGCTTCTGAGAATCGTTGCCGACCGACTCGAAGCCTCGCTGCGTGCGGCAGACACCGCGGCGCGCCTCGGCGGCGATGAGTTCGGGATTCTTCTGGAAGACTTGGCGGAACCAGACGATGCTCTCGTGACCGTAGATCGAATCTTGGCCGCGTTCCGGCTGCCGATCATGTTGGAAGAGCGACCCGTCACGGTGAGCGCAGCGTTGGGCATCGCTTTCTCCGCTCCCGGTACCACGACCGAGGACTTGCTCCGAAACGCCGACACCGCGATGTTCCGTGCCAAAGCGGCAGGCAAAGGCCGCTACGAGCTCTTCGAACCGGAGATGCACCAGGCTGCGCGCTCACGGTTCGACCTCAAGTCGGACCTCGAGGGCGCACTCGATCGCAAAGAATTCGTTCTTCATTACCAACCGATCTTCGACCTCGAGAAGGAATCCATCGTCGGCCTCGAAGCACTCCTTCGGTGGCAGCATCCCAAGCGTGGCCTCGTCATGCCAGATGCCTTCATTCCGTTGCTCGAAGAAACGGGTCTCATCGTCCAAGTCGGTCGCTGGGTGGTCCACGAAGCATGTCGAATGGCCGGGATCTGGCAGCAACTCGGGTCCGAGGGGAAACAGCTCGCGATGAGCGTCAACCTGTCTGTGAAGCAGTTCCGGCATCCCGACCTCATACGGGACGTCTCCGTTGCACTGAGAAACGCCGGAATCTCGGCTTCGGACCTGATCATGGAGATCACCGAGAGTGTGTTCCTCGGTGACACCGACGCCGCTCTCCTGCAACTGGACCGCCTCCGGGAGCTTGGGGTTCGACTGGCGATCGACGACTTTGGAACGGGCTACTCGGCACTCAGCTATCTACAACGATTCCGTGCCGACATAGTCAAAGTCGACAAGTCGTTCGTCAGCACATTGGATGCAGATGACAGCGAACGTGCGCTCACCCAAGGCATCGTGACCCTGGCGAAGGCGCTCGGAATTCGAACGGTCGCTGAAGGCGTCGAACGCGAGGCGCAGGTCACCGATTTGCGGGACATGGAGTGTCCGTTCGCCCAGGGGTTCTTCTTCACCAAGGCGTTGCCTGAAGGAGAGATAGCCGAACTCCTTGCCGGCCACCCTTCAGCCTCAGGCGGCGAGCTCACGTCAGCGCGTTGAGACAGGGTCCGCTACCAGTAGCGGTAGCCGGCCTCGAATCCCATGGCGCAGTACATCGCCAAGGTTGGCTTGTTCGTCTCTTCGACCTGTAGATACGCACGATTCGCACCGAGTTCCGCGGTATCTGCGAGCAGATCGACGACGAGTACGGCCCCTATCCCTTGTCGGCGTCGATCGTCCGCCACAGGGTCTCAACGGTGTTCGATCGAATCGAGGCAGGGGCGAGCTCGCTGTCAAGCGCTGCAGATTCTCCTTTGTCGTGAAGCCGGAATCGCACCGGGAGCCCGCGAGACTGATACCAGTGCATCCCGTAGGCCATCAGGTCGTCGAGAGGACGACTCGATGGACCAAGAACATGAATGCTGTTGGCACGGCTGGTGTGGCCCTCAGCGGCTCGCAGCAGCCAACCGTCGAGGCGCTCGACGTCAGTTGCCGGCCACGCGCCGAGCATGACTGGTTCGAGTTCTGAGGCCAGGTCACGCATCTCGATATTCCACCACAGCGAGTACGGTGCTCGCCATGACTCGGACCCTGTTGTTGGCTGCCGCCGTACTCACCATCTCCTCAGCATGCAGCGCTGCTGACTCGCCTACAAGCACGGCAGCAGTTGCGCCATCTACAACCGTCGGTACATCGTCGACTACCGCCACGCCTGAACCGCCTCGAGAGTTCTCTCCGCTACCGACCGATCTGTCCACCCCTCCGCCGCCGGTGGCAACTGGTCCGTTCGATGAGGCACTCACCGCAGCTCTGGACGCGTTGTTTGGCTCCTTCGCTACCGACACCGATGAAGCCGCGATCGAACAGGTCGGCAAGTCCGGCGACGCTAGGGCCGCCTGGTTGCTCAGCGACGTGATGCGTTTCTTCCAACAAGGAGTTGTCGCTGAAGCAACAGCCGACGCATTCGCGCAACTCACCGGCTACGACCCCGCCCCAAACGGCGTGGTGCCGGGGGTGACGTGGCAACTCGTGACAGATCAGCTCATTGCGTGGGACCTCCCGGTGCCTCCCGAGTACGCCGACTTCAAGAGCAGGTTGTTTCTTCTCGTTGAACCCGAATGGGAAGCGTTCTTCGCCGATGACTCGAGTTCAATCGATTGGCGCTGGGTGAGTTGGGGTGGCGTGCTCGCCGACACTCGCGCGCTCGGTGACCAGCTCCCCTGCCCCGGCGGCTGCATTCCCGCGCTCGACGATCCCAGCACGACAGACGCCGAAGGTGGTTCGTGGTACCCCGACGAGTCGATCGTGTTCGGAGTGGTTGTTGGCGATGAGGCAAGGGCCTACCCCAAGAACATCATGCAGGTCCACGAGATGGTCAACGACACCATCGGAGGGCGTCGACTCGGCATCCCCTACTGCACCTTGTGTGGCTCGGCGCAAGCGTTCTTCACCGACGACGTCCCTGACGGGATCGAAATCCCGGTTCTGCGTACCTCCGGCCTCCTTTCGCGATCCAACAAAGTCATGTACGACCTCACTACGAGATCGGTATTCGACACGTTCACGGGGGAGGCACTTTCCGGGCCGCTGCGCACGGCGAACATCGTGTTGCCGCAGGCATCGGTCGTGGTATCGACATGGGGCGACTGGAAAGCGGCACACCCGAACACGACGATCGTCGCACGAGACGGCGGGATTGACCGGACCTATCCGATAGACCCACTGCGAGGGCGCGACGACAACGGCCCAATCTTCCCGACTGGTCCGGTCGACGCTCGGCTGCCCGTCCAGGAACCGGTACTCGGGCTGGACGGCGCCTCGGGACCGGTTGCGTTTCCCGTTCAGGCGGCGACCACTGCGCTCAAGGCTGGTGAGATCGTCGAGCTCGACGGAGTCACCCTCATGCTCGACGGAAGCGGGCTGCGTGCCGTCGACGACGCAGGCTCCGAGGTTGCCAGTCACGAGGCGTTCTGGTTTGCGTGGAGTCAATTCTTCCCCGGCACGCAGCTCTGGCAGGCCGACTTCTAGCCGCTTTCGGCAGGTCGCCAGAACACCGCCAAGAGACCCGCTCCGGCCCCGACTCCCAGGCCGATGAGCGCCGCTCCGATCCAGCCGTCGAACAGCACATCGAGACCGAAAACCGAGTCGAGTGCGATTGTGCCTGGTCCGGCCAGCGCCAGTGCGGCGGCAACGGCTGCGAGTACGAAGACATACTCCCAGCCCTCAACGTCGATTCCCTCCTTCATGAACGCCGTGATGAAGAAGCCTGCCGACCTGTGGACACTCCAGAACGCCACGAACATGATTCCCACGACACCCGCCGCAGCGAAACCCGTGAGCAAGCCGGCCACCATCAGCACACCGACGCCGATTTCTGTGGCTGTTGACATGAACCATTGAAAGGGAGCGTTTCGGAAGCCGATCGACGCGAACCATTTCGTCGTCTTCTCACGCGATTGCGCATGCTTCACCCCATGAGCCAGAAAGACGATGCCAAGGATCAACCGCAACGTGAGCAGACCAACATCGACGCCGAACATCTCAACCTCCTGGCCGATCGTCGAGGCGTGGTAGGCAACCTCGGAACACCACACAAACCTATCAGGAGCCGTAGGGTTCCATGACGCGACGAGCGAGGGCTTAGTGGCCGGTAATCCATTCTTCAGACAATTCCACCCGGCGTGGGAGGAGACGCGCTCCACCCTCCACGCGTACGCCCACGCCTCGACTGCCGTTGCTCGAAGTGCAGCAGTCCCCCATCCGAAGTGGTGGCACGTCTCACTGAAGGTTCGTCCGGAGGGATTGAGTACCGATCCGACCCCGATCCCGAGCGGTGGCGCTCTCGCAGTCGTGATGGACTTGAACAACCACGTCATCACGCTTCGTTCGAGTGACGGTCTCGCTCGCAGCTTCTCGATGCGGGATGGAATGACGGCAACCGAGATGGGCGACGCCTTGACCGCTGCGGCAGCAGAAGCGGGCCTCGACACGCCGGTCGAGCGCGACCGCTTCGTCAACGAAGCCGAGCGCCCGTACGAGCCACTGGCCGCCGAAGCGTTCTTCGAGATCATCACGAATGCTTCTGGCGTGATGCGTCGTCAGAAGTTGATCGTGGGGGATCCGACCGGACCGGTACAGATCTGGCCACACGGATTCGACATGGCCTTCGAGTGGTTCGGATCCAAGGACGTCGAGCATGTCGAGGACGGCAGGACCCTCACACAGAAGGCGCAGATGAACTTCGGTCTGTATCCAGGCGGCGAACCGTACTTCTACAGCAATCCATGGCCTTTCGAGGCCGAAATCCTCGTCGGGAAAGCCCTCCCTGCAGGCGCTAGCTGGCATCTGGAAGGCTGGCAGGGGGCGATACTGCCCTATGCAGCCGTTGCCGGCGCACCATCTGGCAGCGAACGAGTGGCGGAGTTCTTCACTCGCGTCCACGAGCTGGCGTCGCCAACACTGGGACGCTGACCACGCCGGTCTCCGTGGTTCAGAGGCGCTGTAGCCTCACCCACCATGTCCGGTCATCCCTTCATCGCAGGCCTACGTTCCGTTGCCCCGCTCCTTCTCGGCGTGGTGCCATTCGGTCTCATCGTCGGCGTGACCATTGCCGCCTTGTCGATATCGAACACTCTCGGATATCTCACCTCGCTGGTCATATTCGCCGGCGCCGCTCAGCTGATCACGATCGAGTTACTCGATCAGGGAGTGGCGGCCGTGGTCATCATCGCAACTGCGCTGATCGTCAACTCGAGACATCTGATGTACAGCGCAGCGCTGGGACCGCGCCTTTCGACGCTTCCCTTCGGCGCACGTGCCGGCATCTCCTACCTGTTGACTGATCAAGTGTTCGCCGTCACCGCGGCGCGTCCCGACATCGAAACCTCGAGCCACGCAGCCAACGGATGGTTCATGGTGGGTGCCGGTCTCGGTCTGTGGACACCGTGGCAGATCGCCACGATCGTCGGAATCGTGGCAGGCGCGCAGATACCCGACAGTCTTCAGCTCGATTTCGCAGTCCCGCTCGTCTTCCTGGCGCTGCTGGTCCCGGCAGTGACCAACCGACCCAAGATGATCGCCGCGGTGGTTGGTGCTGTCGTTGCGGTGGTTGCCGCGCCGGCACCGTTCGGAACCGGGTTGCTCATTGCGTCGCTGTCGGGCATCGCAGCAGGCCGCTGGGCTGAACGGACGGCACCGTGACAACCGACGTAATGGTCGTGCTCGTCATTGGACTCGGAACGTACCTGAGTCGATTCGCGTTCATCGCGCTGTTTGGCAAGGTCGATCCGCCGCCATGGCTTGCTGCCCTGTTGCCCTACGTACCTCCAGCCGTTTTGGCAGCCCTGGTGGCCTCGATCGTCGCGTCGGCCAACGACGGCAACGAAGCACTTGCGGCGCGCATCGTGGCCGTCGTCGTGGCCGGTCTGGTCGCGATCCGAACTCGAAGCGTTTTCTGGACTCTTGCCGTCGGCCTCCCGTCGCTGTGGCTGGCGACCGCTCTCGTGAGTCTCACCGTCTCCTAACAACCACCTCACCCCTGGCTCATCAGCGAACCGCAACCTGGCGAGACGCTACCCATGAGGAGACATGAAGGCACCACCAATACGAGTATGGCCCGTCATCGCGCTGTTCTCGCTGGCCGCGTCGGCGTGCGGCATCGCGATTCCTGAGGACACACGAGAGCGCCAAGCTACCCCGACCAGCACGACCGAGGCCCCTGCTCCAGGACCAGAGCAACCAGCCGAAACCGCCCCCGGAGCAGATCAACCAGGACCAGATGAACCAGGTCCAGATGAAGCAGTCGACCTCGACTCCCTGTTGACCCAACTCGATGACCTCGTCGCCGACCTGGACACCACTCTCGAAGGAGTATCTCAACCATGACTCGACTACTCGGACTCGCAACACTCAGCCTTGCCCTCGTCGTAGCAACCATGCCACCGGCATCGGCGCAAGAAGTCACCGCAAGCCCCATCGAAAAAATCAAGTCCGAAGCCGACATGTCAATAGCCCAGCGGCTCGACACGATCACCGAACTCCAAGAAGTAGTGGAGACCTCGGAATACCTGTCAGGGCCGCACGCCGCAGTGCTGCTCGACGACCTGTCAAGCACTCGCACCGGCTTGGAGAGTCTCGGCTCGCTCATCCAGGAGGCCGACACCTTGGAGGCGTTGCTCGATCTGGTGCCGAAGATCGCTACGGACCATCGGGTCTATCTGGTCCTGGTGCCCAAGACGTTTGAGGTCCTCGGATCAGACGTGATTTCGGCTGTCACCGTCGAAATGGTCAGGATCGAGTCTGACGTCGATGCTGCCATCCAGGCCGTGGCAGCGACCGGTTTCGACACTGCGAACGTGCAAGACACGTTCGACGCCGCCGTCGCAAACCGCGCCTTGGCCCACGACCTTGCAGCCCCAGTTGCCGAACTCGTGATCGACTTGTCCGCGGCTGATTGGCCAGATCCGGCGCGCAGTACCCTCGCCTCGGGTCGCGAGTCCTTGGTTGACGCACATCATGCGGCGAGGGCTGCCGCCACCGGATATCAGGAGACGATTGCCGAGTTGCGTCGTCTGATTCGGAGCTGATCGAACGGGACGGCCACCTGTGGCAGCATGGCGACGATGTTGTTCCTCCGAATCGCTGAGACGTCGAAGGCGCTGTCGGCCACTCGCAGCCGGAAAGCCAAGACCGCGCTGTTGGCCCGCCTGTTGTCTGAGGCGGGCGACAGCGCGTCAGCTGTGGTCAACTACCTCTCCGGGCAACTCCCTCACGGAAAGATCGGAGTGGGTTGGGCCGCCGTCCGCGCGTTGGATCTGCCGCCGCCTCGTGCCGAACCCTCTGTTGACCTGGCGCGCGTGAACGAGGCGTTCAGCGAGGTCGCGGCCACGAGTGGACCCGGGTCACAGGCCAAACGTCGCGACCTCCTCACTGATCTGTTCTCACAATTCACTGAACCGGAGCGACAGTTCTTCGAGAGCTTGTTCGGCGGAGGCCTCCGCCAAGGCTCGCTCGACGGCCTGATGGTCGAAGGCATCGCAAGCGCATACGACCTGGACGCTGACGTCGTGCGGCGGGGCGCCATGCTCACTGGGGACCTCGCAGCGACGGTCGAGATCGCGCGCGTCGAAGGGCTATCTGGCCTCAGAGCGATATCGATGCAGCTCTTCAGGCCTTTACTTCCGATGCTCGCCCAATCGGCCGAAACGGTCGAGATAGCCCTCGACGGTCTCGAACACCCGACGATCGAGTACAAGGTCGATGGCGCACGCATACAGGTGCACAAGCGGGGCGATCGTGTGGCGATCTACACACGCAACTTGCATGACGCGACGGACCGGATGCCAGAAATCGTTTCGGTGGTGCAGTCGTTCGAGGCTCACTCCTTGGTGCTCGACGGTGAAGCGATCTCGCTGGATCACACACAGCGACCTCTCCCTTTCCAAACCACTATGGAGCGATTCGGTGCGCAGAGCAGCGAGTCGCCCGGACACGTGCATCCCTTCTTCTTCGACGTTCTTCACATCGACGGCACCGACCTGCTCGACGAATCCCTGGCGACCAGACAACAAGCCATGTCAGCTGCTGTGCCGGCGGAATGCATCGTGACCACCTCAGAAGTTGCGCCTGCGGAATCGCTCGCAGATGCCGTGGCGCACGGCTATGAGGGTGTCATGGTGAAGGATCTGTCATCGCCGTACCAGGCAGGACGGCGCGGGTCTGCGTGGATCAAGGTGAAGCCGGTCCACACCCTCGACCTCGTGGTGCTGGCTGTGGAATGGGGGTCAGGTCGACGCAAGGGCTGGCTCAGCAACATCCACCTCGGCGCCAGAGACGGCGAAGCGTTCGTCATGTTGGGGAAGACATTCAAAGGCATGACCGACGAGATGCTCGAATGGCAGACTGCTCGGTTCCTGGAGCTCGAGACCCACAGAGAAGGGCATGTCGTGCACCTAAGGCCGGAGCAAGTGGTTGAGATCGCCGTGGATGGCGTGCTTGCCAGCCCCCGCTACCCGGCAGGAATGGCGCTTCGATTCGCACGAGTGAAGCAGTATCGGGACGACAAGTCACCGCACGAGGCGGACACCGTCGAGACGGTGCGTGCCTTGTTCGAGTCGAGCCGTCCGTGAGCCTCAGGCAGCAACCTGCTCCTCGTGGAGCCTCGGGAGTTGTAATACGAAGTGGGTCTCCTGGTCGACTCGCCCATAGGTGAGATCGCCGTACATGGCTCGGGCGAGCTTTCGCGAGATGCTCAAGCCGAGACCGATCGAAGCGGCCTTGCCCGATTTCTCATGAGCGCGTTGATAGGGCTGGAAGATCGTCTCCTCGAACCCAACAGGAACTCCTGATCCGTTGTCAACGACCGCAATGCTCACCCAGTCGTCCTGCGAAGTGATCTCGATGCGCACTCGATCGCCACCGTAGGAGTCGGCGTTCGTGACGAGGTTGCGGATTATCTGACGCACACGAGCGGGGTCCGCAGATGCCCTCATCACCTCGGTGCCGCCGTCGATGGCAATCCTCTGGCCCTCGTTCACCATCTCGAGGACTTGGGCGCACT
Organism: Acidimicrobiia bacterium; assembly: GCA_013003395.1. Taxonomy (GTDB): domain Bacteria; phylum Actinomycetota; class Acidimicrobiia; order Spongiisociales; family UBA5794; genus JABDJC01. The sequence continues at coordinate 32,072 of JABDJC010000166.1, forward strand.
GCGCCCGCAAGTTCACAGGCACCGCTGCTACCGCAAGGGTTCCATAATCAGCACGTGCCATCACGATGAGGTCTTCGACGATGTTCGACAATTCGCCTGCTTCAGAGGCGATCGTGCCCACCAACTCATCCCGTTCATCGGCACTCATGCTGTCGGACCAGTCACGCAACGTCTCTGCAAATCCAAGCACGCCGGTGAGAGGGGTCCGCAATTCGTGCGAGACCGAGGCGATGAACGACTCCTTGGCCGTGAGAAGTCCCTCGACCTCCTCGAGCCGGCGTTGCGTCTGGCGGCGGCTCACGATTTGGTGGGTGCCGGCAGCGAGTAGACCAGCGATCAACAGACCGACCGCAATGATGGTGTAGACCCGTGCAGACACTCCAACTTCGACCCCTGAGGCGTTGGCCACGCTGACACCCCAGATCCGATCTGCGACCTCGACGTTCCGGAGGGCGACATGGCTATGACTGTCGGGCGCGCCGGGCGCGTCCGTTTCTACAACAGGCGCGTCGGTGACGTCCTCGATGGTCCAATCGACCCTCTGTCGAAGTGCTTCGCTCACCGAAGCGAGCACGAGGGCGTCTCGTTCTATGGGTGCAGTCAAGATACCAATCGTTTCGCTGTTGGACCGCACCACCGGGCGATAGATCAGAGTTCCCACTTCTCCCGAGATCGCCAACGGCAGCAGCGGCGAGGCGGCGTCCTGCCCTGACGCCATGACCTTCTCGATGAGCGCGGACCGCCCTGGCGGTGAGGTGGCATTGAGACCGTACGAGCTCCGTTGGGCCCCGATGGGTTCGAAGAACTGGACGGGCAGATAGACATCGTGTGATGCCGCTTCGACGGGACCGTCCGGGGACCAGTCCCAGACCATGTACCCCGGAATGAGTCGACCCATGTCCTGCTCGAATTCGGGTAGTTGCTGAGCAGTCACGATCGGCGAGTAGGCAATTCCCAACAATCCCTCTGGGAGTTCGATGTGATCGATGTAACGTCGATACTCCAACAATTCGACGCCATCGGTTGCCACGAACAGACCGCTGACGCCAGCCATCGTGGCTTCTATCTCGGCGACGCCCTGCTCGAGCGCTCCCGCAAATGCACTTGCATCCAACTCCACCTGCCGGTCGAATTCTCGGTGGTTGGCTTCTTGCGAGATCCATGCCGCGGCGGCCACGACGCCGAGCGAGATGAGCAGCACGACAGCCGAGGCAATCAGCGCCGGCCTCTGCTCGACCCAGTGGGAGATTTTGGACATCAAGCTATATCGTCACCCACGCATACAACTGAAAGAATTCGCGTCTCTCGATTGCCATTCTCGAGATGACATCGAGACACGATTCTGGCCAGGTCAGCCGATGGCTGCGACCGCCTCGTGATACAGCCCGCTCAGTCGATTCATCACGGGAATATCGCCGGCCACACCGATGGTGCGCCCATCCACCTCGGTCACCGGCGTGAGTCCGCCAAACGTGCCGGTGACGAACGCCTCATCCGCCGAATAGACGTCGGTCAACGAGAACGGTCTTTCAAATACTGGAATTTCGGCCGCACGAGCGAGTTCTATGACCAAGCCCCGTGTGATCCCGTTCAGGCAGTATTCCCCGGTGGAGGTCCACACCTCACCTGATCGAACGATGAAGAAGTTCGTGGCGTTGCACGTGGCCACCATGCCGTGGGGATCCAGCATGAGGGCTTCGTCAGCGCCGGCCTTCACCGCCTGGATGAGCGCGATGACTTCGTGCAGCTTGCTGTGGCAATTCAGCTTCTGGTCGAGGACATCTGGCCCTGGGCGCCGCACCGTCGACGTGTGGAGGCGAACACCGGCGCGAGCGACTTCAGGATCCGCCTGTTTGTGCTCGGCGATGATCACCACGTTGGCGCCTCCGACGACGCTCCACGGGTGCTGCGATGGCGTCTTCTTGTTCCCGCGAGTCACCATGAGACGTAGATGCACGCCCGTCGTCATGTTGTTGCGCGCCACGACCGACTCGAGGGCCTCAGTCACCCCGGACCGACTCATCCCGATGTCGAGATCGATCGCCTTGGCGTTGGAGAACAAGCGGTCGAGGTGCCTGTCGAGAAAGGCGAAGTGACCGTCGTGGAGCCGTATGCCTTCCCAGACCCCGTCGCCGACCAGATACCCGCTGTCGAACACCGAGATCTTCGCCTCGTCTCTGGGAAAGAATTCGCCGTTGATGTAGATCTCGACGGACGCGTTTCGCTCGTCGTGAACTGCCTCATGGGTACCGCGCGGTGTCATCGATGTGCCTTCCGGTTCGTGGATCGCGAATCTACACCGACACCCCCGAAATCATGTGTGGATTGCACCCCCTGTGGGTAGCTCTCGTACCATGCAGCGGCGCCATCCAGGTATGACACACGCTGCCGGGACACGTCAACCATCGAAGTGGGATCAACAATGAAATGGACTCGGGGAACCCGCAGTGAGAATCTCCAAGATCGGCGCGGCCGACCCGGCGCCAAGACGGCTGCGGCCGTCGGTATTCCCGGAGTCATCGCGGTACTCCTGGCGATGTTCTTGGGCGGAGGCAGCGGCGGCGCCGGCGGCGACTTGGGTGACCTGCTGGGAGGCCTCGCAGGAGCCCAGACTCCGGCTGCCGCACCCAGTGGCGAACTCCAAGGTCCAGATCCAGACGCAGAACTCGTGGACTTTCTTTCGTTCGCCCTCGATGACATGCAAGGTCTGTGGGACGAGCTGTTCCGCCAGGCCGGCAGCGAGTATCCCGAAGCACAGCTCGCGCTGTTCGAGGGATCGACACAATCAGGCTGTGGCGGCGCCCAAGCTGCGTTTGGTCCTCACTACTGCCCCGCAGACGAGACCGTCTACATCGATCTCGACTTCTTCAGACAGCTGAGCGACCGCTACGGAGCCCCTGGCGACTTCGCTCAGGTCTATGTGCTCGCGCACGAGATCGGGCACCATGTCCAGAACGTCATTGGCGTGATGGATGAGGTCCGCACCGAGCAGCAGGCCAATCCAAGTGAAGCGAATTCGCTCTCAGTGAGCCTCGAACTCCAGGCAGACTGTCTCGCCGGCATCTGGGCGAATACGGTGTACGAACGCGACTTGCTCGAGCGAGGCGACCTTCGCGAAGGACTGGCGGCGGCAGCAGCTGTCGGCGACGATCGACTGCAACAACAGGCGGGACAAGCGGTCAATCCTGAATCTTGGACTCACGGATCCTCTGAAGAGAGAGTCCGATGGTTCGAAGCGGGCTTCGAGTCAGGCAATCCCGACGTCTGCGACACCTTCTGACGCCAGGATCCGACGACTGCAGGTCAGCATCACAGTCTCAGACGGGCGGCGTCGACGGAGTCCGTCTGGCTCTCAGCCGAGAAATCGCGAAGATGCCGACGGCCGCCGCCGCTCCCAACGCTGCGACGACAGGCCATCCGGGCGCCTCACGATCGTTCCGCTCCTGGCGAGGAGCAGCGGCTCCCCCACCAGGAACACGCGTTGTCGACGGTGCGGCTTGAGCTCTGGTGACCGTTGTGGTGGCCCCTTCAGCTGCCGTACCAACGGTCGTCGTTGTAGTCACGGGAAGGTCCACCGAATTCGGATCCGCCAGAAACCAAGATTTCGAAGTCAGATCTGCTGCGAAGTGGTCGGCCAGCATCTCAGCGACCTTGGTAGCACCTGCCCCTGAAGGGTGAATGCCGTCGAGGCTCATCTCGTCACACGTCCACTCGAGACCGTCGCTACGACCGGGCACCCCTCCGGGGACTCCGTCGGGCCCGAGGCCGTCGGCCCAGGTATATGGACCCCACCGGAGCCACGGCATGTCCACGCCCGCTACAGATCCCTCGACGCCGTTGATTTGCTTCTCGATGATCCACTTCGTGCTGAACGCCATTTCGTAGGCAAAGGGCTCGATGCTCAACCCTTGGCCGTACCCGGCGTAGATGCGGGTCGACAGATACGCAATCTGAATGTTCGGGTACTTGAGGTACATCGTTCGCAACACCTGCTCCAACTCGTCCTGATAGGCAATCGCATGGTCAGGAAAGGTGCCATCGACTCGGATCTCGGGCAGCATCACCCAGGCCGCTTGAACCTGACTTCCGGTGATTCCTGCCGAGACGAGGAGATCATCGATCGTGCGCCAGGTCGCCGACTCCACTCTGCGCCAGGCCTCGACCGGCTTTCCGCCCTGCCCGCCATTGACCATGACCAAGTCGGGGTTCAATTCATAGCGGGCAGGAGCCACGTCGGTGAATCTTCTGAATTCGTTCTTCGCGTTGGACACGCCAACGGCGATGAGGCCGATCTTGCCGTCCGCAGATGGCTCACCGTTCGCATCACGTGGCACGATGTTCGCCGAGAACTGCATCCCGGCGGCGAGGTGTTCGGCCGGCACTTCGTTGGAACCTCCCGGATACAGTCCCCCTTCGAAGCCGAGGTGTTGTCCTGTGCCGAGGTCATTCAAAGGGACGAATCCCACCGAGGTCCGATCGCAGAGCCGAAGGTCCCGTTCTTCCCGAGCCTGGGAATGAGCGGGTGTTGTCGTGCCAACGACCGCAAACGTCGCTGCCAACGAGACAGCCAATACCTGTTGCAAAACGGACAGCCGTATACTGTGCATCGCGAGATCGTACGATCCTTTGAGGTTTAGGCGATTTGGCGGAAACTACTCACCGCGCGAATGCAAGAAGCCATTGACGCGCTAAGTTGTTCCATGATAGATACAGATACGGGTGGCGGGGCCGATAAGAACGTGTGGGCGGATCGCCGCCCCGTTCACCTTCACAAGTCTCAGGGGGATTCAATCACATGCCGGAAGTAGCAATCATCGGTGGAGGTCCTGGCGGATCGACCATCGCAACATATCTCGCCCAGGCTGGCGTTGATGTCGCCATCTACGAGAAAGCGATTCATCCTCGCTTCCACATCGGCGAGTCTCTCGTTCCATCGACCTCACGGGTATTCGAAGAGATCGGCTTTCTCGAGACCATGGAGAAGGAAGGCTTCAACAAGAAGCCAGGCGCTGCTTGGCACCCGTCGAAGACGAGCGGCCTGTTCAAGATGATCTTCAAGGACTACCCGCTCGAAGGCGTCGACCAGGACTACACCTATCACGTGGAACGCGCCAAGTTCGACCTCGCGCTGCTCAAGCACGCGCAGAAGTCAGGCGCCAAGATCTTCCAAGGTGTTGGGGTGCGTGAGGTGCTCTTCGACGAAGAGACCCAAACGGCCAATGGCATCCGCGTGGACATTTCCGGCCAGAAGGTCGACATTCCGGCGAAGATCGTCGTCGACGCCAGCGGTCGCAACACCATTCTCGGCACCCAGCTGGGACTCAAGGGACGAGATCCGATCTTCAATCAGTTCGCCGTCCACGCTTGGTACGAGAACGCCGACCTAGGTCCAGAGCATGCTGAGGACTACATCCACATCTACTTCCTGCCGGCCGAGCGAGGCTGGGCATGGCAGATCCCGATTTCCGAAACCGTCACCTCTTTCGGCGTCGTCGCCGAGAAGGAAGTCTTCAAGCAGTCAGGTAAGAAGATCGGTGATTGGTTTGAAGACATGGTTCGCACGAACCCTGACCTGGAAAAGGCGTTGGTTGGCGCCACCAAGGTACGCGACTACGCCGCAGAAGCCGACTACAGCTACTCGATGAAGAAGTTCGCCGGTAACGGCTTCGTGCTCATCGGTGATGCAGCCCGGTTCGTCGACCCGATCTTCTCCTCGGGTGTCAGCGTCGCCATCCACAGCGCGGCGTACGCCAAGGACTCGATCCTCAAGGCGCTCGAAACCGGAGACGTCAGCGAGTCGGCCTTCGATGACTACACGGTCCAGCTCAAGAGCGGCGTCGACGTCTGGTACGAGTTCATCCTGCTCTACTACAAGTTGCTGCATCTCTTCACGCACTTCGTCACGCACCCTCAGTACAAGTTGGAGATTCTCCGCCTTCTGTCCGGAGATGTGTACGACCGATCCGAGGTGGACGTCCTCGATGCGATGCGAGAGAAGATCGCCACTATCGAGAACACGCCGAACCACTTGCTCAAGGACTACATCGGCGACATCCCGATCGACTTCCGTGCTGGCACGGACAGCCGCCTGCCCGCCTGACGCAACATCCGTTGGAGCAGGACCTCGCCTTCGGGCGAGGTCCTTTCGCGTCTTGCGTCTGCCGAAAAGGTGGCAATGACCGAGTGATTCTCCTGTCCCGAACTCGTGTGCTGACGCGTAGTCTGTACTGGCGGGAACGAAACGTTGAGTGCGCCAGCGCAGGCTTTGATGCTGAGGTGTGGTCATGGCACGGATACTCATCACCGGTGGCGTCGGCTTTGTCGGCAGCCATACGACTCGAAGCCTGCTTGACGCGGGACACGAAGTTTGGGCGCTCGATTACTTCCATCGGTACATCCATCCGACACCGCTTACGTTCATCGAGAACACGCAGTACCGGTTGGATGTATTACTCGCAGGAGCACACATGGTGTATGGCACAACGTCATACAAGGACGATCTGCGTCGCCATCTGTCGACGATCCAACCTGACTACGTCGTCCATCTCGCCGCACTCCCCTTAGCCAACCGTGCGATACAGGCCACGCAAGAAGCGCTGGATGGCAT
>JABDJC010000190.1 GCA_013003395.1 Acidimicrobiia bacterium
GTCCGGTTCGCCGCACCGAGAAGGTCGTTGTCGATGACCATCATCTCCAGCGAGCACGACAGCAGCGACGCCAGCATTCCGGCTGACTCGTACACCAGGTTCGATCCTGAATTCGCCACGAGGGCAACGTTGAGACCCTTCTCATGGCCGGCTTGGGCATCGGGAAGCTTCGAGTCAGCCATCCCGGCCGGCACTCCAGAAGGCAACCCCAGCCAGTTCGCGATCTGCGCCGAGGCCGCCGACAGCAGCGCCTCTTCCCCGCTGCCACCGCTCATGGCGCCGGTCCTGAGATCTGACACGAACGGCCAGAGCCCCATCACGCAAGGATGGCCAGGGTTCATGAGATTCACGCAGGTGAGTGCCGCCAGACACTCAGCCAAGGCCTGCACCACGGATCCGCCGAGCGTCGCCGGTGACGTGGCACCGGCTTGGCCGGCAGAGAGCAGATTGATTGGCATGCCCGTGCGCACCTGCGCCACCATGCATTCAGCCGACTCGTAGGCGAATCGCATCGGAGGCACCACAAACGTGTTGTTCGCCACGAGGAACGGTCTTTTGCGGAATTCGCCTTCCCCACCAAGCACCATGTCGAACATCTCCACGGTCTCGTACACGTGCTCGGGGCGGAAGTACGAGGTGCCAATCGGCTTGGTCGTCCCCGCCATGATGGCGTAGGCGGTGTTGATGTCGAGTTCTCGGGAGTCTGCGGTGTTGCGGGCCACCACCGGTCGCACAAAGAAGTGGATGTGCTCGAGTACGTCGGCCAGACGCGCCAAGTCGTAGAGGTCCTCGGTGGTGGACTCGCGGAACCGCCGTGTCTTGTGGTCGAGCATCAGGACCGCTGCGCCCGCGGTGCCGAAGTGCACCTTTTCGCCGATCAGTTCGATACTCCGGTTCTCGTCGAGACCGTGCCACACGAACGACTTCGCTGCCAGCTCGATGCCGCGCTCGATGAGGGTCCGGGGGAACAGCAGGCGACCGTTTTCGAAACTGCCGCCTGCTTCGGTCACCGCCTCGACGAACTCGGGCACCGGGGTACCCATTCCGACGGTCTCGAGGAGGTACAGCGCGGTCTCGTAGATCCGCTGCATGTCCGATTCGCTCAGTGGCCGGTACCGGCCGCCGGTGAGACCCGGACGAACTGCCCGTTCCGCTTCTGTGGGTCCGGCCGCACGGGCGGCCACTCGAGCAGCTCTACCTCTCCGTTCGGACATCAGACTCGCAATCTCTCGCTCTTCGGATCCCATGCCGGGTCGGCTTGCAGCGTTGCGTTGCGGCGCTGCCCCAGGACCTGCACTTCCAGGTCTGTGCCTGCCGCGCAGAAATCGGGGTGGACGTAGGCAAAGAAGAGGCTTTTTCCGAGTGAGTGCGCAAACGTTCCGCTTGTGGTCAACCCGATCATCTGGCCGTCCTTGTAGACCGGCTCGTTACCGCGACAGTCGGCGTCGTCGGCATCGAGCTCGCCGTACACGCACACCATGTCGAGGTCGGAACCTCTGCGCGCCAGTGTCGCTGCCTTGCCCTTGAATTCCTTGCCGTAGTCGACAAACCGTTCGATATCAGCCTCGACCGGGGTGATCTCAGTCGTGAGCTCGCTCCCCCACGCCTTGTACGCCTTCTCGATGCGCATCACGTTCATCGCCCGGCTACCGAAGTCGACCAAACCGTGTGGAGCGCCCGCCTTGTGGATCGCTTCGTACAGCTCGAGCATCCGGTCGAGCGGATGATGGAGTTCCCATCCGAGTTCTCCGACATACGAGACGCGTAGCGCGATGCACGGGACACCGGCGACCTCGATCTCCTGCGCGGTGAGCCACCGGAACGAATCATTCGTGAGATCGGCATCGGTGAGATCACTCAACAGCTCACGAGAGCGCGGACCGGTGACCGCCAGGATGCCGAAGTCATCGGTGACGTCGGTGACGGTGACATGCTCGTCGGCCTCGACGTGGAATTGGAGCCAATCGAGATCGTGATGCTCGCCGACGATGGCGCTGTTGAGATAGAACCGCTCTGGCCCAAGGCGAGTGATCGTCATCTCACACTCGATGCCGCCGAGATCGGTCAGCATGTGTGTCAGACGGATGCCACCGTCCATGCCGGGAAGCTTGTTGGCAGAGAGCCGGTCGAGGAACGTCGCCGCGTCGGCGCCGGTCACCTCGAACTTCGCAAACGCGGTCAGGTCGGCGATGCCGACTCGTTCACGAATGCCACGGACCTCTTCGCCGATGGCGTCGAACGCCGAGCTGCGGCGGAACGAATACACCTCCGGTTCGTCATCGGGAGCGAAGTACTGCACTCGCTCCCAGCCGTACACCTCTTGCCATTGTGCGCCCTTTGTCGCCAGGACGTCGTAGAGCGGTGTCTGCTTGACCGGCCTGCCGGCTTCTCGGTATTCGCCCGGCATGCGCACCTGGTACATCTCGTGGTACTCGTCGATCGACCGAGCCAAGGTGTACTCGCCTGGTGCGTAGGGGCCGAAGCGTCTCGGGTCCATCTCAGCCACATTGATCTCGGTTTGGCCGTGCACCATCCACTGAGCCAGGTACTTTCCGGCTCCAGGACCTTGCGTTATCCCAATGGAAGCACCAACACACATCCAATAGTTCTCGAGACCTGGCGCCGGCCCCATCATGTAACCGGCGTCAGGCGTGTGGGTGATGGGACCACTCACCACCTTTCGGATACCGGCATCTTCGAACGCAGGAATACGCTCGCCTGCCAGACCGAGCCAGGGCAGCAGTCGCTCGACTTCCGGCGGGGTGAGATGAAAGGTCAGATCCCAATCGACCCCTTCGACACCGTACGGCTTCGAGCCTTCGGTTTCGTACGGACCGATGATGAGCCCGTCGTGTTCCTGGCGGTAGTAGCACGACGCCCTCGGGTCCCTGACGACCGGCAACTCGACGTTCAGTTCCGGGATCCCGGCGACGGGTCCCGTCACGATGTATTGGTGGATCATCGAGACAATCGGAACGTCCAGGCCAACCATGGCGCCGAGCTGCGGGCCGTAGGTGCCTGCAGCGTTCACCACATGTTCGGCGACGATGCGACCCTTTTCCGTGATCACTTCCCAGCGCTTGTCCGACAACTGGTTCATGTCGAGCACTCGGTTGTGACGGGAAATCGTCGCACCGAGTTGGCGTGCGCCCATCGCCATCGCGTTGGTCGCCGCCGATGGATCAGTCCATCCGTCATTCGGCGTGTGGAAACCCAGCTTCACGCCTTCGAGGTCGAGCAGTGGATGGAGGCGGTTGATCTCATCGTGACCGATCAGATGATTCTCGACGCCGACCAGATCCAGGACGCCGCTGACGTACTGGAACCAATCGACTTCGTTCTGATTCGTTGCGAGACGTACTGCCCCGCAGCCGTGCCAGCCGGTGTTGAGTCCCGTCTCGGCTTCGAGCTTTGCGTACAACTCTGCGCCGTATGCGTGCACCTTTGCCATGTTCAAGCTGCCGATGAAGTGCGGTACGAGTCCGGCGGCGTGCCAGGTCGAACCCGAGGTCAGCTCGCCCTTCTCGACGAGGATCGTGTCGGTCCAGCCTTCGTGCGCCAGGTGATAGAGCAAACCCACGCCCATCGCACCGCCGCCAACGATCACGCATCGCGCCTCTTCTTGCACTGCCTACTCCCGAGTCGCCAACTCTGACGTGCGACCCAAGACAGCCGCATGAACGGCGCGGAGCATACCTGCCGCGCTGCTCAGCCGCTTGTCATCAACGGCTCGGACCGAACGTGAATGTCGTGAGGTCAACCATGAGCACGCCATCGGTGACATACGACTCGAATCGATCGAGACCGCGCGGTGATGGACCGCCGACGTATCGACCAGCGATGTCGTACATCTCGCCGTGGCACGGATTGATGAAGGCGACACCTTCGAGGTCGCCGTATGCAGTCGGGTCCGCAAGAGATGCCGGCCTGACTCTGCACCCCAGGTGCGGATCCGGCGCGTACAGCACCAGAAACTCTGCATCGGTGATCCCCACGACCAGAACGGGGACTTCAGCTATGCCGTCAACCGCGTTGGCGGATACTCGAGGCACCGACGACGAGAGCTTGGTCGTCAGCACGGCTTCGGTGATGGAGCCCGCGGGAAACGACGCAACCGGCCCAACCGCCACGACGGCTCCCTCTGATACCGGCGGGTTGTACAGCGAGAACCCAAACCCGACGACCGCTGCCAATGCGATCAGAGCGAGAGCATTCACTGCAGCGCGTTTCACCAGGTCAGCTTATCGACCCGACGCTGTTCGGCGGCGTCTAGGCGGCGTCGAGCACCAGTCCATCGAGTGCAATGCGCACCATGTCGTCGAAGGTCGTCTCGCGCTCCTTCGCCGAGGTCTCGGCAGCGGTTCGGAGGTGGTCGGACACGGTGAGCACCGTCACGGCCCTGGCCCTGAATTCCGATGCGATGGCGTACAACCCGGCCGCCTCCATCTCCACGGCCAGCACGCCCATCTTGTCCCACAGGTCGAGAGCGTTCGTCGCAGGGTTGTAGAACAGATCAGAAGAGTGCACCAGTCCCGTTCGTGCTTCGATCCCTGCGGCTGAAGCAGCGTCGTTGAAGGCGCTCACCAGCCCGAAATCCGCTGTGGCAGCAAAATCCCATCCGCCGTATTTGGCACGATTGGTTGCCGAATCAGTGCACGCTCCAGTGGCGATGACCACGTCGCGAAGACCCAGAGTCTGGGAAATGCCACCACACGATCCGACGCGCACGAGACGCGTACATCCGAAGTCACGGGCGAGCTCGGTGATGTAGATCGAGGCCGACGGGATACCCATGCCGGTTCCCATCACTGAGACGGGCATGTCCTTGTAGGAGCCGGTGAATCCGAGCATGTTCCGCACGTCATTCACCTGGCGCACATTCTCCAAGAACGTTTCGGCGATGTACGCCGCGCGAAGGGGGTCACCCGGTAGAAGAATGGCCTCGGCGAAGTCGCCTGGCTCAGCGGAGATGTGTGGAGTTGCCAATGCGGCTCCTTTGGACGGGAGCCGCACGATACCGCGGAACACGGCCGCGATCAGCAGGACGGTCAATCCACCGGGCGCCCGTAGAACATTCTTCGAAGCCGAGCTTCGACTTCCTCGGGGTCGGTCACCTCGAAATCATGCTCGAGCTTCTCGAGCTTCTCGAGCTCGATGGTGAGCCTCGACTTCTTCGCGTTCGCTTCACGCCGTCTACCAGACCGCTTCTTTTCATCTGCCATGAGACCCTATCGGCACGCATCGCAGCATACTGACCACTCTGCGTGCTTTTGGGTCGAACGACCCAGACCGGGCGAGGGAGATCGTTGAACTCAAGTCCGGTGCGGATCGTCCGATTCATTCCAGAGAACACCACCCGGAGTAGTCAATGCAGCCCGTCAAACAGCTCACCGCAGCACTCGCCTTTGCCCTGCTCGCTGCCGCCTGCGGTGGCGGCGACGGCGGAGATGACTTCGAAGCGCAACTCGCGGCACTGAACGCCACGAGCGCGGCCGCAGGCTCAGAGATGACCGAGGAGACCGTCGAGATCGTCGATCCCGACGCCGAACCGATGTTGAGCTTCGCCGTCGATGACAGCCTTGTCCGACCAGGCGAACGTCTCAGCGATGACGAGTTGCTTGCCGCGAGCATGACCCTGACCCCCAACGACATCGATCGGGAACAGCCAATTGCGTGGCTCAATCCTTCCACCACTTCAGCCATCGGGGATCTGTCCCTCTGGTGGACTGCGCTCGACGCAGTCCGAGAAGATCTCGATCTGAGCGAGTTCCACGGCGGCTTCCGAACCGAGATGACGGTTCCGACAGTGGGCATCGTGAGCACCGAGATCTACGTACTGGAAAACGCCCGAATCGCCGGCGATTGGGCAGAAGCGCTTCTCACCCTCGCGCTCCAACCGTCCTCTACTCAACAAGCCCACCTCATTGTCGAGGACCTGCCTGGTCTCCCCGGAGCCGCGTTCCTCAACAGCTGGAACCAAGACAATGAATTCTGGGACGACGCCTCGCGACGTCAACTCGTCTTCTCCTCTGATCGATACCTCGCAACCGTCAATGTGCATTGGGATGGCGACGCCGACGCTGACCGAAACGAGCGTCTCGACGCCGATGTGGTGTGGCTGGGCCAGGAACTGGCAGAACGCATCCAGCGGATCGACGAGGGCACAACGCCATTGCGAGACCCAGAGCCCGCCGGCTTCCGCTCGGTCGCAGACGCATACGACGATTATCGGCTCGAGATAAACGTCACCTTCACCGAGGGCGAAGATCAAGAGGTGTGGAGATTCCGAGGCGCCACCAGCTCCGGTAATCGGCACTGTCAGTGGATCATCGCACGCGACGGTACCGAGTTCCTCAACGCAGACTCTCGTGTCGACCGCGGTGCGGCGTTCTACCTCGACTGGCAAGCGAACCAGTTCGTTCAGGAAGACGTTCGCGACCTCGCCTATCTCCTCGACGCTTGTCAGTTGTCCAAGGATTCGGTGGTCGGATACCGGGCCTTCGACCGCCAATTGCTGGACGTGAGAGCCGCGTTCGGTCCATTTGGTCCGCTGACGACCTACAGCACCGACGACGGCGCGATCTTCGAACGTGCCTTCACCGACGCACTCCCCAACGGCTACGAACTGCTCACCTATCACCAAGAGGCAACCGCAGATGGCTGGGTCAGCCGAGAAATAGAGTCTGGCGTGATGAGTCGAGAGCTCGTCGCCGCGCTGTTCCCGAGCTACACGCCGAGCAGCGACCAAGTCAGGGTGACCTACGACTACAAGGTGACCGCAGTCGGATCTGATGTTGGTGCGATCGAGCAACCACTCGAGTTGGGCAGCCAAGTCGAATTGAGCATCGGAGAGAAAGTCGTCGAAGTCGAACCGGACCCCGAGACCGAGCCTGCAGAGGAATCATCCGAGCAGGAGACATCCGCCGAAGAGCCAACCGAAGAAGAGGCCGAGGGGACGATGACGATCGTTGTGGGCGAGGCCTAGGAGCCGATCGCGCGCGGTTCGATGCGAGCGCCCACCACATTGAGCGCTCCTTCCAACAGGTGCACGTACGCATCCGCGTAGTCCTGGAGGTCATGCGACCCGGCGAGATCGCTTCGCACGTCTTCCACTGCCGCCTCGAGAACGTAGATCCGATCACGCAACGCGTCGAGTTCTCGTTTCGACACCAGGACGTCGTCACTCCCGAGGCCGAGTTTTGCGGCGGCACGTTCTGCTTCGTACAGGCGTTGCCGATGTGATCGCTTGCAGAACTCTCTCGGTCGGCCCGGTCCTCCCGCGTTCTTGAACGCAACACCGCACCATCGACACTTCCGTACGCTCACCGTTCCTCCTACACGAAGGGCAAGAACCATCCGGCGACGAGCCGCAGGATCAGCCCGACACCTCCCGTGGCGATGGCCTTGCCCAGAGAGAAGTCCATGCCTTCACGAATCGCCACGATGCCCGAGGCGACCGTCCACAGGGAACCGACGCCCACACCCAGTGGACCGAACACGCCGAGTATCAGCGGGGCGTGGGCAAATCCGAGTACTCGCGACATTTCCTTGAAGTCCGAGGTGCCGTCGAAGAGTCGCACTCCGACCCACGTGGTGATGGCTGACCACAGCAACCACGCAGCCAAGCTGGTGATGACCCCCATGATCACCCCGCGAATCAGGTTTCCGTCGGAGAACACCCATCTTCCGAGGCCGGTGAGTGCTCCCACGACCGCTACGAACACGGCAGCTTGGGCGGTAAGCGAGTCGTCGTGCTCGACGGCGTTGTAGAACTCGACGTCGAGCTTCGCTGCTCGCAGTGCATTCTCGAACATGGCATCCATCCCTCATTGGCGCACCCGGAGCCTACGCGCCCACGGAACAATCATCTGACCATGTATGTTGTGCGAGCCATGAAGATCTCCGTCACCGAAGAAGCCGTCCTGCTCGCCAAGCGCAAAGGCGGCAAGATCGCCCTCGACTTCATTGCCCCAGTCGGTTGAGGCAAGACCTCCGAGGTGTCGGTCGACACCAATCTGGTCGGCAAACGAATTGACCGCTACAACGTCGTGACCCACGAAGACGTCGAGTTCTTGATCCCCGGAAAGCTCGAACGGTGGGACGGCGAGTTGAGAGTTGACGCCCGTCGCGGCCTGCTCGGTACGAAGAAGTTCGTCATCGACGCCGTCCACTCTCATGCACCCGGCTGACGACACTGATTGACTGCCGGTCGGCAGTCAATCAGACGGGACAGCCACTTCGTCGTCGACGTTGCGCATGTGCGCTGCAGTTTGCAGAAACCGCGCCCGAATGAACGTGTCGACCCGCTCTTCCAACTCGAGGTCGTCGAGCGACGCGTACATGGCTTCGAGCCATTGCCTCGCCGCTTCGGTGTCCACCTTGAAGGGAAAGTGGCGCATCCGCAGTCGCGGATGACCGTACTTCTCGATGTACAACTGCGGGCCCCCGAGCCATCCGGTGAGAAACTCAATCAGTTTGCGACGAGTCACCGTGGTGTTGTTGGGCAGCATGTCGCGCAAGAGCGGATATGCCTCCTCGATGCGGTCGTAGAAGCCGTTCACCAGGCGTTCGACAGCTTCGGCTCCACCTATCTCGTCGTATGGAGCCTTCATCACAGCGGACGCCTGCGTTTGCCGGAGGTCCATTCCCGCCGGAGTCGATCGAACTGCCCGGCCAACGAGTCGTCGCGTCCGCGAATGTCAGGATGCGCTGCCCCATCAACTGCCCGCCGAAGCCCGTCGCGCAGTCGGCGGCCCCACGCCCTGACTCCGAACACTGCGGCCGTCGACCAAACCGCCAACCCGCCTGCAGCCATCGCTGCGCTCTGCAACGGGCCGATGTCAGTCGCCCCGATAACGGACCCCGCACCCACAACGGCGCCGACTGCCCCGACACCGAGCAAGACTTTGCCGACCGTCTGAATCCCAGACGAGTCGGCTTCGAGCGAGATGACCTGCTCGTCTGGCGATATTGGATGGACTCTATGAATCACGTCGCGAGCGTCTCGAACTGCACTCGAAGCGTCCCCCATCCGTAGCGTCATTCGCAAGGTGGTCAAGAGATGCTTGTCTTTCTCCCAGAGCGCACCGTCGGCAACGCGGCTCCGCATCCGCATCCCTTCGCTCTGTCGCATCCAGTCCACGAGAGCTGTTTCGGCTTCCTCCCTGCTCATTGCCACGGTCCGACTGGCGGCAGTCCGATCCGGGGCAAACATGCGCTCCGCCCAACTCTCGGTCGCGGTCGGAGGGTTGGCCCGAACCTCGGCAAGTGCTCGCCGTAGGTGGGCGCTGTCGATGCCAACTTCCTGGGCGATGCGCACCAGTGCATCCTCGTCGAGTGGCTGCAGTCCGTATTGCTCTCCGAGCTGCAGCTCGATTGCTCGATGGAGGACGTCGTCGACCATGTGCTTCGGCACGGCTCTCGAGGCGTTGTCCAAGCGGCTCGCCAACGCGTCAGAGTCGAGATCGGACTGCGGCTTCTGGTCTTCGAATTCTCGCATCCCCTCGATTATCCCACCGATCGCCGGCTCGGAGGCCATCACCCCGAATCGCACCGACGGCGTGTAGCTTGCGGCGATGGCACGCATCGCAGTGGTCGGCAGTCTCAACCTCGATGTCGTGATGATGGTTTCGGCGTTCCCCTCCCCTGGCGAGACCGTGCTCGCGAGTCGACACTTCACCAATCCTGGAGGCAAAGGAGCCAATCAAGCCGTCGCGGCTGCCCGACTCGGCAACCAGGTCTCGATGATCGGCGCCGTCGGATCCGACTCCGAGGGCCGGCGCCTGGTCGAGGCGCTGAAAGCTGATGGCGTGGACACGGCGCACGTGCTCCGATTGGATGCCGCGACGGGCATGGCTGCGATTGCGGTCGATGCCAACGCCGAAAACACGATCGCCGTCGGCCAGGGCGCAAACGGAGCAATCACCGCCGACGACCTGGATCCGGCCGCCGACGTCATTGCGGCGGCAGATGTGGTGCTGATGCAGCTGGAGATTCCGCTTGACGTCGTGGAGCGGACGGCGGAACTCGCCCGAGGTCTCGTCATCCTCAATCCGGCACCGGCGCAAGTCCTGCCGAACGCTCTGCTGGATCGGATCGGTGTTCTCGTACCCAACCAACACGAACTCGCCGTCTTGGTCGGTTCCGAGGGACAAACGCGGGATCTCGTGCCTCAGCTGTCGGGGCCGACCGACGTAGTGGTGACGCTCGGCTCAGAAGGCGCGTTC
>JABDJC010000217.1 GCA_013003395.1 Acidimicrobiia bacterium
GTCCGGTCCGGACCGGGCCCACACTGACTATGGACTACCCGTCGAGCGGGAAGCCGTAGCCGTCGTTCGCTTCGATGTCTGCTTCGATCTCGTCAACCATGCGGTCGAGGGTTGACTGTACGTCAGCCCCGTCTGCGATGTCGGCCGCTCCCTTTTCGAACACGGACGCAATCGTCGTGTACGCAGGAGTTGGCGGACGAATCAGCGCCTGATCGGCCGAAATCTCGTAGAAGATCGCCAAAGGAGCGCCGTCCACGAACTTGGTGGTCAATGGACGAGCCTCTTCACGACCTGGAAGCACGTTCTGTGCGTCGGAGATCGCTCCGATGTTCTCCGGCGTCAACGTCGACTCGATGTAGGCACTTGCGGCTTCTGGATGCTCGCACGTCGCCGCAACGGCCCACTGCCACGACGCTCCACCGATCTTCGCGCCGGCACCAAAGTCAGGAGCCGGCAGGAAGGCGGCGTCGTCACCCAGATTCTCGATCGCGCTGTTTGCTGCCCAGATGCCGTTCCACTGCAGGCCGTACGTCTCGCCCTCGTATCCGTCGAGTCCGGCTTGGGCGAATCCCTCGTCCCGGTTGGCAGGAAGCCGCGGTGCGTAGCCGTCTTGGAACATCGACTGCCACCACTCGCCCCACGCCACAGCTTCAGGGCCGTTCAGGACGCCCTCGGCTTCGACGAAGTTGCTGCGATCGATGAGGTCGCCGCCAAAGGACTGCAACAGTGGCGAGAACCCGTAAGGGAACCACTCGCCGGTCCACCCGGTACCGAAGTCGATGGCG
The DNA here is from genome assembly GCA_013003395.1 of Acidimicrobiia bacterium. Taxonomy (GTDB): domain Bacteria; phylum Actinomycetota; class Acidimicrobiia; order Spongiisociales; family UBA5794; genus JABDJC01. The sequence goes on from JABDJC010000217.1 coordinate 786, forward strand.
AAGTCGTACTTGCCTGAGTCCTTGTACGCGTCCAGTGCCGCCTGGAACTCGTCACCAGTCCAAGGGTCTTCGACGGTCGGCGTCCGAAGGCCGAGCTCGTCCAGGTCCGAGTGCCTGGCGAGAACTGCGATCGCTGCGTCGAACTGGCCAACCGAATACAGCTCACCGTCCCAATAGCCCTTGACGGAGTCGAGCAAGCTCGCCTCTGTGGCCGGGTCGATCGTAAGCGGAGCCAGGTAGCCGGCCCACGCCCAGTTCGGAGTGTTCGGACCGTCGACATCGATGATGCATGGCAACGAATCGGTGAGCGCCAAGGCGACGACCGTCTCGTTGTAGTCGCCCTGCGGGAACGCCTCGTAGAGGATCCAGAACTCGTCTTGCGACTCGTTGTAGTCATTGATGAATCCCTGGATCGCCTCGAGTTCGGCGGGGTTGCCACCGGAGTGCGTTGCCAGGTTCAGGACGGTACGACCCTCAGGAACCTCGGACTCGTCGGAAGACTGAGCGACGTTGCCAGCCGTCGTCGCTGTGGTGTCGCCTGCCGTCGTGGTGGTCGCGCCTGGATCAGAAGTACCGGAATCTGTTCCGCTGTCGCTGCCGCAGGCGGTTGCGATCAGCGAGAAGCCGATCGCAAGCATGAGGAGGCGCCATCTTGTGCCTTGTTTCGCCATGTTTGTCTCTCCTAGTTGATGAGCTGACCCATACGGGAACTCACGTTCTTGTCGGTGGAGGTCCCACCGATGCCCTTTCCACCAACGGACATTGCATCCGCTGGTGGAAAACTGAAAAGTCTTCGCCGTCGATTCTGTTGATCAGCTGTTCGACCGCCCACACGCCCATCTCATAATGGGGTAGCTGCATCGTGGTGAGCGGCGGATTGGTGAACGGCGCCACCAACTCCAAGTTGTCGAAACCCACCAACGAGAGGTCATCAGGAATTCTGAGGTTCAATTCGTGCGCTGCCCTGGCTGCCCCTGCAGCCATCGCGTCGTTGAAACAGAACAAGCCGGTTGGTCGATGCGGCTCGACCAGCAATGCCATGGCAGCGGCATAGCCACCTGCCAACCCAGAATCACCCGCGACCACCAGCTCTCCATCGAAGGCGATCGCGTTGGCTTCCAATGCCTCTCGGTAGCCTTCGAGCCGCTCGTTCGCAGCCGGAACGCTCGCAGTGTTTTTGAGGAATCCAATCCGCTTGTGTCCGTGGGAAATCAGGTGAGACGTCGCTTCGTATGCGCCGCCACGCTCGTCTGGCACAACAGACGGGATTTCTGAATCTGCCGACCGTGCGTCGAGGAGCACCAATGGGACTTCTTTGGCTGCGGCGGGCACTTCGATCATCTGGTGGTACATCGCCGCGTAGACGATGCCCTCGACTTGCCGTCCCAAGAGCGCATTGAGAGCATACGCCTCGACTGCGGGGTCACCATTCGTGTTGATCGTGAGGATCAGCTTGCCCGCCTTCCACGCCGCGTCTTGTGCGCCTTGGATCATGGCGCCGGCGTAAGGCGTAGTTGCGATCGTGTCGGAGACGAATCCAATGGTGTCTGACGTCCGGGTGCGAAGGTTGGCAGCCAGAGCGTTGGGGCGATAGCCAAGTGCGGCGGCAGCGTCCAACACCCTCTGCTTCGTTTCGGCGGGGATCCCTACGGCCTTGTCGTTGAGCACCAGAGAAACCGTTGTCATCGATACGCCGGCCGCGGACGCAACGTCTTTCATGCGGGTCGGTCCGTAGCGATCCGAGGAAGTCATCAGCCCAATCCGGTTGATAAATCGGTTTAGTGAATCGGTTTATAGGCACGTAGACCGCAATCTGTCAATGGAAATCCTTGGGTTTCTTCGCTGCTCGCAGGTGAGTGGGCCGCGCAGGCTCGGCGCGTCATCGCCCAACGGACCACGTGACGAGTCCTTAGGGTGCGGTGATGAATCAACCCACGGCCCTCGCCCGACAGGTAGCAGATGAGATCGGCTTCTCCGGTGCGTTGCGGATGTCGCAGCGCGACATCGTCGTACAGGAATTCGCAACGGGCTTCGCCGGTCGAGCACGCCGAATACCCAACCGTGTCGACACCCGGTTCGCCACGGCAAGCGCAACCAAAGGGATGACCGCTCTGGCCGTGATGTCGCTCATCGAATCAGGCGAGTTCACGCTGGAGACCACGGTACGAGAGATACTCGATGACATGCTGCCGATGGTCGACGAGCGGGTCACCGTGGCGCATCTCCTGAGCCACCAGTCGGGGGTCGGCGACTACCTCGACGAGGAGTCGCTCGGGGACATCGATGACCACACCCTCGACGTGTCGGTTCATAGCCTGGAGCGGCCGATCGACTACTTGCCCCTCGTCGATGGCATTCCCCAGGTGTTCGTGCCAGGCGAGAGATTCGCTTACAACAACAGCGGCTTCATCATTTTGGCGATCATCATCGAGAAGGTCACCGGGTCGTACCACGAGGCGGTCATCCAACGGGTGTTGGAACCGGCGGGTATCACCGCCGGCGGCTTCTTTCGATCCGACGATCTCCCTGACAACACAGCGCTCGGGTATCTCGGGAACGGCCGGACGAATGTCTTCCATCTTCCGGTGATAGGCATAGGAGACGGCGGGATCTATCTCACACTCAACGACGTCTCGGCATTTTGGAAGACAATGTTCGCCGGCGAAATCGTGTCGACGAGATCGGTCGAACAGATGACGACTCCGACGCACATGGGCGACGACGGGCAAGGGTACGGACTTGGCTTTTGGCTCAAAGACGGCGGCGACCACGTGGCGCTCGTTGGCATGGATCCGGGGGTCTCGTTTCGTTCGACCTTTCGCCAGTCGACCGGTGCCATGTATGTCGTCATGTCGAACACGTCGTCAGGCGTCTGGCCGATCTCGAGGGCGCTCGACGAGAGCGAGTGACGGTGCCGTGATCCGCCGAACGACGAGCTCCGACGAGCCGCCCGATCGGAGGGTTGGCGGTGGCGTGACGGCGCCGACGATGAAATCCTCGGAGATCGTGCCGATCTGATCGCCTTCGTGTAGACCGCAACGGCGACCTTTGACTACTGCACTCCCGGTACCAAGAGCTTCTGCA
>JABDJC010000222.1 GCA_013003395.1 Acidimicrobiia bacterium
CGACCTGCGTCCTCGTCTTGCCGTCACGCGTTACCGAGATCGAATCGCACTCCAAGACGCGGGTGATCACGACGCCCAGATCATCAGAGCCGGGGAACACGGCGCCTTGATCGGTCAGGCTCAACACTGGCACTTCGTCCGGTACCCGTTCTTGGAGCTCGGACAGCGCCACGACGGTGCCTGTGGCGAGCTCGGTGCAGTCCCCGAAGTCGACAGCCGAGGTCGAGGTCGGGTTCTGACTGGTTGCCTCGGCAGCGCCGGCGGTGCTGGGAGCGACGGCTGCAATCACGATTGCGATGACAAGCAACGTCGCGTAGCGAAAGCGTGGCATGGGGATCCTTTCGATTGGGGATTCGATCCGTAGTTGGCATCGTGCGACAGCGGGCATACGAGCAGCAAGGTGCCAACAGGACGCAACCTGGTTGAAAGGTGACAACCCGACACTCAGGCGGCCGACTAAACACGTCGAGCGTGCTTAAAACCACGCATACGGTGCGTTTAAGCACGCTCGACGGTCCGTCCGTCGCAAAACGCGACCACGCCGGTAACCTTCCCGCATGCCTCGAACACTTCTCGTCCTCTGTCTCGCCCTGGTCGCCGCCGCCTGCGGAGGCGGCTCGGCAGACACCACAGCCCCACCGGAGCCGTCGGTTCTCCTGGCCACCACCGCTGACGCCATGCACGCCACCTCCGGCGCCCGCTTCGACCTCATCCGCATGGGCGAACCAGTGTTCATCGACACTGGTGGCCTGTTCGAGTTCAACGAAGCGATTGGCAGCTACTCGCCGCCGGCTGCGGCGGCCGTCCGCATCCAAGCCTCGGCATTTGGTCTCACGACCGAGGTCGACGCCGTGTCAGTCGACGGTGACGCCTGGTACACCCATCCTGTCACGGGAGCGTGGGAGCGCCTTCCGGTTACGTTCGGCTTCGATCCGGTTGCCTTGTTCGACCCGGAAGACGGATGGCGTCCATTGCTCACACAGGACCTGTCTGACATCACCATGAGCGAGGCGGAATACGACGGGAACACCGTCTGGAAGATCACCGGAACGACCGCTCCGGAGCGCCTCGAAGTCATCACCGCAGGCCTCGTGGCAGACCAAGCCGTCGAGATGACACTGTTCATCGACAAGGCCACGTCACACGTGCTCGAAGCCTCCTTCACCTCGCAGATGGGTGAAGGCACCACCGACTGGACGTTGCGCCTCTACGACTTCGGATCTGAGTTCGACATCCAGTTGCCCGAAGCGGCTCAGTGACGCGCAGCTCACCGCGAGCCGTTCTCGCGGTGGTGGCATTCGGGGTGTTCGTCGCCGCCGACGACCTCACGGTCGTCGCCACGATGCTTCGCCCGATCATCGGCGATCTCCGCATCCCGCTCCCTGCCGGCCTCGACGACGCCGCGTGGATCGTCAACGCATACCTCATCGCCTACGTGGCGATCATGCCGATCGCTGGTCGACTCTCGGACGTATGGGGTCGGCGGCGGGTGTTCGTCACGGCCATGGCGATCTTCCTCGTAGGGTCGATCTGGGTGCCGCTGGCACCGAACTTCCAATGGTTCCTCGCGGGGCGTGTCCTCAGCGCCATCGGCGGTGGCGCATTGGTTCCCCTCGGTATGGCCGCGGTGGGCGACGTATACGCAGAGGGCAATCGAGCACGGGCCCTGGGCACGCTTGGGGCGATCGACACCCTCGGGTGGGTATGGGGTCCGCTGTACGGGGCGATGTTGGTTCGGTTCCTGTCGTGGCAATGGCAGTTCTATCTCAACGTTCCGCTCGCCATTATCGGAATCGTTGTGGGCTGGAGAGTGCTTGCCGATCTCGACCAGGTCGATCGCCGTCGTGGTCTCGACTGGGTCGGTGCGAGCCTGCTCACCGTCGGGCTGGTCGCGCTGAACATCGCACTGTTGGGCGGCGCCGATATACAGAGCGTGAGCGGTTTCGACGAGTTGCTCGGTCGCGCCCCTCGATCGACTTCGTGGTTGTACTGGGTGAGCGCGATTGCGTTTGTCACTTTCGTGTGGTGGCAGCGACGCGACAAGGATCCGCTGATCGATCTCGCCCTGTTCAAGGGCCGGATGCTGTCAGCGGCGGTGGTAGTGAACTTCCTCGTCGGTGCGGTGTTGGTGATTGCGATGGTCGATGTGCCGCTCTTCGTCAACGTGATCGAGCTCGATCTGGAACGATCTGCTGTGATTGCCGGGTGGGTGCTCAGCTCGCTCACCGCGTCGATGGCGATCGCCTCGTACCTCGGCGGCAAATGGTCCGAAGTCGCCCCGTATCGGACGGTGGCGATCGTTGGTCTCATCGGAGCACTTGTCGGGTTCGCCTTGATGGGCAGCATTTGGGGGTCGGACACCGGGTATCTGACGATGGCATGGCAGCTGGCGATCCTCGGTGCGGGAATCGGTCTGGTGACGGCTCCGGTGTCGGCAGCGGTCATCGACAGCGCGACGCCCGATCAGCGCGGCGCCGCTGCCGGCCTCGTCATCGTTTTCAGACTTCTCGGCCTGTCGGTTGGGCTCTCGGCACTCACCGCATGGGGTCTGCATCGATATGTTCAGCTCCGCGACACCATCGAATTGCCTCCGCTTGGCTCCGAAGGGTACGAGGAGGCGGTCAGAGTGGCCCAAACCGACCTCACCACGGGCGCCCTCGCAGAGACGTTTGTGGCCGCCGCCGTCGTCGTGGCGCTCGCAATTGTTGTATCAACCGTGATGTCGAACCGCTCCGATTCCAGACTGAAGTCTTCCGGTACGCGTGCCGATAGGTAGCAAATGCAAAGGTTTCTTGATACCTTGACCCTTCCCACGAGGCTAGACACGCGGGTTTTTGGGGGGAGGGTGCGATGAAGACCATAATTCTGGCAGGCGGTCGTGGCACCCGTCTGGCCGAAGAGACCGAGATCCGGCCCAAACCGATGGTCGAGATCGGCGGTCTTCCCATCTTGTGGCACATCATGAAGATCTACGCCCAGTACGGCCACAAGGACTTCGTCGTGGCACTCGGGTACAAGGGCGAAATCATCAAGGAGTACTTCGCTCAATACCACCGGCTCAGTCGAGACATGACGATCGACCTCGGCGCCGGGACGGTGGACGTCGAGGACAGCAGCAAAGAGGACTGGCGGATCGAGCTGATCGACACCGGCAAGTGGACCCAAACGGGCGGCCGCGTACTCCGTCTCAGAGATCGCATCGGAGACGAACGGTTCATGTTCACCTGGGGCGACGGTGTGAGTGATGTCGACATCTCAGCTCTACTCGAATTCCACGAAAGCCATGGAAAGATCGCAACCGTGACGGCGGTGCGCCCGCCGGCGCGATTCGGTCGTCTCGACATCGTCGACTCCCAGATCGTCGAGTACAGCGAGAAGCCACAGATCGATCAAGGCTGGATCAATGGCGGTTTCTTCGTGCTGGAGCCAGAGGTGTTCGACTACATCGATGGCGACGATCAGCAATTCGAGCGAACCCCGCTGGAGCGCCTTGCCAAGGACGGTGAGTTCATGGCGTTCCAGCACGAAGGCTTCTGGCAGTGCATGGACACCCTGCGCGAAAAGATGCTTCTGCAACGCCTTTGGGAGTCGGACAGTCCTCCTTGGAAGACGTGGTGATCGGTATGCGAGTGCTGGTCACCGGCAACGCGGGATACATTGGTCCCATCGTCACACGGCAGCTGCTCGATGCCGGGCACGAGGTGACAGGTTTCGACTCCGGCTTGTTCGATCTCGAACCGGTCGGATCCGCGTCCCCTGAGGTCACGCAGATCGTCAAGGACATCCGCGACGTCGACTGTTCAGACGTTGCAGGCCATGACGCGATCATCCATCTCGCCGCTCTTTCGAATGATCCTCTCGGCGAACTGAACCCGGGCGTCACCGAGGCAGTGAACCATGAGGCCACCTTGTCGCTCGCGAAAATCGCAAAGGACGCCGGCGTCGCACGCTTCGTGTTTGCGGGTTCCTGCAGCGCGTACGGCGCAGGAGAACCCGGTGAGTGGCTCGATGAATCTGCACCGTTGCGACCGCAAACCGCGTATGCCCGTTCCAAGGTCGAGGCCGAAAACGAACTCGTAGGTATGAACTGCGCAGACTTCACGACCGTGCTCCTGCGTAGCGCCACCGCATACGGGGCGGCGCCCATTTTGCGAACTGACCTCGTCGTCAACGAGTTGGTTGCACGAGCCCTCATCGACGGCCGAGTGGTACTCCGCACGTCCGGCGTTCAATGGCGCCCTCTGGTGCACGTCGAGGACATCGCTCGAGCGGCTGTGGCTTCACTCGGCGCCCCGCATGACGACGTCGGGGGTCGTCCGTTCAACGTCGGGTCGAACCACGAGAACTACCGAGTCAGGGACATCGCCGACGTGGTGGCTGACTCGGTTCCAGGCGCCAAAGTCATCGTTGCCGGTGACGCCGAACCGGATAGACGCGACTACCGGGTGTCGTTTGATCGATTCGAAGAAGTCCTGCCTCACGCCACTCCACAGTGGACGTTGGCGCGGGGCATCGCGCAGCTTGTCGAGGTGTTCTCGTCCGTCGGTGTTTCCGACGCCGTGATTGATCGATACAGCCGGGTGAAGCATCTGAAACGACTCACCGAGGAGGGCGGCCTGGACGAGAGCGTGCGGTTGATCGAACAGACCGCACATGCATGAGGTCATCACGAAGTGCCGCTCGTGTCTGCACGAGCAGCTCTCGCTTGTGCTCGACATGGGCTCGATGCCTCTGGTCGACGCCCTCGTTCCCGCCGACAGGCGTAGCGAACTGGAAGCGACTCATCCGCTGACCGTCGTGTTCTGCGAGTCGTGCGCTTTGGTGCAAATCCGAGAGAGCCTTCCCGCCTCCGAGTTGTTCGGCCCCGAGTACCACTACTTCTCCTCGTACGCAGACGAACTCGTAGCCCACGCGCAACGCAACGCCCGTGCGCTGATCGAACGGTATTCGCTCGACGAAGCGTCGCTCGTGGTCGAGCCGGCCAGCAACGATGGCTACCTGCTGCAGCACTTCGCTTCGGCCGGAATCTCAGTGCTCGGAATCGATCCAGCACACGGTCCTGCAGCAAGAGCGCGAGAGCTCGGTATCGAAACGATCGGCGGGTACATGACCTACGAGCTCTCCGAATCGTTACGAGATGCCGGGCGTGCCGCAGACCTCGTCGTCGCCAACAATGTCCTGGCGCACGTGAGCGATCAGAACGACTTCGTCGCAGCCGTCGCCAACCTGCTGGCGGACTCCGGCGCAGTCGCAATGGAAGTGCCGTACGTGAGAGACCTTGTCGAGCGCTGCGAGTACGACACGATCTATCACGAGCATCACTGCTATTTCTCAGCGAGTTCGGTACAGCATCTGTTCGCTCGTCACGGACTCCATCTCAACGATGTCGAGCACCTGGCGATCCATGGAGGGTCGCTGCGCTTGCACGCGTCGTTCAGTCCGGGCCAGTCGGATCGGCTTCAGGCGATGCTCGATGTCGAGAGCGATCTCGGAATGTCGGATCACGCCTATTACGCAGACTTCGCGAAGATGGCCGAGCTGCATCGCAACGAGGTGCGGTCGCTGCTGGGCTCGTTGAAGGCTGAAGGCAAAACCATTGCCGGCTACGGCGCGGCGGCGAAAGGCACCGTGTTGCTCAACTTCGCCGGCATCGGTTCTGAGACCATCGACTTCATAGTCGATCGAAACCCGGCCAAGCAGGGAAAGTTCTTGCCGGGCGTGGACATTCCCATCCTCGATCCGAGCGCGATTCTCGAGCGAAGGCCCGACTACCTGCTGATCCTGCCGTGGAACTTCACCGCCGAGATTTTGGCGCAGCAGCGGCAATACCTCGACGAAGGCGGGCAAGCGATTGTCACGAACCCCGCCATCACCATTCTGTGACGCATTGCCCAAGCTGTGGAGCAGCGTCGCTCGATCCGTTCTATCGCGTCGAACAAGCGCCCGTGCAGAGCTGCGTGCTCATGCCCTCACGAGAAGCGGCCCTCGCCTATCCAACGGGTGTGATCGAATTGGCTGTCTGCCTGCAGTGCGGCTTCATCGCCAACACCTCCTTCGACCCTATGGCCGTGGACTACACGCAGCCATATGAGGAGAGCCAGGAGTTCTCGCCGCGATTCATGGAGTTCGCCGAGGGGCTCGCCGATGCGTTGGTCGACCGCCACGATCTCGTCGGCAAGTCGGTCTTCGAGGTCGGTTGCGGCAAAGGGTCCTTCCTCTCGCTCCTCGCCAGGCGGGGCGTCGCCAGCGCAATCGGGGTGGATCCGAGTGCCGACGAGCGCCGGCTTCCGCCCGATGTTCGCGACACGGTGGCTGTTGAACGGGCGTTCTTCGGCGAAGGAACTGGGGCCGGAACCGGCGATCTGGTCATATGTCGCCACACCCTCGAGCACATCCAGCCCGTCCGCTCCTTCGTCACCGCGCTCGTTGCAGCACGCGACGCAACGCCCGACTCTGCGTTGTTCATCGAGGTGCCAGACACGTCACGAATTCTCGATGAGCAGGCGTTTTGGGACGTTTACTACGAGCACTGCTCCTACTTCACTTCAGCGTCGCTTCGTCGCTTGATCGGCTCCGTCTCGGGAGTGCAGCCAGAGGTGGTGACGGCGTACGGCGACCAGTATCTGCTTGCCACGGCTCTGCAACGAGGGGAGCCCGCACCGCTCCAGGAGCACAGCACCACGCTCCATCAGATGACGCGAGACTTCGCCGCCGCCGTCGACGTGAAGATCGATCGGTGGCGTGATTTCATCGAAAGTCATCAGGACGGCGTTGTGTTGTGGGGTGGTGGAAGCAAAGGAACGACCTTCCTGAACACCATCGGTGACATTTCCAAGGGAGTCGCTGCCGTAGTCGACATCAACCCGCACCTCCAAGGCACCTATGTCGCTGGTACCGGTCACGAGATCATCGCGCCGGAGAGGCTGCTGGAGTACCGTCCGAACACAGTGATCGTGATGAACCCGCTCTACGTATCCGAGATCACGGCTGACCTCGCATCGCTGGGGCTCGACCCAACGGTGCTCCCGGTCTGACCGTGAGCGAAGGCACACTCCGAAACGCCGCGCTTTCGGGTGGCAAGTGGAGCGCCGTGGAGGCCGTTGGCGTTCAGCTGCTGTCCATGGCCACCACGTTCATCTTGGCGCGGATTCTGTTGGACGAAGACTTTGCAATCGTGGCGATAGTGGCGACAGTCACCGGCTTCCTGTCCATGGCGAGCGCGGCAGGCTTCGGTGCCTCAGTGGTCCAGCGCGACGAGTTGTCCGCCGACGACCTGGCGACGACCTTCTGGACATCGCTCGGAATCGGTCTCGTGCTCACGCTGCTTGGCGTCTTGTTTGCCCAGCCGATCGCCAACCTTCTCGATCATCGGTCGGCGGCTCCTTTCATCGCTGTCGGCGGTATCGCATTGACGTTCGGGCTCCCGGCGACCGTGCCCCGAGCACTGCTGTATCGAAGCTTCAGGCAGCGGTCCGTGACTGCGGTCACGCTCATCGCGAATCTGGTCTTCGCGCTGTTCGCAATCGGCATGGCGACGCTGACCGACATCGGGGTTTGGGCGCTGATCATCGCCCAAGTCCTCAGGCCGGCGATTCTGCTGCTCGGCGCAATGATCGCGGCCCGATGGCTCCCGAAGCTGCGCTTCAGCACAGTCACCCTGCGCGCGGACCTTGGTTTCAATGCCGGATACCTCGGCGGGACAGTCGGGATGTACCTCGTCAAGAACGTGGACTACTGGTTTGTGGCGCGTGCGCTGCCGGACGGTTCCCTCGGTGTGTACTACCTGGCATATGTCCTCCCGACCGTGATTCGGCAGCGGATGACATGGGCGATCGACCGGAGTCTGTTGCCGGTGTTGAGTCGGCTACGCGACGATCGCGATCGGTTCGCCGCCGCGTATCTCCAGGTGTTGCGGTTGGTGGCGCTCGTAGCGGTGCCGGCAATGGTCGGGCTGTCTGTCGTTGCGGTGACCGTGGTGCCAATCGCCTTCGGCGACGGGTGGCAGGCAGTGGCGGCACCGATGGCTCTCTTGGCGCTCGCGGCCGCAGCTGACGCCTTGTGGCAGGCAGCATCGACACTGCTCGTCGCAGATGGAGCACCAGGCAGTGCCGTGCCGGTCGTGCTCATTCGCCTTGGGGTCCTGGTCTCGGGCTTGTGGCTGGTCGTCGACACGGGAAACCTCGAGACGATTGCCCTCGTAGTCCTCGCAGCAAGCACGGTCGGGGCAGCGGGAGGCTTCGGACTCGCCATACGACGGTTGCCGCTGACCGTAGGCAACATCTTCGAAGCCATTGCTCCAACGGTGGTCCCGACTGCTGCGATGGCCGCGGTCGCTGCCGGCGTCGTTGCCGTGATTCCGGCACCGGGCGCGGCCTTGCCGGTTGCGGTCATCGTCGGCGTCGCCGCCTATGGAGGCTCTGGATGGTTGTTGCATCGTCAGGTGTTCCGGCGTTTGATCGCAGATCTACGAGGCGTCGCTCGCGGAGGAGCCCCCGCCTCGATCACGAAGGTTTGACGAGCCGGTCGGAGATTTGAACCGGGAGGGACACGATGTCGAGGGTGAGACCCTTCCACGATCCCAACGCCCACTTCGCAATGGTCGTCGCACAACGCATCCGCTGGCCTCGAGTGAGCGGCGCGCTCCTCACCGCACCGGCATATCCAGCGACGCGCCGCCAATAGGGAAAGACGAATTTGCCCTGGCGCGAACTGTCGAACCACGCCTCACGCCGATGATGGTCGAACCAACGCGCCGACGACATCGCGATCGACTGATCCGGGTGATAGCGAAACGAGAAGAGCCGCTCAGGAACTTCCACCAATCGTCCCGTGAGAGCGAGCTCAGCGAGCAAGATGCGGTCGCTGCCTGTATAGCCGCCATGGCCTTTCGTGGCGGCAACCGCTTGTCTGCGGTAGACCCCGAACACCGGGAACGTGTCACGCTCGGCGAGCACCGCCTGCAAGCGATGTGAAGGCTCAGGTCGTTCCAATCCCGGTCTCGCGTCGCTCTGAGCCACGGGTTCGCCCACCGGCCCGATCATGTCCGTCAAAGGAAACGCTCCGACGGCGTGGGGATGCGCGTCGAGTGCCTCGACACATTTGCGGACGAAGTCCGGATGACAGAGGTCGTCATGGGCTGACCATTTGAACAACGAACCTCTGGCAAGCTCGAACACGATGTTGTAGTTCGGGGCTGCGCCGAGGTTGTTCTGCTGTCTGACGTAGCGAATTCGAGGGTCTTCTGCCGCGGCCTTGCGGCTGATGCCTTCGGTTGCGTCGGTCGAAGCGTTGTCCGAAATGATGATCTCGATGTCGGAGAATGTCTGAGCGCGCAGCGAGTCGAGCGTTTCGGCGAGATAGTTCTCGCCGTTGTATACGGGCAAACCGATGCTCACACGGGGGGTTTCCAACGCGTCCCTCTGTCCTCGACACCCCGATGATACGGGTTTTGACAGTCAGGAGGCAGGACTCTGGTGCCCTCAATACAATCCTCGGATGGTTGAGAGCGCCGGCATACTCGTGTATCGATCGTCTCCGCTCGAAGTGTTGATAGCTCATCCTGGCGGCCCGCTGTGGACCAAACGCAATGAAGGCTCGTGGTCGATCCCGAAAGGGCTGATCGAGGCAGGTGAGAGTCGAATCGAGGCGGCACGGCGAGAATTCGTAGAGGAGACGGGTTTGACCCTCGATCTAGACGACCATTCGATTCCTCTCGGGTCGATCAAGCTGAAGTCCGGCAAAGTCGTGTTCGCGTGGGCAGTCGAAGCCGACCTCGACGTTGATGATGCTTCGTTCGGTACGTTCGAGATGCAATGGCCACCGAAATCCGGTCGGCTGCAATCGTTCCCCGAGATCGATCAGCTGCGATGGGTCACTCCGGAAACGGCCACCGAACTGCTCAATCCGGCACAAGTGGCGCTGGTCGATCGGTTGGTGGCGGCCCTCCAGCGATGACGCCGGTAGCCTGCGGCCTCTCAGCCTTTGGCTCTCGCAGGTTCGGCGTATCTCCACAATGATGAGAATCCCAATGCGAGTGCGACCACCGCAACGACCGCCGAGCCGGTGATGTAGAGCGGCACCAGACCGACCCGCTCGGCGATGATGCCTCCGGCAACAGCTCCGGCGGGGAGGCCGATCCAACTCAGTGTGCGAGAGGCCGCGATCACCCGTCCCAGCATCTCCGGTGGTGCGATACGTTGACGGAGTGTCGCGATTGCCACGTTCACCCACGTCACCCCTGCGAGAGCGATTCCGGCCGGTATGACGGCGTAGAACGTGTTGGAGATGCCGACGAGCACGAAGCCGGCTCCCATCAGGAAGAGTCCGACGACAAACATGCGGCCGAGCCGAAGCGCACGTGCGACGCGGGGCGCAACGGCCACACCGAAGGAAGCGATGGCGGCCTGGATCGCGAAGAACATGCCGATTTCGGCGTCGTCTCGGAACATGAAGTCGACCCACATCGGCCAGTCGATCTGTCCCGACAGCCGATCTCGAACGAACAAGATGAGCAGGGCCTCGAGGGGGGCGAACACGAAGTTGGTGACGGTTCCACCGAGAGTTGCGAGGCGCAGCGTCATGTTGCGCCACAAGAACTTGAGGCCACCGAAAACCTCTTCCTTGAAGACGGTGCGAGGAGGAGGTTCATGGGCGCGGAACGGCACGACCCTGCGGAGAAACGCCGCGGAGACGATGAAGGTCGCCGCATTCACATAGAAGGCCGTGTCGAAACCACCAGCCCAGGTGACGAGCAAACCGCCGACGGCGGGCCCAATGGTGATGCCAACGGTCCGCGCCAACTGCAGTTGCGAATTGGCATCGACGAGCATCGAGTCGTCGAGTGCAGTCGGGAGCATTGCCTGAAGACCGGAGTCGAAGACAACGCTCATCGATCCAACGACGAAAGCAACGATCAGCGCCAACCACCACTGCGACACGCCGCGGCTGATGGCTAGACCGAGACCGATGAAGGCGGCGGCCCTCACGAGGTCCGCTGCAATGAGACTTCTGCGCAACACCACGCGATCGAGCAGTACCCCTGCGACGAGGCCAAAAAGCAACATCGGGAGCGTCTCGGCTGCTGCCACAAGACTGAGTTTCGACTCTGAATTGGTGAGCACGGCAACGTAGAGCGGCAGAGTGAAGTACGAGATGTAGTCGCCGAACAGGGAAACCGCCTGGCCAGCGACGATCGGCCTCAGATTCCGCTTCGCCAGACTCTGGGAACCTGGATTCGGTTCAGCCTCTGACTTCATGCGAGCGGATGGTAGCGGCGCCTACGGACAGTCTTTCGAGCGTACGTAGACTTGGTTGGTGCCCGAGTCGTTCCCGCTTCCGATCTTTCCACTCCACCGGGTGTTGATGCCGGGGGAGTCGCTGGTGCTTCAAGTGTTCGAGCCGCGCTACCTGACCATGGTTGCCGAGCTCGCCGGCCAGGAGTTCGGCGTCGTGCTCATCCGCTCCGGCAGCGAAGTCGGCGGTGGAGCGGACTACTTCGATGTCGGCACCGTGGCGCAGATCAGAGATCGCCGGGACACTCCCGACGGGCGCCTCTTCCTCGCGGTAGCCGGCGATCGGAGATTCCGGATCGTGCGCCATCTCGACAGGCACCCGTATCCGGAGGCAATGGTGTCCGAGATCACTACGACGGAATCCAACGCCTCCGAACTACGCAATGAGGTGGTTGCGCTCTTCCGGAGGTATGCGGCCACGCTCAGCGAAGGGGGATTCACGGCTGACGTGATGGCAGAAATCCCGATCGAGCCAGAGGCCGCCTCGTATGCGGTAGCCTCTCGAATGCGTTTGGCCGCACCAGAGTTGCAGGAACTGCTCGAAACAGACTCCACAGTTCAACGGCTCGAACGCCAGAAGATGATTCTTGCCAAGGAGATCGATTTGCTGCGCAACATCTGGGGATCGAATGAGTGAGCTTCCCGAGCTCATCACCGAGTTCGTCGACCTGTCGAAGGCGTACCTCAAGCAGGAGACGATCGAGCCTGCGAAGCGCCTCGGGAGGTTCGCCGGTTTTTCCATCGGCGCCGCGGTGGCGTTCGCCTTGGCCGCCTTGTTCGGCGGGATCGCCCTGTTGCGGCTTCTGCTCGACGTTCTGCCAGAAGGTCCGTACTGGACGGTTCTGGGATACGTACTGGCAGCGGTTGCGTTGGCGCTGCTCGCGGGCATTCTCGTTGCGATGACCAAATCGAGCTTGGCCAAAAAGGAAAAGGTGGTCTGATGGCTATTGGGAGACAAGACCTCGAGTTCAAGCTCCGGCAGATCGAATCAGCAGTGGGTGAGACTCGCGATGCTGCCAAGAACATGGGCATCGTTGTGGCCGTCGGCGTTGTTGTGGTGATCGCCGCCGCATTCTTGTTCGGTCGCCGCAAGGGGGAGAAGTCCGAACGGACCCTCGTCGAGGTATACCGCGTCAAAGGCTGAGTCTCGCCGGCTAGCGGCGCCGCCTGAACGTTCTGGTGTCCTTCTTGAGGACGATCTTGACCTCTTCGCCGGGAACCAAGGTCTGGCGATGGAGGAGCTGTCGGTCCGGTTTGCTGCGGTCCCGATACCAGCCGTAGACGGCAAGCGCGGCTCCAAAGGCCGCCATCCCCGGCTGTTGCCGCCGGGTCGAGCCGAACAGCTGCAGCAGTCCCCAACGAGCGATCCTGCGAATCGGAATGTTCATGCAGCCAGCGTAGCGAGGTAGGCGTCGAGCGACGCCGCGCCGAGCGGTCGTGAGTAGAGTGCTCCCGATGTACCGAAACCGTGAGCGCCTAGTAATGATCCTCGTGGTTTTCGTCGTTGTAGCGATGCTGCTCGGCTTCGTCTTGCCGTTCATCACCCAGTGACGGCTTTCGCCGAAGGCGACTTGTGTCTGCTCGTCGACAACAAGGGCCGTCACTACCTCGTGACTTTGGTGGCGGACGGCAATTTCCACTACCACCACGGTGGCGTTCCCCACAATGAGTTGATCGGCATCGAAGACGGCGCCACCGTCGAGAGCTCGGCCGGCGGGAAGCTCACAGCGATGAGCCCCAAGTACAGCGACTACGTGTTGCGGATGCCGCGCGGCGCCCAGGTCGTCTACCCGAAAGACACGGCCCAAATCCTGATGTGGGCTGACATCTATCCGGGTGCCACGGTGCTCGAGGCGGGAACCGGCAGCGGGGCGCTGTCGATTGCGCTCGTCCGAGCCGTTGGCGAGCACGGACGAGTCGTGTCGGTCGAGCAACGTGATGACCACGGGCGACACGCCAAGAAGCGCATAGACGCGTTCTTCGGTCGAACACCTTCCCAGATCGAACTCCGTTCCGGTGACGTCGTTGATCACGTGGTCGACGTCGCGCCCGACCGAATCGTCCTCGACGTGCCCGAGCCCTGGCGCGTGGTGGACGCCGCCGTCGAAGGTCTGCGCAATGGGGGGATCTTCTGCTCGTACCTCCCGACCGTGCCTCAGGTGCAGCAACTCGTCGAGACGCTGGAACTGACACGGCGCTTCATGGACTTCATGACGTTCGAAACACTGATTCGCGAATGGAGCGTCTCCGGACGTTCAGTGCGCCCCGATCATCGGATGGTCGGTCACACCGGTTTCATAACGGTGGCCAGAAAACGCGCCGGTCGCTAACGATCAGAACCGCTCACCACGGCTGGGTTCTCGTGCGGTGATGCCCCCCTGCGGCCTAGGGGGCCGCTGTCCCCCCAACACTCGCTGCGCTCGCGAGGGGGACAGAGTTCTTTCCTCCCCCGTCGACGGAGGAGACGGTTGGGGGAGGCTAGGAGGGGGCACAACGGATGAAGGTCGATCGCGTTCGTAGGTTCTGACGCGGCGACGGAGTGGGTTCTCGTGCGGTGATGCCCCCCTGCGGCCTAGGAGGCCGCGTCCCCCCAACACTCGCTGCGCTCGCGAGGGGGACAGAGGTCCCCGCGTCGCTAGCGAGGTGGACGGAGCCTTTCTCCTCCCCCGTCGACGGAGGAGACGTTTGGGGGAGGAAGCACCGCTAGGTGCGGAGGGGGCACAACGGATTAAATTTGATCGCGCTCGGCGGTTTCAGGACGCGGCGACGGAAGGCGTTCTCGTGCGGCGCCGCACTTCCACACAGCAAAAGACCCCCGGCTGGGCCGAGGGTCTTCTGCGGTTGTCTTGCGAGGTGGTGAACTCAGGGCTCGATGAAGATGCATTCTCCTGGGCATTCTTCAGCCGACTCGACTACTAGGTCGAGCTGGCTGTCTGGGATGGCAGCGAGTCCTGCTGCTCCCTCGGGGTTGCCCTCTGAGGCTGCGAAGATCTTGTCTCCCTCGCGTACGTACGCGAGACCGTCATCCAGCAGCACGAAGACATCCGGTGCGATCTCCTCGCAGAGGCCGTCACCTGTGCACAGATCTTGGTCGATCCATACCTTCATCGAGAAACCCTTTCACAATTCGAACGCACATAGTATCGCATGTGATGGCCTTCACAAGCCAAGACGCGGACGAGAAAAAACGGGTCCCCTCGTATACTGGCGAAAGTTGTCGGCATTGGCGCCGATAGAAACTGAGGGCCAGCAGGAACCGTTTGACTGGAGTTTTCGTGGATCAACCCGAGGACATACAGGGCACCATCAGGATGCTCGAGGAAGAGATCGCCGTGCTCCGCCGGCGTCTCCAGGACGCACCTCGTCGTGTGAGAGTTCTCGAAGAACGACTACTCGACACCAAGTCGCAACTCTCGCAATCTGCGGGACAGAATCAGAAGCTCGCTGTTGCGTTGGAAGAGACTCGCGAACAGCTTGCGCTGCTCCGTGAGGAGGTCGAGAAGCTCACCGCACCGCCCAACCCGTTTGGAGTGGTGCTCGGCGTCAACAACGACGGCACCACCGACGTCTTCACCAATGGGCGCAAACTACGCGTGAACGTCGAACCGACGGTTGAAGTCAAAGCATTGGAGCGGGGCCAAGAGGTCCTGCTGAACGAGTCGTTCAACATCGTCGACGTGCGGGAGTTCGACAAGAACGGCGACGTGGTCGTCATCAAGGACATCTTGGATGACAATCGATTGATCGTTCTTGGTCGCGGTGACGAAGAGAAGGTCGTAGAGATCGCCTCACCCCTCGAAGACGTGTTCATCCGCATCGGTGACCACGTCCGCATGGACACCCGAACCGGGCTCGTCTTCGAACGGCTCGTCCGCCCGGAAGTCGAAGAACTCGTCCTCGAAGAGGTACCGAACGTCACGTACGAAGACATCGGTGGGCTTCGGGAGCAGATTGAGGGCATTCGCGACGCAGTCGAGTTGCCGTACGTGTACAAGAGTCGTTTCGTCGACTACGAACTGGCGCCGCCAAAGGGCGTGCTGCTCTACGGCCCTCCCGGGTGCGGCAAGACGCTCATCGCCAAGGCAGTGGCCAACAGCCTCGCTGCTGCAGTGGCCGAGCAGACAGGCAACCAAGATGTTCGTTCGTACTTCTTGAACATCAAGGGGCCCGAGCTCTTGAACAAGTATGTCGGCGAGAGCGAACGACAGATCCGACTGATCTTCCAGCGTGCCAAGGAAAAGTCCGACGAAGGCGTCCCGGTCATCGTGTTCTTCGATGAGATGGACTCACTCTTCAGGACGAGGGGGAGCGGTATCTCTTCCGATGTCGAGTCGACGATCGTGCCGCAGTTGCTCTCCGAACTGGACGGCGTAGAGGGACTGAAGAACGTCATCGTGATCGGTGCCTCCAACCGTGAAGACCTCATCGATCCCGCGATTCTGCGACCAGGTCGGCTGGACGTGAAGATCAAGATCGAGCGGCCGAACGAAGAGTCGGCAGCGCAGATCTTCAAGATCTACCTGACCGACCGCATCCCGCTCGACGAATCCCAAGTCGCCGGCCATGGCTCGCCGGCAGCGTTCATCGATGCGGCCATCTCGCAAGTCGTTGCGAAGATGTACTCGACCGACGAATCCAACCGATTCCTCGAGGTCACGTACGCAAACGGGGATCGCGAGGTGCTCTACTTCAAGGACTTCTCGAGCGGGGCGATGATCCAGAACATCGTGAGCCGGGCCAAGAAGGAAGCGATCAAGCGAGAGATCTCGGGCGGTTCGATGGGCCTCAAGATCGACGACCTGCTGGCGGCGATCACGCAGGAGTTCAAAGAGCACGAAGATCTTCCGAACACCACCAACCCTGACGATTGGGCGAGGATTTCTGGCAAGAAGGGTGAGCGAATCGTCTACGTGAGGACGCTCATCGAAGGTGAGGGCGAGAGCCGGACGATCGAAGCCGTCACACCTGGCCAGTACCTCTAGGCTGACCTGATGCCTATCCACAAAGTACTCGGCACCGAGACCGAGTTCGGGATCACCGTCCAGAATCAGCACGACTTCAATCCGGTGCTGGCCTCCAGCACCGTCATCAATTCGTACGCTGGCGGTAGGGCGCGGATCCAGTGGTCGTTTGATGAAGAGTCGCCGGGACGCGATGCTCGCGGGTTCGGTCTCGAGGACACCTACTCGGGGGAGTTGGAGACCGGTCTCGTCAACGTCGTGCTCACGAATGGTGCTCGGCTGTACGTGGACCACGCTCATCCCGAATACTCGACCCCAGAGTGCTACGACCCTGACGAAGCCGCGCTCTATGACAAGGCCGGCGAAGTGGTGATGGCGCAAGCGGTGGCATCTGCCCGTCGACTGATGCCAGACGGTCAGCGAATGTTCATCCACAAGAACAACAGCGATGGCAAGGGCAACACCTATGGCGCTCACGAAAACTTCCTGCTCGCGCGCGACCTTCCGTTCTCTGAGGTCGTTCACCACTTCACCGGGTACCTCGTCTCTCGCCAGATACTCACCGGGTCAGGCAAAGTCGGATCCGAAAACGGTCGACCCGAGGTCCCGTTTCAGATCACGCAACGGGCTGATTTCTTCGAGGAGGAGGTCGGCCTCGAGACCACGCTCAAGCGCCCAATCATCAACACCCGCGATGAGCCTCATGCCGAATCCTCGCTGTACCGTCGTCTTCACGTCATCATCGGCGACGCCACGATGTCGGAGACCCAGACCTTCTTGAAGCTTGGTGGCGCTGCAGTGATTCTGTCGGCCATCGAAGCCGGCCAGCTCCCCGATGCGTTGCAGCTCGCCGACCCGGTGCGAGAGGTGTGGCGGACCAGCCACGACGTGACACTCAAACATCGTCTGACCATGGCCGACGGCCGCACCATGACGGCAATCGAGATGCAGTGGCAGTACCTCGAGTGGGCCGCCAAGCACGTACGCAGCGCCGACCTCGGCGAGATATACGACGAGGTGCTTGCCGTATGGGAAGGCCTGTTGACCGATCTCGAGACAGATGTGATGAAGACCGCAGATCGCCTCGACTGGGTGGCGAAATATCGATTGTTGAAGGGCTACGTCGACCGCGACGGCTTGGCGTGGGACGTCCCGAAGCTGCGGCTTCTCGACCTCCAGTTCCACGACGTCGATCCCGATCGAGGGCTCTACTACCGGCTTCTGCGCAGCGGACATGTCAAGCGGCGATACACCGATCAGCAGGTCCTGGCGGCCGTTTCGACGCCGCCAGAACGTACCAGGGCGTACTTTCGTGGGAGATGCGTCGAAAAGTATGGATCCTCACTGGTCGCCGCCAACTGGGACTCGCTCGTGTTCGACACTGGTGAAGAAGCCCTGAAACGGGTGCCTATGATGGAGCCACTGCGTGGTACAGCGGCGCTTGTAGGTGGACTCATCGACGACAGCCAGAATGCCGCCGAGTTGGTCCGAGCCTTGGGAGGCGCAGATGAGTGACAGAGAGCGCAAGCAGACTGGTCGTGACACCTCCGATCAAGAAGCAGCGACTGATGAGACGACCGAAGCGGTCGACGCCGAGGATCTGACTGATCGCATCGATGACATCCTCGAGGAGATCGACTCCGTCTTGGAAGAAAACGCCGAAGAGTTCGTCAAGAACTACGTTCAGAAGGGCGGCGAGTGAGCGACGACCTCGGATTGCCGCTCGAGAGCATCGCGTCGTCGAGCTTTGCTGAGCTGCTGAACACCCGAGGCCTCACCCCGACGTGGGCGGTCCCGCCCGGATCTGAGCTCAAGGCACCAGAAGGCACGACCATCCTGGCGATGCGATATGCCGATGGCGTGTTGATGGGCGGCGACCGGCGCGCAACCTCTGGCCATCTGATTTCGCATCGTCGCATGCGCAAGGTCTACGCCGCCGACCGGTATTCGGCCGTGGCGATTTCAGGAACCGCAGGCCTCGCCATGGAGCTCATCCGCCTGCTGCAAACCGAACTCGAGCACTACGAGAAGCTGGAAGGCACCAGGCTGAGTCTCGAGGGCAAAGCGAATCATCTGTCGTCGATGGTTCGCAATCAGCTGCCACTCGCCATGCAGGGCCTCGTAGTCGTTCCGTTGTATTGCGGCTTCGACGAAACAACTCAACTCGGCAAGCTCTTCTCATTCGACGTCGTCGGTGGTCGCTACGAGGAAGCCGATTACGCCGCCTCTGGTTCGGGAGGACAGGAGGCCAAGGCGTACCTCAAGGGCGTTTTCGACCCGGAGATGGACCGAGAAGCAGCGACGAAAGCAGCTGTGGGAGCGTTGATCGCAGCCGCCGACGAAGACGCTGCCACTGGTGGTCCGGATCCGAGAAGAGGCATCTACCCGAACGTCGTGACCGTCACCACAGACGGCTTCAACGAGCTCGCGGAGTCTGATGTGGCCTCTGCCGTCGCCGACGTGTTGGAGAGTCTCTGATGGGCATGCCGATGTACGTCCCGCCCGAGCAACTGATACGCGATCGCGCCGACTTCGCGCGTAAAGGTGTTGGCAGGGGGCGCTCGATCGTCGCACTCGAATATGAGCACGGCGTGCTGTTGTGCGGCGAGAACTCCAGTCGGGCGTTGCACAAGGTCAGTGAGATCTACGACCAGGTGGCCTTCGCCGGGGTGGGTCGCTTCAACGAGTTCGAGGCGTTGCGAGTGGCCGGCATCCGGTACGCCGATCTGAAGGGTTATGCATACGACAGGGCAGACGTCACGGCTAAGGGTCTGGCCAATGCGTACAGCCAGACGTTGGGTCAGATCTTCACGCACGAGGTCAAGCCGTACGAGATCGAGGTGCTCGTCGCGGAAGTCACCGACGACCCGGCGGGGACGCAACTCTTTCGTGTCCAGTTCGACGGGACGCTGCATGACGAGACGGCGTTCGGTTCGATCGGTGGGCAAGAGGACCAGCTGCGCCAAGCACTTGCAGCGGTAGCCGACCCCGGCATGCCTCTCGAAACCGCAGTACGAGTGGCGACCACCGCGATCCAAGATGCAGACGAGCGAGCCATTCCCGATGATCATTGGGAGGCAGCAGTGCTGGATCGGCAGAACGGTCGGCGCAAGTTCCGCAGACTCAGCGGCGAGGACATCGCGCAGGCCCGGAGCTAGAAGCCAGGGTTGGTCTCGGCCGAGATTCTGTTGACGACGAACATGAATCGGATGAGCCAAACGGCAAGCACGACGGCCAATGTGACGGCTGCAGCGATTCGGAGTTGATGACTCCCGCCCGAAGAACGCGAGCCGGCCAATGCGTCGATGACTTCTGTTTCGAGCATGATCTGCGAGGCCTCGTCGACGCGGTCTTCCAACACCCACAGCTCTGCATCGGCCATGTTGCCGAGCGTCATCGGATACGGACCGAAGCCTTGACTGTGGATTCGAACTTCGATGCCCTCTGATTCGAGACGTGCGCCCATGATGTTGGCTGACACGGTGTCGCCGAGAGTTGCCAGGCGGACGAAGCGCGCTCCGATCGGGTCCATGCCTCCATTGTGCCCTACACACGCTGCCTGCGCGTGGCGAGCGCCTGTCGGCGCGGGTTGACACAGTCCGCAGGTAGCCTGACCTGCGATGCGAAGACGGATCTACGGAATCGAGAACGAATACGGCGTGACCTGCACGCTGCGTGGCCAACGTCGCCTCTCGCCTGACGAAGTCGCCCGCTACCTGTTCCGAAGAGTCGTCAGCTGGGGGCGTTCTTCGAACGTGTTCCTCGAGAACGGTGCCCGCCTCTACCTCGACGTCGGATCGCATCCCGAGTACGCCACACCTGAGTGTGACAGCCTCTACGACGTCGTCGCTCACGACAAGGCGGGCGAACGCATTCTCGAAGGCTTGTTGCACTCGGCAGAGCAACGACTCGAAGAGGAAGGCATCAGGGGTCAGATCTACCTGTTCAAGAACAACACCGACTCGGCCGGCAACTCTTATGGGTGCCACGAGAACTACCTCATCGGCCGCCAAGGCGACTTCCAACGTGTGATCGACACGCTGATCCCGTTCTTCGTCACTCGGCAGATCTTTGCCGGGGCCGGCAAGTTGCTCCAGACAGCTCGCGGCACCGTGTTTTGTCTCGCACAGCGGGCAGAGCACATCTGGGAAGGCATCTCTTCGGCGACCACCAGAAGTCGCCCCATCATCAATACGCGGGACGAGCCGCATGCCGACGCCGAGAAGTACCGTCGACTGCACGTGATCGCAGGCGACTCGAACATGTCCGAGTACATGAACTACGTGAAGATCGGGACGACGACCGCGTTGCTCCAGATGCTCGAGGACGATGTCGTGTTCAGAGAGATGACGCTCGAGAATCCGATCAGAGCGATCCGCGAGATCAGTCATGACGTCACCTGCAAGCGCAAGGTGCGTCTTGCGAACGGTCGGGAGCTGTCGGCGCTCGACATCCAATGGGAGTACCTCGAGCGTGCGATGCGCTATTCCCGCACCACGGGCTTCCCGCCAGAGGTCGAGCGTGCGATTGCCATGTGGGAGCACCTGCTCACCGGTTTGGAGAAGGACCCGCTTTCACTCGCACGAGAATGCGATTGGGTGGCCAAACACCAGCTCATCGAACGCTATCGCGAAAAACACGACCTGCCCATGTCGAGCGCTCGCTTGTCGCTGCTCGACCTCGCCTATCACGATGTCACCAAGAGCCGTGGACTCTTCTACATCATGGAAGCCAAGGGACTGATGGAGCGAGTTGTCACCGATGATGCGATTCGGTCTGCGATGACGGAGCCACCGGCCACGACGAGAGCTCGCCTCCGCGGCGAGTTCATCAAGGCCGCCAAAGCGAAGAAGCGGGACTTCACCGTCGACTGGGTGCACTTGAAACTCAACGACCAGGCGCAGCGGACCGTGCTGTGCAAGGATCCCTTCAAGGCGGTCGATGAGCGGGTGGAGAAGCTGATCGAGTCGCTGTAGACCGTCGAGTTCACAATTCCGACCCAGGGTCCTTCTCGATGCACGTCTCGTGCAATACCGTGGTGGTCACATGCAGAAAGTCATCGAACGCATCCTCAATCTTCTGGCGTTCCTCCTCACGGTGGAGCGGCCGGTCACTGCTGAGGAAGTACGCCACACCGTCGCCGGATACGACGCCGAGAACGACGAGGCGTACCGCCGCATGTTCGAGCGCGACAAGGACCTGCTGCGCCAACTCGGCATCCCCATCGAGATGCGACCGACCGACGCGTGGGAGGTCGAATACGGTTACGTGATTTCGGAGGATTACGCGCTCGCTGATCCAGGCCTCACCGACGAAGAGCGGGTGGCGTTGTGGCTCGCGGCGCAGGCAGTCCGCATCGGTGGCAGCCCAGGCGGGGCAACGGGTCTGTTCAAGCTCGGCGGAGCGCCGATGGTTGGTGCAGGCGAGCCGTTGGCCGCCGACCTCGGGAAGTCGGTCGATGAACTCGCCGTCGCGTTCACGTGTGTCGCGGAACGCAGGGCGTTGCGGTATCGGTACCGAGACAAGGACCGAACCGTGTATCCGTACGGTCTGGTGCATCGCAGAGGCCACTGGTATCTCGTTGGTCCTGAATCGGCCGACGTGGGCGTCGTCAAGGCGTTCAGAATGGACCGAATGGGCAAACTGGAGCCCTACGGTGCTGAACAGGCGTTCGTGCGGCCTGAAGGATTCAGAGCAGCTGACGCCATTCCGGCCGCCGGTTGGGAAGCGGGAGCCGACGACCTGCGTGCTCGCGTGACATTCGACCAGTCGGTGGCGTGGTGGGCCGAACGTCAGCTGCCGCACACCACAGAGATCGATCGGGACGACGCAGGAGGCATCACTGCAACGATGTCGGTTGCGAACATCGAAGCGTTCATCGGGTGGATGCTCGGGTTCGACGACGGCGCGGAAATCCTCGAGCCCGAATCGCTGCGCAATCGGCTGATCGATCGAGTCAGGGGAGTGGCATGAGCAGTCCCAAGACCGCGATGCGCCTCAACAAGATCCTGGCGATGTTGCCGTGGGTGATCGCCAACCCGGGTGCAACGGTTGAAGAGGTGTGCAAGCGATTCGGCTACACGCGCAAAGAGCTCGTCGCAGACCTCGACCTCGTCTTCGTCTGCGGATTGCCTGGCTACGGTCCCGGCGATCTCATGGTGGCGTACCTCGACGACGACGAAGTGGTGGTCGAGATGGCCGACTATTTCTCTCGTCCTGTGCGGCTCACGCCCGGTGAAGGGCTGTCGCTGCTTGCTTCCGGAATGGCCATGGTGTCGTCGGCGCAGGCGATGCCGGCCCTCTCCTCTGCGGTGCAGAAGTTGCAGAACGTCCTGCTGCCAGATGCCGGAGAAGCGATGGTGGTCGATTTCGCCGAACCGGAGGCGGTTGGAGTGTTGCGTGAGGCCGCGAGTACCGGGACGGTCGTTTCGATTCGCTACACCGCACTCGGTACCGGCGCCACAACTGAACGAGACATCGAACCGTGGACGGTGTTTTCCACCATGGGCAATTGGTACGTCTCGGCGCATTGTCGCTACGCCGAGGCAGAGCGCGTCTTTCGAATCGACCGGATCCGAGACATCGAACTCACCGGCGAAACCTTCGATCCGCCTGCCGAACCACCGCCGCCAGTGGTGAACTACACCCCTCGTGAAGAAGACGCAAGGGCCACCATCCGTCTGGGTCCCCGGTCGCGTTGGGTTGCCGACTACTACCCCGTCGAGATACTCGACGACGAGAAAGACCACTTGATAGTGCGGTTCAGTGCCTCAGACCCTGCGGTCGCTGCCCGACTGCTGCTCCGGCTTGGTGCCGATGCCGAACTGTTGAGCGGGGACCGGGTGGCAGAATCGCTTGCGGGACTCCGCGACCGTATCACGACGAGGTATGGCGCAGGCAACTAGTCCTCTTGGACTACGGCCGAAATAGTCATCGCCCGTATCAAAGATGTCTTCAGACCATGTTCCAGGGCACCGATATTCGGGTACATACGCTGGAAGTCCTCACGGAGACAACGATGACCACAATTCGAACGACATGCAATCGCTGCGGCGACATTGAGTTGACGACCGCAGACTTGCGTCTCGAGCTGGTCGCAGATTCGGGAACCGGACAGTACATGTTCGAATGCCCCTTTTGTGAATGCCTCCAGCACAGGCCGGCGAACGATCGAGTAGTCAGCATTCTGCTCGCCACCGGAGTCGAGTACCGAGTCCTCCCGACGGACGAACCCATCTCAGAAGCCGAGATTCAGGCTTTTGCTGATGCTCTGGGAGACGACGACTGGTATCCGGCGTTCATGCAGGCCTGAGGGTTCCGCCATATGCTCGTTTGGGCCTAGCATCGCCCTAGATGTCGAGCATCAACTTCTCCGAGATCCTCACGATCGCGATCATCGTCTTGATCGTGTTCGGACCAGATCGCCTTCCCGACCTCGCTCGCAAGGCTGGCAAGTTCGTCGCGCGAGCTCGATCGATGATCAGAGACACCGAAGCCGAGCTCCGCTCACAATACGGCGAGTCCTTCGACGCGATCGACGAAGCCCGCAAAGAGATTGGAGCTGCTCGGCGCGACATCACAAGTACAGCTCGCCGCGCTGAGCGGGAACTTCGCGGCGCTGCTCGGGACATCGAGAAAGGCGTCAACGAACCGGTACGCGACCCCAATCGCAGGCCGGCCGTGTCCGAGGGTCCCGACACAGAACCAACCCGAGAGACCGCGGCGAGGGCGGCTCTCGACGCTGCCGCAGCACCCGTCGAGCCGATCACGTTTGCACCGGATGCGAGCGGAGCGAACGATGCGACTCCGCCTGACCTCCAGGCGACCGCTCCAGACGACGACACGGCAAGTGAGGCAACGTGACCGACACCCAGATGACGTTCATGGAGCATCTCAACGAGCTTCGCACACGAGTCACCAGATCTGCCGCGGCCATCCTCGTCGGAGCCGGCGTCGCCTTTGCTTTCAGAGAACCTCTGTTTGAACTCCTGGCGAGTCCGTACAACGACGTGATCGGACCTGGCGAAAAGCTGGTGTTCCTCAACCCGACCGGTGCGTTTGCACTGTTCATGAAACTGGCGCTGTGGGGCGGGCTCATCCTGGCCAGTCCGGTCGTCATCTATCAGCTGTGGCGGTTCATCGCCCCAGCGCTGACGGATCGCGAACGCAAGTACTTGATCCCAGCGTCGGGAGTGCTTGCGCTGTTGTTCGTCGGCGGCGTGAGCGCCGGCTATTGGTCGCTCGATCGCGGCCTGTCGTTCCTTCTCGATTTCGGCGGTGACCAGATCGATCCGGTCATCGAAGCACAGAACTACATGACATTCGCGATGCGATTCCTGCTGGCGTTTGGGGCAGCCTTCGAGTTTCCCGTCTTCTTGTTCGGGGCTGCGGTCATCAACGTCGTCGACTCGAAGAAACTGCGAGAAGGGCGTCGCTGGGCGGTGCTCATCATCGTCATCGCAGCCGCAGTCATCACCCCATCGGGTGATCCGATCACCCTGTTGCTCCTGTCTGGCCCGCTCTATGTGCTGTACGAGCTGACGATCCTCGCCGTGCGGTTCATTCTGCGGAAATGACAGATTTCTTCGACCGGCTTCCATTCGCCCCAGACAAATTCCAGATCCAAGCGGCGCGTCACATCGACGACGGGACGTCGGTTGTGGTCACCGCTCCGACCGGAGCGGGCAAGACGGTGGTTGCCGAGTACGGGATCGATCGGGCGTTGCGGATCGACAAGAGAGCGTTCTACACCACCCCGATCAAGGCTCTGTCCAATCAGAAATTCACCGACCTCAAAGTCGAGCACGGAGAAGGTCAAGTCGGTCTATTGACCGGCGACAACGTCATCAACGGCGACGCACCCATAATCGTCATGACGACAGAAGTCCTGCGGAACATGATCTACTCCGAGAGCAGCGCCCTAGACGATCTCGGGGTCGTGATTCTCGACGAAGTGCATTACCTGCAAGACCGATTCCGCGGGCAGGTGTGGGAAGAAGTGATCATCCATCTTCCTTCCGAGATCCAGCTGGTGTGCCTGTCAGCGACTATCGCGAACGCCGAGGAGTTCCGAGGATGGGTCGAGGCGCGACGCGGCAACACCGAGCTCGTCGTTGAGACACATCGCCCAGTCCCGCTCGTCAGTGAATACATGTTCCACGACCGGCATCGCGACACGGTCGAACTCCTCCCGATTCTCAAGCGCGGCAAGGCGAATCCAGAGGTCGCCAAGCGGCTGAAGAAGGGGCGAGGCAGAGTGCGGCGCTTCTTCCCACCTCGGCGTGTCGAGACCGTCGAGACGCTTGCCGCTGAGGGGCTTCTCCCTGCGATCGTGTTCGTCTTCTCCCGAGCTGGTTGCGAAGCGGGAGCCCAACAGGTTGGCGCCGCTGGTCTGGGACTGGTCACGCCCGCTGACGCGGCAGAGATCCAACGCCGCGCGGAAGAGGGCACTGCGCACCTCGATCCGCTCGACAAGACGGTGCTCGGCTACGAGCGCTGGGTGGACACTCTCAAGCAAGGTGTCGCTGCTCACCATGCAGGCATGGTCCCGGCGTTCAAGGAAACCGTTGAGGACTTGTTCACCGGCGGGCTTCTCAAAGTGGTCTTCGCCACGGAAACGCTGGCGCTCGGGATCAACATGCCGGCTCGCACGGTCGTGATCGAGAAGCTGTCGAAGTTCACCGGTGAGACCCACGAGATGCTACGTGGCGGCGACTACACCCAGCTGACGGGGCGGGCGGGGCGCAGAGGAATCGACACCGCCGGAACGGCTGTCGTACTGCACAGCCCCCACGTACCGTTCGAAAAGGTGGCCGAGATAGCCGCAGCCGGCAGTCACCAGTTGCGATCCAGTTTTCAACCTACCTACAACATGGCCGCCAACCTGATCGCGAACTATCCCCAGGCACGAGCCGAAGAGCTGCTCAACGCTTCGTTTGCGCAATTCCGTTCTGAGCAGAAACGGCTCGACCTCGAGCGCCGGATCGCGGACCTCGAAGCCGACCTGGAGGAGTATCGCAAGAGTGCCGAATGCGACAACGGCGACATCTGGACCCACGTCGACGAAGCGGGAACTGACCACCATGCGGCTTTACGGGACTTCGTCCAGGGCCTCGGTGAGGGCGACGTGCTGGAGGTGGAAGGTGACCGTGCAGTCGTCATGGCCCGTGGCTACGGAGCGAGCCCCCGTCTTCTCTTGTTGTCGAGCAACGGCCTGGTTCGCACCAAACCCGAATCCCTCGGCGTTGCGGTGTCGCGCCTCGGGACCTTGACGCTACCGACGCCGATCCTCGCTCGCGACGATGCATATCAGGGCCGGATCCTCGAAGCGTTATCCGCCTTCGACCCAGCCGGCGCTCCGGCGACGCCGGCGATCGATGGCGCTGTCAACGGGGTGGCAGGGTGTCCACAGCTCGGAGACCATCGGCGTTGGGTGCGGCGCGCCGAGAAGACAGAGAAGGATCTGGTGCGCCTCCGCCGCCGCGCGGGCCGAGTGGTCGATGGTGGTCTCGTCGGGCAGTTCCGCAGGTTGTTGAAGGTCTTGGAGGGGTGGGGGTACACCGATGGATGGGCACTGACGCCCAAAGGCGAGAAGTTGCGTTTCGTGTACAACGAGATGGATGTAGCCGTCGTCGAGTCGGTCGCGGCCGGAATCTTCGAAGATCTCACCCCTGAGGAATTGGCTGCCGTCATCTCGATGTTCGTGTTCGAACCCCGTGGCCTGGATGAGGTGGTGGTTTGGCCGTCTCAACGCATCGAAGTCCTTTCCGGGATGGTCACCGAGATCGTCGAGCGGCTCAACGTCGACGAGACGCGCAGCGGTCTCACGACCACACGCATGCCGAACGGCGGGTTCACCAACTCCATCTATCACTGGACTCGGGGGGCGCATCTCGAGGACTTGTTCGATGACGATGCCGTCGCCGGAGGCGACTTCGTCCGCAACTGTCGCCAGGTCCTCGATTTGGTGCGACAGATTCGAGACGTGTTTCCTGACCTCGCAGACACGGCGCGCACCGCGATCAAGGCGATCGACCGCGGCGTGGTCGCGGCCGGCGGTCAGTCGTGACCTGGTTGGCCCTGGTCAACCCGTCCTCGGGACGTGCCAGGGACCTGGAGAGCCGGGCCCGGCAGGCACTCGACTCTGCAGGCATCGATGCGGAGATCGAGGTGTCGACAAGTCCGGAACACCTCCAAGAACTGGTCGATCGGGGGATTGCCTCGGGCGTCAGAGACTTCATTGCGGTTGGCGGAGACGGCACCACGAACCTCGTCGTCGACCAGATGATGCGCCACCGGTGGGAAGAACCACCTCGACTGGCCATTCTGCCGTCCGGGTCGGGTTCAGACTTCATTCGCACATTCGGTCTCCCACACGATCTCGATGCGGTCGCAAAGCGTGTCGCCACAGAGAGCCCGTACCTCGTGGACGTTGGGTTGCTCGAATGGTCTGGCGGGGATCGGTACTTCCTGAATGTCGCTGACATCGGCATCGCTGCCGCAACGGTTCCGCTTGCCGAACGCCTCCCGCGCCGTCTGGGCGGATTGCGGTACATGGCTGCCTTCTGGATGACCTTGCCGCGCTTCAGGCGAGCCAAGATTCTTCTGGTGGTCGGCAAGCGCTCGTTCGAAGGAACAGCCCTCAACGTGGTTGTGGCCAATGGCCAGTTCTTCGGCGGCGGAATCAACGTCGCCCCCAAAGCCATGCTCAACGACGGCGCGTTCGATATTCAGGTGTTTGCTGTGCCCAAGCGACGAGCATTCGATCTCATGCCACGTGTGATGCGTGGAACCCACCTCCGCCACTCGGGAGTCAAGCGTTTCGTTGGCGGTGCGTTCAGCCTCGAAACCGTGCCAGGGTGGCCTGTAGAGGCTGACGGCGAGTACGTTGGGACCACACCGATCACCGGGAGAATCGTGCGAGGAGCGCTCGAGGTGATGATATGAACGCCTTGGTTCGATCAGCGGATATACTCGCCGCCGACTCAACTCGGATTGCCCAAGGGGAAGGTTGAGATGGCGGACCCAGATATCGATCTGATCGACGATCCAGAGCTCGACGACGACGAGCTCGACGACGACGACGTTGAACCGGACATCGACGCATTGGTCGATGACGATGACGACGTGTCGGATGACGATGACATCATCGACGACGACGATGAAGATGATGACGACGACGCCGATCTGGATGACGACGAAGAGTCCGACGAAGCGCTCGACGAGCTCGAAGCGGAAGAGCTCGAAATGCTCACCGACGACGAGGCCGCCGAAGTCATTCCCGTGGATGAAGCTTCGGCCCTGCGCGACATCAGGCGGGAGGAGCTCGCGCTGCGCAAGGAGCCAGACGCCGCTCGTTCCGACGAATTCGTCTGTCAGTCGTGCTTCCTGGTGAAGCGGGTGAGCCAGCTCGCCGACAAGAAGAAGAAGTATTGTCGCGACTGTGCCGCCTGACGCGCTGGTCGTACTCCCGAC
Source organism: Acidimicrobiia bacterium (assembly GCA_013003395.1). GTDB lineage: Bacteria > Actinomycetota > Acidimicrobiia > Spongiisociales > UBA5794 > JABDJC01. Next base: position 28,727 of record JABDJC010000222.1, read on the forward strand.
ATACAACGAGATCGAGAACATTCGTTCGATCGTTTCCAAGCTGACCGAATCCGGATACGCCGTGTTGATCGTTGACGACGCATCACCTGATGGCACGGGCGACGCCGCCGACGAGTTGGCTGCCGCGAACTCTGCCGTCTCGGTGCTTCATCGTTCCGAGAAAGCAGGTCTCGGCCCCGCATACGCCGCCGGTTTTCGTCAGGCCCTTGATGGTCCAAGTGACATCGTGTGCCAGATGGACGCCGACTTCAGCCATGATCCGGCCGATGTGCCACGACTGGTGGCAGCAGTGCAGGCAGGAGCCGACGTTGCCATCGGAAGCCGCTACGTGGCCGGCGGCGGCGTCGCCGGCTGGCCGATCCACCGACGGTGGCTGTCGAGATGGGGTAATCGATACGCTCAGGCGGCCCTCGGCAGCCCTGTTCGAGACATGACCGCTGGATTTCGGGCGTTTCGACGTGAAGCGCTCGGGACGCTCGAACCTGCCACCTGTAAGGCATCGGGATACGGGTTTCAGGTCGAGATGGCGTGGCGGGCCAGCCGTGAGGGACTCGCGATCGAGGAGGTGCCCATCGTCTTCACTGATCGCCGTTGGGGCACGTCGAAGATGACGCCCGGGATCGCGGCGGAGGCGATGCTTCTCGTATCTCGTTGGGGATCTCGTCGACTCCTGGCGAAACTACCCTGGCCATCCCGCAGTGCGGCACAGGCGGACGAGGAGACTCAGTGAACATCACCACCAGACCGGCGGAGATCGACGATCTCGAAGAGCTGGAACGTCTCTATCGCGAGCTGGAGCTCGAACAGAACAATCTGAAGGCGATCTGGTCGTCAGCCGACGGTCTGAGCGAACCCGTCGAGGCGTCGCTCAAAACGCTGCTCGAAGACCCCGACTCGATCGTGCTGTTCGGCGAGTTGGACGGTGTCTCGCTCGGCTTCATCTGGGCGCGAGTCGAAGACCTCCTGCCGCAGGCAGAAGGGCGACAGCTCGGTGTGATCCGGCTCATCTACGTCGAACACGAAGCGCGAGGAGTCGGTGTCGGACACGAAATGATCGAAGCTGCGCTTGCCGAGATGCGGAGCCGCGGAGTGACCTTGTTCGACGCCAAAGTTCTGCCAGGTCATCGGTACGCCAAGAACTTCTTCGAGGCGCACGGGTTCTCTGCCAGGCTGATCTTCATGCACCACGAGGATTCGGACGAGTGAGCGAGTGGCTCAAACCGCACGAGCGTCCGTTCGTCACTGAGCGCTTTCATACCCACGAGATGCCGGATACGCCGCAACGCTCCTATCGGATTCCTGCAGCCGGCTGGATCGAAGCCCCTGCAGAGTTGCTGGCCCTCGGCGACGAGCTCGGAGAGCCGGTCGAATACAAACGTCGAATCGGGTCATGGCTGTTGTGGCGGGCTGGTCCACCGATCGGAGAAGCCATCTACCTGGCGGTCTCACCGGATGCCGGCGAGACGCACCGGTTCCACCTCCGTGGCAAGCGCGGGAACGGCGTGGGACCTGACGGCTCGCTACACGACCGTTTTCGGACGTGGAAAGAATCGCTTCGTGACCATTCCCCAAGGAGTCTCTCCCGATGACCACTGCACTCGATCTGGCTGCCCAACTCATCAGGAATCGATGCGTCAACGATGGCACGCCAGACAGCGGGCACGAGGTGCGGTCCGTCGAGACGCTCGCCGACTACTTCGGCGCAGCGGGCACCGTGATCGAACCTCACCCTGGTCGCCAGAGCGTCGTGTACCGGGTCGCGGGCCGTGACCCCGATGCGCCGGCATTGATGCTGATGGGCCACCTCGACGTCGTTCCGGTCAATGAAGCGACCTGGACCTGCGATCCATTCGGCGGCGAAGTCCGGGACGGTTTCCTGTGGGGGCGGGGAGCCATTGACATGCTCAACGTCACCGCCGGCATGGCAAGTGCGTTCAAGCCGTACCTCACGGGACAACTGGAGGCACCGACGGGAGATCTCGTGTTCTTCGGCGTGGCCGATGAAGAGAACGGCGGCGGTCTCGGCGCGTCCTACATCAAGGAACACCACCCTGAACTCGTCACCTGCGAGTACCTGCTCACCGAGATCGCGCTTCCTTCGATCCCAACCCGGGAAGGTCCTGC